>JBHEOR010000008.1:645-45653 GCA_046260685.1 Desulfopila sp.
TGGTTGCCGGATTGGAAGAAGTCAGTTCCGGAGATATTTTTATAGGTTCCAAGAATATAGCCAAGGTCGACTCCGCCTCTCGTGGTGTCTCGATGGTATTTCAATCCTATGCACTTTTTCCCCATCTCAACGTACGTGAAAACATCATTTTCGGCCTCAAGGTACGCAAGGTCAGCCATAATGAGCAGTTAGCGCGATTGGACAGCGCTGCCCATCTGGTTGGTTTGGAGACACTGCTTGATCGTAAGCCGGCTCAACTCTCAGGAGGTCAGCGCCAGCGGGTTGCCCTGGCACGTACCATTGTCTCCCGCCGACCTGTCTGCCTTATGGATGAACCCCTGTCCAATCTCGATGCTCAACTCAGAGCGGAAATGCGCGAGGAGATTCGCCGGCTGCAACAGGAATTACATCTGACCATGCTCTACGTCACCCACGACCAGACGGAAGCTATGACCATGGCCGATCAGGTTATCTTGCTCAACAGTGGTAGAGTTGAGCAAATCGGTACTCCGGAGCAGTTGTACAACACCCCGGCATCGGTGTTTGTGGCACGGTTCATTGGTCAGCCGCCCATGAATGTTATTGACGCGGCTGTTCTTGATACGATTGGCCATAATACCAGTTACTCAGATAAAGCTATGCATATAGGAATTCGTCCGGAGGATGTGCATCTGACCGAAGACGGTATACCGGCAGAGGTTGAAGCTATTGACTTTCTCGGTTCAGAAAGCCTGGTGCGTCTGCGTCTGGCGAATCACAAACTGTTCGTTAGAATACAGGGAAGTTGTCCGCTCCGAAAGGGTCACAGAACCGGTGTGAAATGGGCCGAATCCGCGGTTCATTTTTTTGATAAAAAAGGAAAAAGGCAGGGAGGCGAAGAGGCTTCCCTGCCTTGGTTCACCAGAACGTTGCCGCGTTCTGGTAGTACGTCTGAGCCGGACATATGTCCGAAAACAGGAGTAACGTCTACTTAAACAAAAGGAGAGTAAACCATGTTCAGTAAAATGAAAAGTGCAATTTTGGCTGGAGTAACAGCAGCCTGCCTAGTGGCATCGACTGCTGCAATGGCGGCAACTGAGTTGACCATGTACTACCCGGTAGCGGTCGGAGGTCCGCTGACCAAGGTGGTAGACGGTATGGTCGCAGATTTTATGAAAGAGAATCCCGACATAAAAGTGAATGCCATTTATGCCGGTAACTACAACGATGCGCGTATCAAGGCTCTGGCAGCATTAAAAAGTGGTCAGCCAGCACAGTTGTCGGTGATGTTTTCCATTGATATGTACGAACTCATCGGTCAAGACGCAATTACTGCCTTTGACGATATCGTCAACACCGATGAAGATCGAAAATGGCTGGATTCGTTTTATCCCACTCTGATGGAAAATGGAAAAACCGCAGGTAAGACATGGGGCGTACCATTTCAGCGTTCCACAATTGTCATGTACTATAATAAAGATATGTTCCGTGCTGCCGGTCTGAACCCGGAGCAGCCGCCAGCCACCTGGGACGAACTGGTTACGATGGGGAAGAAACTGACCAAGGCGGACGGCAGCCAATGGGGAGCGATGATCCCCTCCACAGGCTATCCTTACTGGATGTTCGGAGCGCTGGCCATGCAGAATGATCAGGTGCTCATGAACAGCGCGGGAAATCAGACATACTTTGACCAGCCTAAGGTGGTCGAAGCCCTGCAATTTTGGCAAGATCTTGGCAGCACATATAAAATAATGCCCAAGGGTGCCATCGAATGGGGAACTTTGCGCCAGAGTTTTCTTGAGGAAAAAACAGCTATCATGTGGCACTCCACCGGTAATCTGACGGCGGTAAAGAAAAATGCCGGCTTTGATTTCGGCGTTGCCATGCTACCTGCCAACAAACGACGTGGTACCCCGACAGGCGGTGGTAATTTTTACATTTTCAAGAATTCTTCCGTCGAAGAAAAACAGGCAGCTCTGAAGCTAATAAAGTTTATGACCTCTCCTGAGCAGTCGGCGCAGTGGTCGGTGCAAACCGGCTATATGGGGGTCAGTCCCGAAGCCTATGAGACCAAGACCCTGAAAGAATACGTTGCTGGATTCCCTTACGCCGCAGTGGCACGTGAACAGCTCCAATATGCTACGGCCGAGCTTTCTACCTATGAGTCCGGAAGGGTTCGAAAGGCTCTGGATGATGCTATCCAGTCTGCTCTGACAGGGAGCGCGGATCCTGCGGAAGCCTTGAAAATTGCTCAGAAACAGGCAGATATGCTGCTTAAATCACATCGCTAATTCTCTCCGACAGTTCCTGCCGGGAAAAGGCTCTGCGTTCCCGGCAGGCGCTCAATTGACTATGAGAATAAACAGGACGTCTTCACTCAACGCTCTTTACGGCTGGCTGTTGTTGTTCCCGGCGGCTTTATTGTTGGTCGCTTTTACCCACTATCCGATGGCAGCCACTCTCTATGACAGCCTTGTGGCAGAGGGTAGTGGCAGCGTAGCTGATAGATTCACAGGTCTGGATAACTACAAGATGCTGCTTGCTGATCCGGTGTTCCTGAAGGTTCTTGTGAACAATGCCTGGTTTGCTTTGGGCACTATTCCCACTTCAATTGCACTGGCACTGCTCATGGCCCTGCTGGTTGATCGTTCTTTCGCCGGCCGCTCACTGGTTCGAATGGCTTTTTTCACTCCAACCATCCTGCCGATGATTGCCGTGGCGAATATCTGGCTGTTTTTTTACACTCCTGATTTTGGTCTGATCGACCAGGTATTGTCGATTTTTGGCATCAGAGGCACAAACTGGCTTGGAGATCCGCAGACCGTGCTGCCCGCCATTATTGTCATGACGATCTGGAAAGAGGCCGGTTTTTTTATGATTTTCTATTTGGCGGCATTACAGAACATTGCCCCCGAGATGAAGGAAGCAGCACGACTTGAGGGGGCCGGCAGCTGGTACTGTTTTCGTCGTATTCTGTTTCCCCTGTTGATGCCGACCACGCTTTTTATCTCAATTAACGCGGTACTCAATTCCTTCAAACTGGTGGATCATCTCTTTGTCTTAACCAAGGGTGGGCCGAATAATGCCAGTAACCTGTTGCTCTATTATATCTTTGAAACAGCCTTTGCCTATTTTGACACAAATTATGCGGCAACTCTCACGGTCATTTTGCTCGGATTGCTGGCACTTCTGGCGCTGGTACAATTCTTTGTTTTTGACAAGAGGATTCACTATCGATGAGCATCATGAAATGTTATGATACATGGGTGAGAGATGGCTTGATATCCCTGGCAACTTGGTTTCTTGCCATATTGTGGGTTGCACCGCTTGTATACGCCTTCTGGGCCGCTTTTCATCCCCCCGCATATGCGACAAACTTCAACCTCTTTGCGCCTCTGACCCTGGAAAATTTTCGTTCGGCAATGTCCCAGGCGCCATTTTTTCGCTACGGTATTAATACCTTTGCGCTGGTCAGCCTGACCTTGATTGGTCAAATGGTGCTCTGCACCCTTGCGGCTTATGGCTTTGTGCGATTTGATTTCCCTGGAAAAAATCTGGCCTTTGCTCTGGTGCTTGTGCAGTTGATGATCACTCCTGAAATATTAATTGTCAAAAATTATGGAACGCTGGTCAATCTGGGACTGGTGGATACCATAGTGGGAATCGGCTTGCCCTACATGGCAAGTGCCTTTGGTATTTTTTTGCTCCGACAGGCGTTTAAAGGAACCCCCGCAGATCTTGAAGATGCGGCACGGCTTGAAGGATGCGGCTTGTTTGGTGTGCTCTGGCGGGTCTATATTCCCTTGGCACGGCCAACCTATCTTGCCTATGGTCTGGTCTCCATCAGCCATCACTGGAACAATTTCCTCTGGCCTTTAGTGGTCAGCAATTCGGTCAACACCCGTCCCCTCACCGTGGGGCTTGGTGTGTTTGGCGCGCCGGAGTCGGGAGTGGACTGGTCGATTATTTCAGCGGCAACCCTGTTGTCCGTGGCGCCGTTGCTCCTGGCTTTTTTATTGTTCCAGCGACAGTTTGTCCAATCCTTCATGCATGCGGGTATTAAATAATGCGTATCCTCAGTTGGAATATCCAAAGCGGCCTTGGTTGTGATGGGCGGCGGGATATCAAGCGAATCATCGAGAGAATTGTTGATCGGCCTGTGCAGCCTGATGTCATCTGTTTTCAGGAAGTGGCCAGGTATATTCCTGAATGCTGCAAGGATACTCAGCAAGATCAGTACCGCATAATTGCCGCAATGTTGCCCGACTATGATGCTGCATGGGGACCCGGCATGCGCTGGTTTCAAGGAAAAAACCCACCACAGGAATTCGGCAACCTCACCATGGCACGAAGGCCCATTTTAGACAGTCGAGTTCACTGCCTACCCATGCCCGCGGCAGCAGGCAATATGCAAATGCCTCGCAGCTGCGTTGAAACTGTAATTGATTTTGGCGGAAAAAACATCCGTGTCATGAATACTCATCTGGCTTTTCATATTGCTGATGAGCGCCGACTTCAGATCGACTATATTTGCGATTGGCAGCGTTGGCGAGAAGAAAACAATATCAGCCCACCTCGGGCAGGCTCCGGGAGCTACGCAGCTAAACATCTTCAGGGAGACTGCATTTTGTGCGGAGACCTCAACTTTACACCCGCTGCCAAAGAATATGCAATGCTTCGCCAAGCTGGCTGGATTGACGCCTGGCAGAAAAGCAAGGACCATGGAAAAAGGTTGCCGACCTGCGGTGTGTATGATCAAGAGCTCTGGCTGCAAGGGCCCCATTGCCGTGATTACTTCTGGCTGTCCTCCAGCCTGCGACACTGCGAAACTCGTATCAATATTGATTTGGAATGTAACTATTCCGACCATCAACCAATCACTCTACATTTACAAACGAACTGCGACAATGGTTGAGCATCTCCCCCATATCTTTCCTTTCTTGCCGAGGTCGGATATTTCAGCAGCTTTACCCATAACGGGAGCTGGTATACGCTTCATTCGATTCCACGTTTCGACAGGGACGGGCTGTGGTTTTTTCGCGACATCGGCTTCTTGCGGTCTGGGAGTATTACCAGTACATTGATTGATCTTGCCGCACGGAGCCCGGCGGGCATGACCGCAGAGAAACTCGGAGAAAAACTTCGGGTAAGGTGTCATTCCGTCTTGGTTCAACTATGCCGCAATGGCAGATTCCAGCGCCGGAAGATGGCGCGGTCGCATGTCAATTTCTCCGTCGATCCGCCCATTGCTAGCGTCCAGCGCCGAGCCATGGCCGACCGGATTCTGCCGGCTCAGCTTCCCGCAGAGATCGCGGTTCTGATTTTGGTGGAGTTTATCCAGAATCCCGACGCAAGCTTCGAAGATCTGGCAAGAGCACTCTCGCGCAAGATCCATATTGCCATAGATGCGGGGCAGATCCAAAGGCTCTTCGATCAGCACGGTCTAAAAAAAACGACTCAAGTTCGGGGGCCGCCGCCTGGCGAGTCTTAAAAAGCTGTCTTGCCCGACTGTCGTTGGAAACATCACCGGTTTCGTTGTTCCCCCGGCCGCCGGTTATCCGGTTCTTCCCGAAACAGGAGGTATGCAGCTGCGGCAGGAAGCTAGTTGTCCAGAAGACGCGGCGGAAGTCGGTCCTAAGCATGAACGGACTGTTCATTGCCCAGAGACGGTATATGAATGCCGCACTTGTTCTCGCCTCTTTGGCTCCGAGGAACTTCTCCGGCTTGCTCCCAGTCACTGCAATGTGGCCCATGATATCCTGGTTTTCGTGGGAGAAGCCTTGTTTTTATCGAGCCATGGGTCAGGAAGGTGTCGGATCTTCGTGACTTTGTCGGTTTTCTGCGCTACTGGGGCTGGAGATTGTGATACCCCGGTTCATGTTTCCATGCATGTTGAAATAGACCAGGGTGCCTATGAAAATGTTTGTGGCCAGCGCGACACCGCAAAGGACCTTTGTTCCAACTGTAATGAGGTTGATGAGGTTGATGAGGTTGATATGTTTTATACGCTGCCACAATCCCATGTTTTTGCCCTCTTTCCTGTTGGTTGTTTGTAAATATGTTCGTGGAGCACCCATTAAAACGTCATCCTGTTACGACGAGATTAAATAAAGATTGTATTCCCATTAACGGCGTTGCGGTACAGCTATGGAGTTCTTTTGCTAACGAAATATTAATTGTACTGTCACCTTTGTTTAACAAAGCACTTCTATTCTACTGCTATTAGGAGAAGCCCTCTGCGCCATGGCGACCACCAAAAAAGCGGATGTACCCTGCCATTCTGTTTAGAGGGTGTTCGTGAAGGGCTGTTCGCAGGGGGAAAAATATTTATACCAGCAAGTCATACCGGTAGTGATATCGTCAGTGACGGAACAAAGGCAGAACAATGAATATCATTCCAATTAAGACCAGTGAAAAACATGGTATGGCGCAACAAAAGCGGATGGAGGATCATGACAACAGAGCAGAGTTACAGCGGCTTATTGCAGAAAATGATCTGGATGTCCATTTCCAGCCCATAGTCTCGACGTCCTCCGAAAATATATATGGCTATGAGGGGTTGTGCCGTTTAAAGAATTGCCTCCCTGAAGAAAATCCTTCTGGAAATCCCAATTGCAATCCCTTTGGCAACATAGAAACGCTCTTTGACAGGGCGAGACAATACGGGAAAATCTGCGAACTTGATATGCTGTGCCGTCGCAATACCATTAAGCGGGCAGCACAGCATAACATCCTTAAAAGCGGAGCACATCTCTTTATAAATGTTTGTCCCACCAGTCTGCAGCAACAGGGGCATAATATAGGGGAAACAGAGAAAGTGGCGCAGAGCTGGGGGCTGCGTAAGGAAGACATCGTTTTAGAAATCACCGAGCAGGAGGCTGTCTCCAATTACGATGTCTTTATCAGGGCAATTGAGCATTATCGCAATCGCGGTTTCAGGATCGCTATCGATGATTTTGGAGCAGGTTATGGCGGGTTGAAGATGCTCTCCCTGATCGCTCCCGACTTTGTCAAGATCGACCGCCATTTCTTCCAGAATATTGATGGCGCCCACATTAATTACAGTCTCATAGATGCCATTGCCACAATTTGTCACCGAATCGGCATTGATGTCATCGGCGAGGGCATCGAAAGCGAAAATGACATCAAGGTCTGCCATGACTTTGATATTCATCTGATGCAGGGCTATTATTTTAGCCGTCCGGGGCCGCGACTGACGGAAAAGCAATCCGTTGTTTTCCCGCCGCCTACTGCGCCGCAGCCGGCCGTAAAGGGGGTGTATGACGAGGCTATCTGTATCGAAGATATTGCCTCCCATGCCCGGCCCATCGGTATCGATGAGCGTGTTCCGAAAATCCTGGATCATTTTGCAAGAGATGCCGAAGTTTGCTGTCTGCCGGTTCTGGACGGGGAGAAGGTCTGCGGCATTATCAACAGGTACCGTTTTATGGAGGAGAATATGGTGGGCCGGTATGGCTATGGCATGGATCTCAACTATTATAAAAAGGTGGGTGACATCGTTGATACCCACTTTCTCCAGGTGCCGAATTATATGCCCATCGAGGAGGTGGCCAAAAAAATCAACAGGCGTAAAAATATACGCATGTATGATGATATCTGTGTGACACGCAGTGGTAAATATATAGGTACGGTGGCGGTGGCATCCATTCTCGAGGCGGTAACGGACAAATCCATTCTCTATGCCAGAGGCGCCAACCCGCTCACCGGGCTGCCGGGTAATGAGTTTATCCAGCGTGAAATTGTCAAAATGCTGTCCCAGTCTGTTCACTTCGATATCTGCTACATAGATATCGATTGCTTCAAGCCCTATAACGACAAACACGGCTATGCCCTGGGCGATGAGGTTATAAAAGAGGTGGGGCGATTGGCGGTCAAGTCGGCCAAAAAGTTCAGAGCCAACGGCGTCGGCTTTGCCGGGCATATCGGCGGCGATGATTTTATCCTTATAACGCGGCCGAAACATTCAATCACCGCGGCCCAGTTGGTCCTCGACAGCTTTGCCCGGCAGCTGCCGCGATTTCACACCCAGGAGTCATGTGAGTGTGGCAGCTATACAAGCCTTGACCGTCAGGGTGTGGCTCAGGAGTTTTCGCTGCTGTCACTTTCCATTGGTATCGTCAGTACGGAGGTGCATCATATCACTTCGGCGGCGGAGGTTTCCTCCATAGCCGGTGATTTGAAGAAAAGGGCCAAGGATGTTCCCGGTTCTTCCATCATCCGCGATAGAAGAGGTGCAAACTGGCTGGAATAAACGCAGGAAATCTGCTCTGCAGAGCCTTTTGAAGATGTGAGGATTTTTAAACACCTTTCAGTCAAGCAGTGGCTTAAGCATATAAATAATATCACTTTCCCGTGAGGGATAGGGGGCCATAATGTTGTCATGGCGGAGCTTGCCGACGGGGACCTTGTCGATCATGGCCTGCTTGAAGGTATTGATAAGGCCGGTGGCGTTGTCCGAGAGGATATGTGCTCCCAAAATATGATCGCCGCCGTCAACCAGTATCTTATAGGCGCCATATTTCATGCCGACGCGTCGGTAAGTCGGAAAGCTTACCTGGGTGTCATAACTTTTCCAGTATTTGGTACCCTCCTGTTGCAGCGCTTCTTCCGTCTTACCAACCATCGCCAGCTGAGGATATGTGAAAAGCACGGCCGGGACGGCATGGTAGTCCATGCGTGGAGACGCTCCACCCTCCTCGGCGGCGACGATTGCCGCAGCGGCAATGTCTGCTTCCATGTCGGCAACGCGGGCCAGCTGCAGGCTTTGGGCACAGTCACCGACGGCATAGATGGTGGGGCAGGTGGTTTGCATGGCAGTGTTTACTGTGATTCCGCCTTTGCCATATTCGACGCCGGCAGCGTCGAGGTTGAGGGTTTCAATGTCGGCGGTACGACCGGCTCCGTGGACAACGAGGTCAACTTCCACCCTTTCTCCGGAGGCCAGCTCCACGACATAGTGGCTGTCAACCTGACGCACCGAGGTGATGGAGATATCAGTATGGATGTTCATTCCCTCTTCTTCGGAGGCCTTGATGAGTTGCTCCACCATATCGCCATCAAAGGGACCCAGTGGGCGGGGGGCGACTTCGAGAATATGGATATCTGCCGGGGTGCTGCCCAGTCGTGCGGCGAAATGGGCAAATTCAAAGGAGATAAAACCGCCGCCGATAAAAGCGATGCGCTGCGGCAGTGAGGGCAGTTCAAGAAAATCGTCGCTGGTGATGAGGTGCTCGTTTCCATCAAATGGCAGTTCCATGGGTCTGGCACCGCTGGCCACAATGATATATTTTGCCGCAACCGTGGTGTCGGCTGTTGCAAGGGTTGTGGCATTGACAAAGCCGGCTTTGCCGTCGATGTAACGAATGCCGTTGCCGCGAAGGTTGGCGACGGTGTTTTCCGGAATCTCCGCGGTAAATGCATTCTTCTCCCGGCGTATCTGCTGCCAGTCGACTGCAGGAGGAGCGGTGATGCCTTTATTATGAAGGTGACGGCTCCGTGCCACGGTTTCGGTGATTTCATAAAACCACTTTTTGGCCTGGCAGCCGCGCAGGGCGCATACGCCGCCCGGGGTGTCGCTGTGCTCGATAAGGGCGACGCTGTATCCTTCGGCGACAAGATTGAATGCTGCGCTCTGTCCTGCGGTGCCGGAGCCGATAATGACGACATCAAAGTTTTCCATGATCGTTTCCTCTTTTGGTATATGAAAATGCTGGTGGTACAGGTGAAGGTCTATCCGGGCATCAAGGTAATGGAATATCCTGCATAACCACACCATAACCATATCATAGCCAAATCATAGCTACAACGGAACCCTATTTTCAACGTACTTCAGCTCGATGTGCTTCGAAAACCTTGCCTGTCATTTTAAAGGTGCTTGTGTGGTTTTGTGAAAGCGAAAATCCTTGCATTTTTCCTCCATATTTAATATCTGCTCAACAGTATGCAATAGAGCAAATATTGAGATGCTTGCCCAAAATATGTGCGGCCCGGAGTGTCCGTTCGGGCGGTTTTATGGAGGAGTGCGTCATGTGAAGCATTCACGACGTTGGCGGATTGCTCTGCGGCACATCTATGTACAGCGCAGTTTGTTTGGTGGAAAAGTTTCGCCGGCATGTCACAATAGAGACCAGGGGAGAAGAATATGAATGTACATGTAGCAGATCATCCGCTTATCAATCATAAGCTGGGGCTAATGCGTCAAAAAGATATCTCCACCAAGGATTTTCGTGATTTGTCCTCCGAGGTTGCGCGGCTGCTTACCTACGAGGCTGCCAAGGATCTGCCCACGGAAAAACGGACCATTGAGGGATGGGCTGGGCCGGTGGAAATAGAAAAGATCAAGGGGAAGAAAATCACTATTGTCCCGATTCTGCGTGCCGGTCTTGGTATGATGAACGGTGTGATTGATCTTATCCCCTCAGCCAAGGTCAGTGTGGTAGGGTATTATCGTGACGAAGAGACGCTGCAGCCGGTGGAATATTACGTCAAGATGGCCAGTGAAATGGAAAAACGGATCGCCTTGATCCTCGATCCCATGCTTGCAACAGGTGGAACCTTGCTGGCGACCATTGAGACATTGAAAAACGCGGGCTGCACAAACATCAAGGGACTTTTCCTGGTTGCCGCACCGGAAGGAGTCAAGAAAGTTACCGATGCCCATCCCGATGTGGAGATATACATCGCCGCCATGGACGACAGGCTCAATGAGGTTGGCTATATTCTTCCCGGCCTCGGCGATGCCGGTGATAAAATCTTCGGTACAAAATAGCCATACTCTAACATCAGATGTCAGAGCAGGGAACTGGTAAAGAGAAATTCGATAGCTGATTACCAACGAAACACAGCTCGAAGCACTCAAGTGCAAGGAGTCTGCCGTGTTGTTTTCATGGGTATCTGCAGCCAGGACGGCTGCAGCTAAGCCCCCAGGGATGGGTTTATGGCGTCCCAGGAAAACAACACGGCAGACTCCTGGATCGATCAGCTGAGTTTGGTTGGTAATCAGCATTCGATATGATAATAAAACACTAGCAGTTAGGGGAGGATCTATGTCGGCAGAAGGAATAAACTCGGATTACATTTTCAGGGTTCGGGATGGGCTTGTGGGGGCGCAGATGATGTTCGTCGCCTTTGGGGCCCTCGTGCTGGTCCCCATCTTGACGGGACTTGATCCCAACGTGGCTCTGTTTACCGCCGGATTCGGCACCTTGATTTTTCAAGTGGTGACCAGGGGCAGAGTGCCGGTTTTTCTGGCGTCATCCTTTGCCTTTATCGCCCCCATCATTTATGGCGTGCAGACCTGGGGGATTCCCGCCACCATGTGCGGTCTCGCAGCAGCTGGTGTTTTTTACATACTCTTGAGCCTGTTGATACGTTTTTTCGGTTCCGATATACTGCATCGATTCTTACCGCCCATTGTCACCGGGCCGGTTATTATGGTGATCGGGCTTGTGCTTGCACCTGTTGCCGTCCATATGGCCATGGGGCGCACCGGCGATGGCTCTGCCTGGCTGGTGCCGAGTACCACGGCGGCGATTATTGCAACCGTTGCCCTGGCCACCACGGCACTGGTATCCCTGCTCGGCAGGGGGTGGTTTAAGCTTATTCCCATTCTATGCGGCATTGCGGCGGGCTATGGGGCTTCACTTGTTCTGGACCTTGTGGGGTTTTCAGCAAGTGCTCAGGCTGTTTTTGATCCAGGTGAGCTGCAAAACTGGACCGCCCCGGCACTCATTTCCATGCAGCCCATCGCGGAAAAGGCCTGGTTTGCCATGCCTGATTTCGTTTTGCCCGAGTGGCGTTGGGAAGCGGTCTTGTTTATCGTCCCCGTTGCCCTGGCCCCGGCTATTGAGCATTTTGGCGATGTCCTGGCCATTGGCGGAGTCACCGGTAAAGATTACATTAAGGATCCGGGGATAGAAAATACCATGCTTGGCGATGGTCTGGCGACATCCTTTGCCTCCATGCTTGGCGGGCCGCCCAATACCACCTACTCAGAGGTCACCGGAGCCGTTGCGCTGACCAAGGCGTATAATCCGGCCATTATGACCTGGGCGGCAATTTTTGCCATTCTCCTCTCCTTTATCGGCAAAATCGGCGCATTTTTATCAACTATTCCGACCCCGGTAATGGGGGGAATTATGGTTCTGCTCTTTGGTATGATAACCGTTATCGGCATCAATACCCTGGTCAAGTCAGGCAGAGATCTGACAACTCCAAGAAATATGGTGATTATTGCCGTTATACTGGTTGCCGGAATTGGCGATATGCAGTTCAGTACCGGCAACTTTGTCATTGAAAAAATAGGCCTTGCCGGTATTCTTGGTTTTACCCTGAACCTTATCCTGCCCCAGGAACGGGAAGAAGCAGAGGGCTGAACACCACTGAGGGGCGTGGCAAAATCGCGCCCCTCGTCTTTTTATCCGCAGATTTCGCCGATTTTCACAGAGTATTTTTTTGTTTTTTAAAATCTGCGTATATCTGCCTAATCTGCGGATCATTCTGTTTGTGTAGTCCACGTGGCCCTTAGTCAATAATCATTCCATCAACAATGCCGTGACATTTGCATGCTGTTCCAATAAGCAGTGGAGTGTGTCGCATGAAGAGCGCTTTTTGGAAAAAATCCCATAAATCTTCGGGGAAGAAACCACCAACTCCAGGGGCAAACTGGCGGCTCCGTATAACCAGTGGAACAAAGGGTGCATGCTCAAGGTCTTGGATGAGTTGGAAGAGTGGTTGCGGGCGGGGTTTGCGGGTGGCCGTGCATATGGTGTCGGGCTCGCGGCAGTCGGCGGGACAGAGAAAATCGGCATGCGATATCACGGCTTGAAAATCATTCTGCCGAAGGGGGTGAGGGAGACGACGGAGAAGGCTGTCGGGAAGCTGAACAGTTTGAAAGGCAATGCCCTGCTCGGTGAGCACGGCTTTGAGCCACTCCGCTGCCAGATGCAGAGGAACAGCGGGAATTATTCTGGAGACCGTGGCGTCTTTGGTAAAATGACGGGCGAGCCAGGCAACTCCGTCATCTTCGACGCAATGGACGTTTGCCGGAGGGTCTGTCTGCGGCTCTTTCTCCACCAGCGTAATGTCGGCTGCGGGCCGGCTTTGCTGAAGGGTCGCAACAGCATGCCTGCCAAAATGTCCACCACCGAGTACCCAGATGGATTGGTGTGTGGTTTCCAAGGTATCCTTAAAAGTGCAGACTCATCGCATGTTCACGTGGAGTAACAAAGGTGCGATACTCTTCCCACTCGGCAATTTTCAGCGACATATACTGCTCGTAAAGGGCATCTCCAAGAAAATTTTTGAGAAATTCGCTTCGTTCAGCCTCCAGCAGAGCCTCATACATATTGGTCGGTAGAAAATTGGTATCCCACAGGCCGGCAGCCTTTCTGGTCTGATAGGTACTGGCGCTATCATGAGCTCCGCAGTCGAGTTTATCGCGGATCCCCTGGAGACCGATGCCTATTAATGTGGCGATCTGGAGATAGATGTTGCCGGCAGGGTCGGGGGAGCGGATCTCGATACGTGTATCGTTGGCTCCGGAAGCATAGGGGACGCGCACCATGGAACTGCGGTTTTTCATCCCCCAGCTGCGCACTATGGGAGCTTCTCTGCCGACGACATAGGCTTTGTAGGAGTTGAAGGTGGAGGCCATAATCAATGAGGTCTGTCGGGCATATTCCAGGAGACCGCCGATGAAATGATGGGCTGTCTTCGACAGGGTATCCGGGGCCGATTTTTCGAAAAACACGGGATTTCCTGCCATGTCCTGGGCGGAGATATGAAAGTGCAGCGCATTACGGTTAAAGCCGTTGAAGGGCTTGGGCATGAAGGAGGCGTACATGTTCTGGCTGTAGGCGATCTTTTTGGCAACATAGGAGAAGAGGACGGTGCGATCGGCTGCTTCAAGGGGAGGGAGGCAGGAGAGATTGATTTCATGCTGGGAAGGCGTGACTTCATGGTGCATTTTCTCAAAATCGACACCGCATTTCTTCAAAACCGAAACGATTTTTTTGCGCACCACCTCTCCCATGTCTCTGGGGGAGGGCTGGAAGTACCCGGCCTTGTCCGTGTGGATGTCCTCGGCGCTGAATTCATCACTGGAGAGCAGAAAAAATTCGTGTTCCGGCGCTACCTTGAACTGCAGGCCGAACTCCTGCTCCGCCTGAGCAACAACTCTTTCAAGCAGATATCTGGGATCAAGCGGAGATCGGGTTGCATAGCCCTCATTGATACGGCCTATCAAAAAGCCAAGATTTTCCTGGGGGAGAGGAACTGTCCTGAATGTTTCTTGAAGAGGAATCAACAGCTTGTCGCTGTCGTTGACGGTTCCGTAGCCTGGGACGGAGCTGCCGTCAAAGCCGACCCCTTTTTCCAGCAGCGAGGCAGCGTTGTCACCGTTGACCTGCAGGGTTACGGGGCGCCCATTAAGATCGGTTGTAAAGATCTGTAATGTATCCACCTTACCGATTGTTGTGAGCATGTCTTCCATTTTCTTTTGAATCTCCAGTGATGAGTGAGTTGACGATGAATGGGTGAGCGTAGTTACGAGGGCCAAATTTTTGGATCGACAAGCGCGCCGCTGAGTGTGTGGAGTTGGTGTGCATGCATGCCGATGGCTGTGAGTTTTTTGATGGGAAGGCGAAAAAAATAGAATTTGTAAGTCTTTGTTGACAAAAAATGGTATCATAAACAGGTATAACAAATACGCCACATTCCAACAACACATTTACCAGGAGACGATTATGACAACATCAAGACTGAGCAGACTGTTAGCAGCCTTTACCGTTTGTGCAATGGTCCTGACTGCCGGCGGTTTTGCCGCGGCCAAAGAGTTGCGGGTGGGAGTCGATACAGCTTTTGTACCCTTTGAGTTCAAGGGCAAGGATGGTGACTATACCGGTTTCGACGTAGAACTTTGGGAGGCTATCGCCGAGCGTATCGGCGCGGATTATAAACTCGTTCCCATGGACTTTAACGGCCTGATTCCGGGCTTGACCACCGGCAACCTCGATGTTGTACTTGCGGCAATTTTTATCAAATCTTCGCGGGAAAAGGCCATTGATTTTTCTCATCCCTATTTCAGGGCGGGGCTCAAAGTCATGGTTCCGATTGATAACACCGATATCAACGGTCCCGCCGATCTGAAGGGCAAAGTTGTGGCGGTAAAGACCGGTACGGCAACCGTCGAGTACGTGGAAACGCTGGGTGCGAAAAAACTCACCAAGTTCCCCAACATTGATCAGGCCTACATGGAAGTAGCCACCGGTGGGGCGGATGCCGCCATGCATGATACACCCAATGTCCTCTACTACATCAAAACAGCGGGACAGGGGAGAGTAAAGGCCGTGGGCGCGGATGTCAAAGCGGCCTACTACGGCATCGGCTTTCAGCAGGGCAGCCCGCTGCGTGAGAAAGTCAATATCGCTCTTCTGGAAATGATGGAAGACGGCGAATATGACGAACTGTACAAAAAATGGTTCGGCTCGGCGCCTGAATAATCGCAGGAGTTACAAAGGAAGAACCTTCACTCAGGGGGCTCAGCCGAAGGAAGGCTTGGGCCCCCTGTTTATGTCAGGAGAGCACCTACAACGGAAAAACACTATGAGCTTTGAATTTAAATACATCGTGGAAGCGATGCCCGCCCTGATTGAAGGAGCGAAGCTGACATGGTATATTACCATAATAGGCATTGTTGGCGGATTGGCCCTTGGAACGGTCGCGGGTATTCTTCGCCTTGCAGGGACCCGGGAAATCGGTGGGGAGAGTTACGGTTACACTCGCATCGTAGGTATGGTGGGTCAGAAGTGTGCGGCCAGCTACGTGGAATTGATCCGAGGAACTCCTATTATAGTCCAGGCAATGTTTATTTATTTTGCTCTGCCGATGCTGATTGAGGTTGTCACAGGAGTGCGTGGCATTCGCTTTGATGCCTTGACGGCAGCCATTATAACCATCATCATCAACGCCGGGGCGTATATCGCCGAAATTGTCCGCGGAGCTGTTCTGTCGGTCAACAAGGGGCTGGTCGAGGCGGGAATATCCATGGGGATCAGCAGGTTGCAGCTGATTACTTCGGTTATCGGACCGATTGCCTTCAAACGTGCCATTCCTCCCCTGGGCAACCAGTTTATCATTAGCCTCAAGGACACCTCACTGTTTATCGTTATCGGTGTGGGTGAGTTGACACGACAGGGCCAGGAAATAATGGCAAGTAATTTCAGGGCGCTTGAGGTGTGGTCTGCGGTGGCGGTATGCTACCTGGTAATGACAACTGCCCTGGCCCTTTTTATGAAATACCTTGAGCGAAGGGTTACAATACTATGAGCAAGAGCCTGATAGAGTTTCATGATGTCAGTAAGAGCTTCGGCAAGACGGAAGTATTGCATAATATCGACCTGAACATAGATGAAAAGGAGGTTGTGGTGGTTGTCGGGCCGTCCGGATCAGGCAAATCGACCTTGTTGCGCTGCATTAACGGTCTGGAAATTATCACCTCCGGTTCAATGACGGTTGACGGCATAACCCTGCCTCAAGATAAACGGAAGATCCGTGAGATTCGCAAGGAGGTCGGCATGGTCTTCCAGCTCTTTTTTCTCTTTCCTCATATGACGGCGCTGGAAAATGTCGCCTTTGGTCCCAAGAAGGTGCGAGGTGCCACCACCAAGGAAGCGACCGCCATAGCCCACGATCTACTTGCCAAGGTGGGGCTGGACGACAGGGGGAGTCACTATCCTTCGGAGCTTTCAGGAGGGCAGCAGCAGCGCGTCGCCATTGCCCGGGCCATGGCCAACAGACCCAAGATTATGCTTTTCGATGAGCCGACATCGGCGCTTGACCCTGAACTGCGCGAAGAGGTGCTCAACGTCATGACCGCGGTTGCCGAAGAGGGCATTACCATGGTGGTGGTCACCCATGAGATGAGCTTTGCCAACAAGGCAGGCTCTCGCCTGATATTCATGGATGACGGGCGAATTGCCGAAGATGGCAACCCTGCCGCCCTGTTGCGCAATCCGCCATCGCAACGGCTCAAGAATTTTCTCCAGCATGTCGGTTATTAGCCCTGTGGCCGTCCGAAACGGTTGATGGTGTGAGAGGTGTAGTGTGAAGGTATGAAAAGAGCAATAGTAATTAAGATTCAGTAAGATAAGACGTCGCTCACAGGAAATTTCAGAAGGAGGTTCCGGTCATGTATACAAACGAACATGCAGATATAACTATTAAACGCCCACTCTTTGCGGACATCAATTGGCGGGAACTGGACTATCGCAAAGAGTTGAAAAATAATATTACCTCGGTTGACGCGCTCAAAACCTATCTCGACCTGGGAGAAGATGAAGAGAACGATCTGCGCCAAATCCATACAATACATCCGCTCAATATTCCACGATACTATCTCAGTCTGGTGGATCCGGATGATCGCCATGATCCCATCCGCAAGCTGTGTGTTCCCGATTCCCAGGAGCTGGTGGTGGCCGGATCAATGGGAGAGACCACTGCCGACCCCTATGGTGATGATAAGCATGACAAGGGCAATGGCGTACTGCATAAGTATGGCTATACCGCCCTGGTGGTGACCTCGGAATACTGTGCCATGTACTGTCGGCACTGTTTTCGCAAGCGTATGGTGGGGTTGCCCAATGAACAGACAGTCAAAAACTTTGAAAATGCCGCCGAGTATATTGCCGGCCATCCTGAGATTACAAATGTTGTCATGTCCGGCGGCGACCCGCTCATGCTGTCGACATCCGTGCTCAAAAAGATGCTGGACGCCCTGCGCGATATTCCCCATCTCAACCATGTCAGGATTGGATCACGCGTTCCGGTCAGTTACCCGATACGTCTTTTCGACGATGAGCTTATCGAGCTTCTGCGTGATTTCAATCAGGAAAAAACCCTGTTCCTGCCGACCCATTTCAACCATGCCCAAGAGATTACCGATATTGCCGCCGAGGGGGTGCAAAGAGTTCGCAATGCTGGAATAACCGTCAATAACCAGGCAGTCCTGCTCAACGGTGTAAATGCGGACGTGGAATCCCTGGTCAACCTGATGAATGGACTGCTGCGTATCGGCGTCAACCCATATTACCTGTATCAGTGCATGCCGGTGGCACGGGTGCGGCATCATTTCCAGGTCTCTTTGAAGGAAGGTGTTGATCTTGTTGATACGGCACGGCGCTATTTTGACGGTTACGCCAAGCGCTTTAAATATATTATCGGTCATGATATCGGCAAATTGGAGATTTGCGGCCGGATCGGTAATAAAATTGTACTGAAACAGCTGCACGCCCGGCAGGGGCATGAAGAGGAGGTTTCCCGGCTTCTTGTACGTGAATTGACGGAAAACGGTGGATGGCTTGACGACCTGCCGGAAGCGGCTCTCTAATCGTCGCAGCCGAAGATGGAAAAAATCGACATTGCAATATGAAGAGGTTTGCGGTATTGCAAAAATAGCGATGACATATCGGCCCTGATTTGGCCGGAGATAAAGAGTAAGGGGAGTTTCACCATGGAAGAATGGCAAAAGCAGTTACAGCAGAGTGTCAATACCCTGGAACGTGTCCAGGAGTATATCAATGTCACACCGGAGGAAAAGGAGGCGATCACCTCCCTTGGCACAAAATGGGGAACATCACCCTATTTTGCCTCCCTTATGGACAGAGATGACCCTAAGTGCCCTATCCGCCGGCAGGTGCTGCCGAGTTTTGAGGAGACCAAGAATGTTTATGGTGTGGAGAATTATCTTATCTGGAAGGAGAACAGGGCCACGGAAGAGATTCGGCCCGACAGTATCGCCAGGCAGTACAACGACCGCGTCGCCTTCACCGTTACCGAAGTATGCGTCAACTACTGCCGTCACTGTTTTCGCAAAGAGGTTGTGGTGGATGGCAATCTCAAGCTGCGCATGGATGTCGATGAAGGCCTCAAGTGGATTGCGGAGCATGAAGAGATTCGGGATGTCCTTGTCACCGGCGGCGACCCCTTTATTCTCTCCGATGACAAGATTGAATATATCGTCCGCAAGCTCCGTGAAATACCACATATCCAGATGATTCGCTTCGGCTCGCGCGCGCCGATCGTTTTGCCGCACCGTATTACCGATGGTTTGGTCAAAGTCCTCGGTGGGTATCACAAGGTGCCGATCTGGCTCAATACCCAGTGTAATCATCCCAAGGAGATAACGGAGCTGACCGCAAAGTCAGTGTATAAGCTGCAGACAGCCGGGATAAGCATGGGAAATCAGGCAGTGCTGCTCAAGGGGATAAACGACGATGTCGAGACATTCCGTGAGCTCCATCAGAAGCTGCTCTCCGCCCGTATCCGTCCCTACTATCTGTTTTATTGCGAACCGGCGCCGGGGATCGATCATTTCAGAACAACTGTGGAAAAGGGTGCGGAGCTTATTCGTGATGCCATCCGTGGCCACACCACCGGCATGGCCCAACCGATGTATGTCATCGCCACCAATATCGGCAAAATTCCGCTGATGCCTGATTACTACATCAAGGGCAAGGATGATAAGGAGTATACGCTGAGCAACTACAAGGGGCTCACAACCAAGTGGCCCAATATGCCTGAGACTGGCTGATAGCTGTCATCGTGGTCCCACTGCCGGCCGCGGGAAAGGTGAGAGTGCTTTTCCCGCGGCTCAGGTCTTCAGTAATTCCTGGGTTTCGGGGAGAAAGTGGGCCAATCTCTCCAGGACACCGGCACAGTAATTGCCGTTCATTCCCAACAAAAAATGAGAGGTCATACTATGAAAAACTTGTATCGCTTGGCTTGCTTGGTACTTGAACTAGAGGAAGCGAAGAACGCAGGCATGACAATGCGTAGCAACATAATCCTCAGCTGAGACCCTTAAGATTTCTCTCGTGAAAATGTCTCATACCTGCGCTTTAATAATCTTAACGATTAACTACAACAAGCCCCGCTGTCACCAAGAGAATCGCACCCAGAAGATTGGCCGTCAACGGCTCCCCCAGAAGCATAACCCCAAAAAAAACACCGGATATCGGCATAATAAAAATAAAAGCATGCAGGTTGGTGGCACCATATTTTTTTATCATTGAACTCCATACCACCATCCCGAATGACGCTGTCACAAAAGTTTGATAGAACAGCGCACCGAGGATCCACCCATCAATATAGAAAATGCTCTGCTGATCCACAAATATACCGCATAGGATAAATCCCATCGATGCCATCAGCATCGGATACAGGGTGATCTGAATAGGGTGGAAATTCCAGATGATTCGTTTGGCATAAACAGCATTGCACCCCCAAACCATGATTGCCATCAGAACTGCCATATCTCCGTAGAGAACGTCACTGCTTGCAGTCAGAGAACCAGCGAGCAAAACAACCACTCCCGAGAAACCGAGAATAAGACCCAAAAATTTTTTCAGCGTTATCCGGTCTCCGGGAATAAAAAAATGGGCGAGCAACATTACTACGAATGGCAGTACATTCGCGATAAGTGTACCATGAGAAGCGGTCGTCTTACTGAGACCGAGATAAAAAAGAGACAGCTGAACGAAAAAGATACCGCCCAGCGGGACCAGTTGACGCAACTGTTTACGATTGACAGCTAGCGGCTTTGTCAACAGCCGGGCGTATGTGAAAATGACCAGAGACGCGACACCAAATCTGATACCTGCCGTGGTAAAGATACCGAGACCAGCAAGACTGAGCTTGACGGCAACAGCGTTGGCGCCAAACAGTATGCACAGGCAGGCTGTTTGAATTGCAGCACTGGGCGGCAGGTTTCCAATCAGACCAGGCGCATCGGATGATTCATTTTCTTCTCTGCTGACCTGCAATAAATCACCACCCCGCTTACGCCCACTCAGATATTATTTGACTAAAGATCTATCTCTTCACCGTAGGCCAGTACCCTGCACTGTTTACCAGTTGCTTCGACCTTACTATTAAATACTTCCGGATCGGCTTCAATAACGGGGAAAGTATTGTAATACATCGGTATAGTCATGCCGGGATCGGCCAGTTCCACCGCTTTTACCGCATCTTCGATTCCCATGGTAAAATTATCTCCAATCGGCAGCAGCATATAATCCAGATCCGTCATCTCGCCAACAGGTTTTATATCATAAAACAAACCGGTATCGCCAGTATGATAAATATTTTTATCATTAATAGTCAAGATAACACCCGCCGGTTCACCTCTATACGTATTATCCGGTGTCATGGAACCGTGATGGGCTATGGTGAATTTAAGGCGATCGAAGTTACAACCATACGAACCTCCTATGTGCATATTGCGAACCGGCGCCGGGGATCGATCATTTCAGAACAACGGTGGAAAAGGGTGCGGAGCTCATTCGTGATGCCATATGCGGCCATACCACCGGCATGGCCCAACCGATGTATGTCATTGCCACCAATATCGGCAAAATTCCACTGATGCCGGATTACTACATCAAGGGCAAGGATGATAAGGAGTATACCCTCAGCAACTACAAGGGACTCACAACCAAGTGGCCCAATATGCCTGAGACTGGTTGATAGCTTTCATCGTGGTCCCACTGCCGGCCGCGGGAAAGCTGTGCAAGCTTTTCCCGCGGCTCAGGTCTTCAGTAATTCCAGGGTTTCGGGGAGAAAGTAGGCCAATCCCTCCAGGACACCGGCACAGTAATTGCCGTTCATTCCCAAAAAGCCGCCTCGTGCCGTATAGAGACGGTTCGTCCAGCCTTTTTCGGCCAGACGGTGCATTGCCTGTTCTCTGACGTCCTTTGATGCATTCTTGACAAGAACGGCGTTGAGACCACTGGTCAGGGCCGGCAGGTCGTTGCCGGAGTCGCCCGCAAATACCGTACGGTCTTCATCAATACCTGTTTTGTTCATTAAAAAACGAATGGCATGTACCTTGGTGGCATGCTGCGGGAGAATATCGATAAGGCCGAGGTTTTCTTCCTCATCTATACTGTGGATGATCGCAGCCTTGATGCCGGCGCCCTCCAGGCGCAAACGGATGGCATCCAGAAGCAATGTCATATCTCTTTCCGGGACGGTGTAGTAGCTCAGTTTCAAGCTGTTCTGGTTGCTTTCTTCCTGGAGTTCGAGCCCTTTTATACCGCCAAGGAGCTGTTCCAGGAAGACACGGGGCTTTTGGTTCCAGTCACTGGCGATCTCTGTGGACCAGCCCTTCCAGGGGCGCCAGTCGCGCCCAGGTTCATAGATGGTAGTGCCGACATCGCCGATGGCGAAATCGGGTACAGGGATGCCATATTCTTCGATCGCTTGTGCGATAAGGTTTTTATTTCTGCCGCTGACATAAGCCAGTGTAAATCCAGGCACTTGGTGAAGGCGGTGAAGCAGAGCAATGGCATCGGCGGATGACGGCTGGGGACCATTGGGCAGGATTGTCCTGTCAAGGTCGCTACAGAGCAGAATCTTCTCCATTTTACTTCTCCTGTGTTTTTTTCACCGCTCTATCTGAAGAAAGCATTGAGTATTCTGATCAGTTTAACAGTCGTGTTGGAATATACAAGGGAGGTATACCATTCAGCAAACCTCCTGTACTTTGGGCTCATCTTTATGGGTGATCAGGTTTTTCTTCACCGAGAAATACCCCTATGAAGATGTCTGGCATACATGGTCGGTAGAAGAATTTCTAGAAAAATCTGGAAAACTCGAAGGAGCTGCGATAGGGTGGCACAAAGGTAAACTTGTCAGGAGAGGGCGTATGAGATATATTGAGGAGTTCAGCAGGAAAACGCCGGTGATGGCCGAAACCGATGTTCTGGTGGTGGGCAGCGGGCCGTCCGGACTCGCCGCTGCGCTGGCTTCGGCACGGCAAGGTGTTGATACCCTGCTAGTGGAGCGCTATGGTTGTTTCGGCGGCAATATAACCCAGGCGATGGTCGAATCAATTGGTTGGTACCGTCATGAAAAGACCATTGAGTCAGATGGCATAGGACGCGAGTTTGAGCGGGAAACCATCCGATTGGCCGGCCAACGGTGCGAGCCCCAGTCGATCAGTCAGGTGGTGGAGGCGGACATATTCAAATGCGCGGCCGATGAAATGGTTGAGGCGGCTGGTGTGGAGAAGTTTCTGCACTGCCTCGGCGTGGAGGCTATTGTCCACAATGACAGTGTTGCAGGGGTGATTACGGAGAGCAAGGAAGGACGAAGGGCTATTCTCGCCAAGCAGGTGATTGACTGTACTGGCGATGCCGACATTGCTTACAGAGCCGGTGCCAGCTGTCATAAGCCGGACAAAACGGAGCTGGAAGGAGTTTCGGTGAGTTTTGGCTGCAGCGGTGTAAACCGGCAAAAATTCATGAGCTATATTGCTGAAAATCCAGCTACAATCGGCCAATGGGCCAGCCAAACCAGCGGCAAGGAAGATGGGCTTTTCAGCCCATATCTCAGTGAGCCATTTGCCAGGGCAAGGGAAAATGGTGAAATACCCAGTGATGTTCTGGAGGGAGGGTATTGGAGTAGCCTTACAGATACTGGTGAGGCAACATACCTCAATATGGTCTATATGCTGGGGCTCGATCCCACCAATTTGAAGGATTTGACCCATGCCGAAATTACCGGGAGAAAACAGGCGATGCTGGCCATTGCAGCGTTGCGCAAATATACCCCGGGTTTTGAAAACGCCAGGTTACGGACCTTTGGTTCCTCGCTTGGGGCTCGAGAGTCGAGAAAGATCGTGGGAAGGTACTATATGACGGAGAGCGATGTCAGAAACCAGGCGGCCTTTTCCGATTCAATAGGTATATTTCCCGAGTTTCTAGATGCCTATGGTGTTGTTGTTATTCCCACAACGGGCCGTTATTTTCAGGTTCCCTACGGTATCATGGTGCCCGATGGTATAGATAATCTGCTTGTGGCCGGCAGGTGTGTTTCGGGTGACAAAATATCACACGCCGCGCTGCGCCAGATGATGTGCTGTACTGTGACCGGCCAGGGAGCAGGTGTTGCTGCTGCCATGGCAGTAAAAAGCGGTGTAACGACAAGAGAGGTGAACATTGCCGAGGTTCAGAGCGCGTTACAAAAGCAGGGTGTTCGGATTGCATGATATTGGTGTTTTAACGATGACGTCCAGGGAGGTGTGACACTGGCACCAATGGCGGGTAATTGCTTCATTGGTCATTGCCGCAAATAATGATGCGGCAGGAATTATTTTGTCGTCTGGCCCATCTTTTTTTGGCGCTTGGCCGGAGTTTTGTTATAGTGCTGCACTGGGAGTTCCGGGCATCTTTGTTGATGGGCCACTCTCAAGTGCCAAACAATAAAAAAACACCTTTTGCAATAGCAAGAAGGTATTAAAATACAAAACATATCAAACATATAAACATGCATCGATTTTTTTTAACCTTGCTGGTATCGCTGCTGGTCATTTTCCTGCAGGTGCCTGCATACGCAAAAGGTGATACCTACGATATTGCCTATATCTGGAGTGACAATCTTGAGGATGTGCTTGACTATCAGCAAGAGCTCGAGGAGCTCCTGGGGCCTGGCGACAGCAAAAATCTCCGTATTGTTGGCCGTCACAGTGGTGAAGTCGGCATAATATACGATCTTGACGGTTCAGCCCTTGGCTCTGTCCAGCTCATGGTGAAGCATAGCGAATTGCTGCGCGAACAGGGGTTTCCTGAATCCTCTACGGTCGATGCCAATAGTTATTACCATCTCTTCAATGTCAGCTATGGTCTGGGGCCAAACATCGAAGCACTGAAGAAACGCTATTCCGTCATTTATAACTATCTTGGCGAGGAGGTCGGTAAAAATCTATTCATCGAAAAAACAGATGCTGATAACTACACCCTTATATACCGTCGACGCGGTGACAGGACGTCATCGGTTGTTGTTGCGCGAAAACATGCGAAGCTTCTCAAGCGAAGAGGGATTGGCACGTCCATAACACCGGAGAGGAATTATCCGGTTGTTTTCGGGGAGTCAAGCCATCTTGATGGTACCTCTAACAGCGGTGCTGGAAGTACCACAGTGGAGGAGCAGGAGCAGGGGGACAGTTCGGTTACACCAGCACGTGTTGCAGTCAAAAAGTCCACGCCCAAGGCTGAGTCGAAAATGACAACGGCTTCACGGCCGATGCAAATCCTTAAGGCCGAGCCGAAAAAGCGCAAAATCACAGTTGTTGCTTCCGCTTCAGGTAGGAACTCCGGTCAAAGCGTAGTTCAATATTCAGTTAAAAGTTTATCGGAAAGCTCCGTGGAAAGGAGTATCGAGGAGCTTATCAAGAAAATGCGCCGGCAGGGCAAGCTCGACCGAGACGAATCCACCGGCTGGATGGTGTATGACCTGACGTCCGAAAAGAGTGTTGTCGATATCAATGCCGACAAGATTTTTCAGGCGGCCAGCATGATCAAACCGTTCGTCGCCCTGGTCTTTTTCCATCGTGTCAAACAGGGCGAACTGTTTTATGGACAGCGGAGCCAGCGAAAGATGGAGGCGATGATCCAGCGCAGTGACAATGGCGCGGCAAACTGGGTTATGCGCTATGCCGGGGGACCGTCACGGGTTGAAGAGATTCTGCGAAGTGAATATGGTCACATATTTAAGGACACCCGCATAACGGAATATATTCCGCCGGGCGGCAGAACCTATAAAAACAAAGCACTGCCGTCGGACTATATCAGGTTTTTGCTGGCGCTGTGGCGCGACGAGCTGCCCTACAGTAAGGAGATGCGGCGCGTGATGTCCTTACCTGGCCGTGATCGTCTGTACAATGGAACGCCTATTCCTCGAGGAACCCTGGTATATAATAAGACCGGTTCGACGGCGCATCTGTGCGGTGATATGGGGATACTTGTACTGCGCGACCGGCAGGGGCGGCGTTATCCCTATGCCCTTGTCGGTGTTATAGAGCGTGTCTCGCGGCCCAAAAATTACGGCAATTGGATGCTGACCCGCGGCAACGTTATCCGCAAGGTCTCCACACTTGTCTATGAAGAAATGAAGAAGGAATACAGGCTGCTGTGATTTCCGCACTGTGTGGTAATAACTGCATACAGCTCGCCGGAGCTCACCGCTATCAGCGCGGTTTACGTATGACCAATGCGCGACACCAGTCTGCTTGCGGCAAGATCCGGCACCCTGCAAGCAGTTGCACATACCGGGATGAGACAGGTGGTGGGGGAAACAGCCCTTTACATGGTACCATGGCGCCACAATACGTCGCTGGGGTCAGGTGGGCGGGCGGGGGGCAGAGGCAAGGGGCTGTTTTTTGTCATTGAAAGAAGGAGGATGTTAATCGGCAACTCTGTAGGTGCACATCTTGCAGCTAATACCTTCATTGGTCAGATAGTCCGTATCTTCCATCCCTAGAAGTTCCCAGCTGTTTTCCTGTTCCAGCTCGATCATACGCCGGCGATAGCCGTAGTCTTCATAGGCGCCTTCACGGATGGTAAAGCAGATTATGCCGCCGGGTTTGGTTATACGGACCAGCTCGTCAAAGGCATGCGCCTTGACATGGCCGTAGGTAAACGTGCCGGTGCAGACGATGGCATCGTAGAAATTATCGTCAATAGCAAGTGGTTTGCTGAGATCAACCTGCATGTGGCGTTTGTAGATATTTTTCCGTTCGGCTTCATCAAGCATTTCCTGGGAGTAGTCCAAAGCATCCATGGTGGAATACCCCAGTTTGACAAGCTCCTCGCCGACCAGCCCGGTACCGCAGCCGGCATCGAGAATGTAGGCATCCTTTGAGTCGAGCACCCTGCCGAGGGCTTCAGCTGTTGCCACATGGGCGACATAGCCGAAGCGGCCCACGGTGTCGTTGTCGTAGTTAGTGGCCCAGTCTTTATACGCATCCATGAGCTGTTCATGGTCCTGGGCGGTATATACTTTATCAAGAGTCTTGTTGTCGGTGACCATTGTTCTATCTCCTCTTTACTCTGTAGTTTATTTCAGCACTTTGTAGGCGAAAAATTTGGCAGTCACATTCTCTTTGATCAGGTAGTCTTCTTCTCGAAGCTCAATGAGCTGCCACTGGTTTGCCGCTTCCATGTCAAGCATCTTCTCACGGTAGCCATACTCTTCATAGGCACCTTCGCGAATGGTGAAGCAGATATGGCCGCCTGGTTTGGTGACACGGACGAGCTCATCGAAGGCCTCGGGGCCGACATGGGCGAAGGTGAACGTACCAACACAGATAATGGCGTCATAGCTGTTGTCTTTGAGTGTCAGTGTTTCATTCATGTCTACCTGGTAGAGCTTTTTGTAGACATCTTTTTCATCGGCAACGTTGAGCATGTCTTTGGAGAAATCCATGGCATCGACATTGGTATAGCCGAGTTCATCGAGAATTTCGCCGACCAGCCCGGTGCCGCAGCCGGCATCGAGTACTTTGCCCTGGGGAGAATCAAGATGATTGTGCAGCATGTCGGCAGCAACCTTCGGCCCGACATAGCCCATGACTTCAAGGGTGTCTGAGTCGTAGAGGTGCGCCCATTTGCTGTAGGCTTCGACGAGTTCCTGGGGCGTAGAAGCTTCGTAAGTGGCTTTCCATAGTTGTGGTGTTTCTTGTTTCATGTTTTCCTCCGGTATAGAGTAAGCGTGTACCAGTGAAACCTGTTGCACGCATGTAGTTGAGTGAAATGGGCAAGCAGTACCTGTCCGCAGTGCTGATAAGCAATGCTGATCCGCATACGGGTGAGTGGTACTGTCTTTGTAGAGCGTGGTTCGTAGTTTGTTTTTCAGGCGGGGCAGGTGGGGGCGCTTGCCGACACGTCGTCGTGCCGGCAAGCGATCCTGTATAACAGTGCTGTGTCGTTTTTCCGGAACAGACTGTTATGGTCTAAGCTGTGCAGCTTAGTAGCGATAGTGCTCAGGCTTGTAGGGTCCCTCGACGGGAACGCCGATATAGTCCGCCTGTTCCTTGCTCATCTCTGTCAGGACTGCCCCAAGTTTGTCGAGATGGAGTCTGGCGACCTCCTCATCAAGCTTTTTGCTGAGAGTATACACACCGATATCCCGTGATGTCCGGTTGTGCCAGAGATCCATCTGCGCCAGTACCTGGTTGGTAAAGCTGTTGGACATGACAAAACTTGGGTGACCTGTGGCACAGCCCAGATTGATAAGACGTCCTTCAGCCAGAAGATAAATGCTATGACCGTCCGCAAAGGTGTACTTGTCGACCTGGGGTTTGATCTCTTCTTTTTTCACGCCAGGCCAGTTGTTGAGCTTGTCAACCTCGATTTCATTGTCGAAGTGCCCGATATTGCAAACAATGGCCTGATCTTTCATTTTGCTCATATGCTCGGCGGTGATGATGTCCTTGTTGCCGGTGGTGGTGACAAAGATATCCGCTGTATCGAGGGCGTCCTCAACCCGGCAGACGGTATAGCCCTCCATGCAGGCCTGCAGGGCACAGATGGGGTCAACCTCGGAAACCAGGACCCGGCATTTCTGTCCGGCAAGTGATTCAGCGGAGCCTTTGCCGACATCGCCGTAACCGCAGATCATGGCGGTTTTGCCGGACAGCATGACATCCATGGCTCGACAGATTCCATCCACCAGTGAATGACGACAACCGTAGACGTTGTCAAATTTTGACTTTGTTACCGAGTCATTCACATTGATGGCCGGAACGAGAAGAGACCCGTCGTTTTGCATGTGATAGAGACGGTGTACCCCTGTGGTGGTTTCTTCGGAAACGCCTTCCCATTCTTTGGCGGCGCGGTGCCAGAAGGAATTGTCGGTTTTGAGAACCTCTTTTAAGAGGTTGTGAACGACCTGAAGCTCCTTGTTGTCGACTTTATCATCAAGAAACGAGGCGTTCTTTTCGGCGTCATATCCTTTGTGAATCAGCATGGTCGCGTCACCACCGTCATCAACGATCAATTGCGGCGTTTTGCCTTCAGGCCAGGTCATGGCCTGAAGTGTACACCACCAGTATTCCTCAAGGGTTTCCCCCTTCCAGGCAAAGACCGGAATGCCCGATTTGGCAACAGCCGCGGCGGCGTGGTCCTGGGTGGAAAAAATGTTGCAGCTGGCCCAGCGAACATCGGCGCCCAGGGCGGTCAGTGTTTCAATAAGCACCGCTGTCTGGACGGTCATGTGCAGACTTCCCATGATGCGAACACCCTTGAGCGGCTGCTGCGGGCCGTATTTTTGCCGTGTGGCAATAAGGCCGGGCATTTCTTTCTCGGCAATTTCGATCTCTCGCCGGCCCCATTCGGCCAGGGAAATGTCTGCTATTTTATAATCTTTAGTATTGTTGGCCGCGGCTTTGGAAACAATATCCGAGATCGCCGCCAGCGCTTTGTTGTCGTCTGAAATTTCCGTCACTGTATCTGTAGACATTCCTACTCCTTATTCTATGTATTATATGAGTCGATGTATAACGTACCCGTGCGAAGAGTTTAGCACTATACGTCTGTATTAGGCAAGTACTTCTTCCCGCACTCCGAGAGTCTCGCGCAGGGCATCCGCCTTGTCTGTTTTTTCCCAGGAGAATTTATCTCTGCCGAAGTGTCCGGCAACTGAGGTATCGCGATAGCTCCAGCCTTTTGGTCGTTTAAGCTGTAATTCCTTGACGATGGCTGCCGGTTTAAAGTCAAAAATTTCGGCGGATTCAAGCACGGCCTGAATTTCTTTCTCGGGAACCTTTGCGGTATCAAAGGTATCAACATTGATACTGAGGGGTCGTGCAACACCGATGGCATAGGCTACCTGTATTTCGCACTTGTCGGCAAGGCCGGCAGCCACGATATTTTTTGCGGCATAGCGCGCATAATAGGCTGCGGAACGGTCAACCTTGGAGGGATCCTTGCCGCTGAAGGCGCCACCGCCATGACAGCCGACACCACCGTAGGTGTCAACGATAATTTTACGCCCGGTGAGACCGGCATCACCATGGGGGCCGCCTATGACAAACTTACCGGTGGGGTTGATGAAAAATTCGGTTTTGTTGTCGAGAAGTTGTGAAGGTTTCAGTAGATTTCGGGTCAATTCAATGAGATCTTTTCTGATCTGTTCCAGCTCTATATCATCGGTCTGCTGTGAAATGACAACATTGGTGATACGGACCGGTACGCCGTTTTCGTGGAGCACGGATACCTGGGTTTTAGCATCGGGCCGCAGGTATGTAATGTCCCCCCGTTTACGGACGTTTTGCAGATGCTCAAGGAGCTGATGGCTATAATGGATGGGGGCAGGCATCAGCGAAGGAGTAGCCGTTGTGGCGTAACCGAACATCATTCCCTGATCGCCGGCACCCTGTTCCTCGAAGAGCCCTTCATCTTCGCTTACACCCTGTGAAATATCACTGGATTGTGGATGGATATGACTCAGATATTCAAAGGTCTTGTCGGAAAAAAGCAACTCTTTCCTGTCATAGCCGATTTCTTTGACGACCTGGCGAACCAACTGTTCCGTATTAATAGTATCCCATCCTTTACAGGTGATTTCGCCGAGATTGACGAGGAAGTTGCTGGCAACCGCCGTTTCGCAAGCGACCCTGCTGTCTGGATCAACAGCGAGGCAGGCGTCAAGCACTGCGTCTGATACCTGATCACAAATTTTGTCCGGATGTCCTTCACTCACTGATTCACTGGTAAATACATGTGTGCTGCGTAATTTACTCATAATATATCCTTTTGAGTTGAATGTGTATTGTTTTGCCCGAAAAGTGCAAATGGTTCCGGGAAAGGTTTTGATGCCAATTCAGATGGCTCTAGCAAAAGGTATACCAGAAAAGTAAATGTAGTGAGTTTTATTGTATAAGGATATGTATTTATGTTGTAAAAATATGTTAAAGAGGTAACCGGTGGAGGAGGTGTGAGATACCAAAGTGGTATTTTATGCTCCCCGGACCGGTCCTGGGCAAAAAGCAACCATCGGTTTTCTTCGGGGTGTCAAAACCGTGCATATAATTCTCAAAAAGTAAATGGACTGCGCATGTCAAAGGAGCTGGATTTGGTGTGGGTGTTTCCACATTTTGCTTAACGGGAAATACGAGGAAATGGTGTGGCTGGCGTGCGTGCACGGTGCCACTCTGATTGGCGGTGTCTGGGATATGCGCATATATTGCACACTGTGGGGCCTGGGGTCATTGACTGCGGCACCTTATTTCACTACCAGTACGGAGCATGGCGCGGTCTGCAGAACTTGGTTGGTGACGCTTCCAACAATCAGGCCGGCAAGGTTGGTCAGCCCACGTGATCCCATGATGATCAAATCACACTTTTCAATGGTTGCAATGTCGGCAATGACCTCACCCGCCGGTTCTTCCATAAGCCGCTGTTCAACTTCAATAGTGTTCTTTTGCAAACGCTCAATGTATGGGTCCAGCAATTGCTGACTTTCTTTTTTTATAAGGGGGATTTCCTTTTCCATCTGAAGCTGGCCCATGTGTGGTGAAAATTTTCTATGGCAATACACCAGGATGATCTTGGCCTCTGCCATGGTGCTATATTCAATGGCTGTGTCTACAATCTTGTCGGAGTGCTCTGAGCCATCTATTGCGGCAACGATTTTTTTACAGTTTATCATGGTCATTCTCCATTGGGGATATGATCGTGCATGATGCCAATTGTATGGGGCATTCTCCCTGGAGTATATCAAAGAGCGGTAACCGCGATCAAGTGCCGCAAAAAACGGAGGCCATTAAAATTCAAAAGGGCTCTACCTTCCCGGGTTGTTTTGTAAATAAAATGCACATCCATCGGCTCAACCTGCTGTCTGTCGCATCTTTTTTGCCCGCAAAGGAGTCGAGATGTTGCTGGTAACTGGGGAAATTGATGGCATGAGCACAAGTTGACTCCTTGAAAAGTGTCGTAATTACAAAGAGGAAAGGTTTAAACCGGTGGAAGAGTATCCCATCTATACGGCCCGGCATACAATATGCATAGCATTCTTCGGCTTCGGCTTCCTGGGTCGAACCGCTGATCTTGGTTGGTGGTCGTATACATTTTTATCAAAAAAGTGCAGGGGAGCACCAGGGAGACGGGAAAATGTGTCTGAAAGTTCAGGGAGGCATAAACAAAAAGGTGTGCTCCCAGCTAACATACTATTATTGGAGGAGACAATATGAAAAAAAAGCAAACAGCGTATACCATTGCAGGTGTCGGATCACCGGTTGTTGACCAGGTGGTCCAGGTATCTCACGAATTTCTTCACGGCTTGGGGGGAGAGAAGGGCGGCATGGAACTCGTCGAAGAAGAGGAGTTTGCCGAGCTCCTGGCGAGTTTGCCACAGCCACCTGTCAGCGCAGCGGGGGGCAGCGCGGGGAACACCACCTTTGCTCTGGCACGCTTGGGCTGTGCCAGTCGATTTTTTGGTGTGATCGGTGATGATTTTGCGGGAAAATACTATCAGGATGCCTTTATTAAGGCCGGTGGCGATGGTTCCACTTTCCAGGTGCGTCCAGATATGCCGACTGCTCAGTGCGTCAGCCTTGTTACGCCGGATGGCGAAAGGACAATGCGGACCCATCTTGGCGCGGCGCTTACTCTTACCGATACGGATATAGACTTCGCTGATCTCAAGGGATGTGACCATGTCCATGTGGAAGGCTACCTCCTCTTTAATGAGCCTTTGATGTGCCATGTTCTGGAAGCAGCTAAAAAGGCAGGCTGCAGCACAAGCGTTGATCTGGCCTCGTTTGAAGTGGTCAACGCCACCAAGGGCCATTTGCGGGGACTGCTGGACGCCTATGTAGATGTTGTTTTTGCCAATGAAGAGGAGGCCGAGGCCTTTGCCGGAACCGCCGACAGGCAGAAATGCATGGCCGGGCTTGCAGCCTGCTGCCAGACCGCGGCGATAAAGTATGGCGCCGATGGCGCCGAAGTACAATGGGGAGCTGAGCGCTGCACAGTTCCAGCGGTCGCTGTTCAAAATGTTGTCGATACCACAGGCGCCGGTGATATGTGGGCGGCGGGCTTTCTTTATGGTCGCGGTTTCGGAAGAAATCCGGCGCAGTGCGGCTATTACGGATCACTGTTGGGAGCAACGGTGGTACAACACCAGGGCGCATCAATCCCAGAGTCGGGATGGCAATTCCTGCTTGAGCAAATACACCGTTAATTTCATAGTCGGTGTAACACCATAACCGATATTCTTTATGGTATTGCCACAGCACTGATGTGTCGTATCTGTATGGTTGATTTTGGTTTTTGAGCGGCTGCGCGGCACAAGGCCAACAGCTGATGTGCAATAAATGCACATCAGCTCGCAGCTCCCATGGAGCAATGATTCGAGCGTGGTCATGCGCTGATAAAAATTTAAGGCCTTGTATTATAATAAATTGATGGTAAGTCTATTGGTGTTGGCAGTGTTGGAGTAATGCTCAACACTGCTCCAACACTGCTTCTGTGTATAATATATATACAGTGCTTTATCTGCAGTACCGGGAACGCGTCGTTGTACTTTCTTTCCAGGACATATACGGGTACTGAACAAGGCCGGACCAACGGATTTGGTCGATTATATTTTTAATTACTGCCTATGAGTGAGCAACCTCCTAAAAAAACACGAATAATATGCGTAGACGAAGGGCGGGAGTTGGCGCGTCAGGTCTTGAATATCTTTGATGAGGAAAATGTCCGCCTGTCCTATGAGCGCAGTCTGGACGAGGTAAGCGACCGCTTTGAGCGCGAAGCGTTTGATTTGATGCTCTTTTCCAGTTCGGTTGCCAATCAGCAGCCGGAGGATGCGCTCGATCTTCTGGAGTTGATATGTGCCAAGTGTCCCGGGACGCTTATTCTTTTTTTTACCCGGCCCGGGAAGCTGAAACTGGCACACAAGGCTCTGCGTGTGGGGGTTTTTCACTATTCGGTGCTGCCTGTTGCCGATGAGGAGTTGAAGCTGCTCATTGAAACGGCTCTGGAAAAAAAGCCTCAGCTTGGCCTCAACCTGATGCTCAGCGGCGATTCCGACAAGGTAACCTTTGAGCACATGATAGGCGCCTCCACCGCCATGAATCATGTGTATAAGCAGATTCGCCAGGCCGCCGTCACCGATATCCCAGTGTTGCTTTCGGGAGAGACGGGAACTGGTAAAGAGCTGGCGGCTCTGGCTATTCATGAATTGAGTCTACGCACCAAGGAGCCGTATGTTCCTGTTCATATCGGCTCATTGCCCACGGACCTGGTTGCCAGTGAAATTTTCGGCCATGAACGTGGTGCCTTTTCCGGGGCTTCCTCCCTGCGGCGCGGCTGCTTTGAGGTGGCTGATGGCGGCACGGTCTTTATGGATGAGATCGCCACAATAGATGAAAAAATGCAGGTAAGCCTGCTCCGCCTCCTGGAAACCAATGAATTTTCGCGTCTTGGCAGCCAGGAGAGTATTCCCGTGAGTGTTCGTATCATAGCTGCCTCCAACGCCGATTTGCTGGAGGAGGTCCGTAAGGGAAACTTTCGAGAAGACCTCTTTTACAGACTCGATGTACTTCATATAACAATGCCCCCCTTACGAGAGCGGCACGGTGATATTCACTTACTGGTGGACCATCTTATCAAGGATGCCTCCGATTCCTTCCAGAAATTTATTCGGGGTGTCTCGCCTCGCTTTATCAGCTGTATCGAATCATATCCATGGCCCGGTAATGTTCGGGAATTGAAAAATGTCATTCAGCGGGCAGTTGTTTCCTGTACCGGAGATATCCTTGAAAAAGAGCATCTTCCTCCGCGTGTCAGCCAGCATCACGACAAGGATGTCACCATGACAATCAGGGTTGGCATGTCCCTTGACGAAGTGGAAAAGGAGCTGATGATACGGACGCTTGAGCACACCGGCCATAATCGTACCCGGGCGAGTGAAATCCTGGGAATATCCAGACGTTCATTGTATAACAAGATCGAACGATACAATATCGTGCGAAAGAAATAATTCCTGCCCCGTTCTATCCCGAAAGAGGACTTTCTCCTCCTCCTCCTTTTCCTCATCGCATTTTTCACCCAGGTACCTGGTGCTCCAACCGGACACTTTTTAGCTCAACAGAGGATTGTACTTTGACATTGTCCTGTATTTATGATTCTTATGTAACTCTACAGGAGCACCCCATCTTGTCCCATTTGAGCCTTCTCGTAGAGCACACGAATGCTTCAAAGTCCCAAATGAGCCAATATGGAGCACTCTTGGACAGTTACAACTTGGTGGTTATGCCAATTTGGTGCTCCCACCTGTAGAGTTACATTCGTATTACTCAACAAAGATTACGCAACAAAGTGTTCATAATAAAACATTATCGCGGAGGCTCTCTATGAAAAAGTTGAATGTCAAGTCCATTTCTTTCAGGCTTATTGCCGGCGGCTGTATTCTGGTTGTCCTGCCACTCCTGGTTATTGGTTTTCTGGCAACGAACACGTCCACCGACGCCCTGCTCAAGGTGGGCCGGCAAAACGCGGCGGCAAAGGCTGAAGAACTTACCAGTGCCGTTGCAACAATGCTTGAGCTGCAGGCCGAGACAGTGGCCGCATTTGCGACCGGAGCCAATGTGCGAACAACGCTGAGTAAGGTAAAGGATCAAGGTGCGCAGGCGGCAGCGGGGGAACTCGGTGCGCTGCGCCAGGAGATGAAGAAAAAATATGCCACCCTGAACGATAATTATCTGGGCATCTTTGTCACCGACGACCAGGGACTTCTGCTCACCGGTGAGCTGGCCAGTGGTGAGGAGTACAAGGGGTCGAATATAAACAGCCGCGACTATTTCCAGAAGGCCAAGAGAACACGCGGGCCGGTCGTCGGAGAGATTGTGCGTTCCAAATCGACCGGCAAGCTTATCTATGTCGCCTGTGCGCCGGTGTTTGCAGACGACAATCGGTTCCTGGGCGCCTTTGGCATGTCGATCAAAGCCTCGGCCCTTGTTGACACAGTAGCACAGAGTACATCGGGGGAGACCGGATATGGCTGGATGATAAATGGTGATGGAGTAATTATAGCCCATCCCACGGAAAAATTCATACTGGATCTTGATATTACGACTCAGGACGGCATGGAGCAGATTGTTGCAGCGATGCTGGCCCAAAAGGCAGGAGTGGATGAGTATGTCTTCCAAGGAGTGGCCAAAATCTCCGGTTTTGCGCCGGTTGCCTCTCGTGACTGGAGTGTGGGGATGACCCAGGACAAGGATGAGTTTCTCCAGGCTCCCCGGACCATACGCAATACCATCATCATTACGATCATTGTCTCGCTGCTGGTCGTGGCGCCTCTTGTCTATCTTTTTTCCAGAAATATTACCAGACCGATTAATAACGCCGTCGCCGGACTCAAGGATATCGCCGAAGGTGAAGGCGATCTTACCAAGCGGCTCCAGGTCGACAGCAAGGATGAAGTGGGTGAGATGGCCACATGGTTCAATACCTTCATCGACAAGCTCCAGGGAATTATTGGGCAGATAGCGCAAAATTCCTCGGGGGTTGGAACCAGTTCAAAACAGCTCTCCGATATATCACAAAGTCTGTTGGGCAGTGCCGAGGACACATCACAGCGATCGACCAATGTGGCAACCGCTTCGGAGGAGATGAGCGCCAACCTCAACACGGTGGCGGCCGCCATGGAACAGTCGGCAACCAATGCTTCCATGGTTGCCACCGCCGCCGAACAGATGAGCTCGACCATCAACGAAATTGCAGAGAATGCCGAGAAGGCTCGCAGCGTCTCATCGCAGGCGGTTGGCCAGGCCGGCAACGCCAGCGAAAAAATGGGTGAGCTTGGTGCGGCAGCAGATAAAATCGGCAAGGTGACTGAAACCATCACCGAAATTTCGGAACAGACCAATCTGCTGGCCCTCAATGCCACCATCGAAGCGGCCCGGGCCGGTGAGGCGGGTAAAGGTTTTGCCGTTGTTGCCAACGAAATCAAGGAACTTGCCAAGCAGACCGCAGAGGCGACGCTTGATATTAAAAACCTCATCGATGATGTGCAGACCACCTCTAAATCTACCGAAGGAGAAATTGGTGAAATCTCCAAGGTCATTGGCGGAGTCAATGATATTGTCGGCACCATAGCCACGGCGGTGGAGGAGCAGACGGCGGCAACCCAGGAAATTGCCAATAATATTGCCCAGGCCAGTCAGGGGATTCAGGAGGTCAACGAAAATGTCAACCAGAGTTCAACCGTGGCCGCCGAAATTACCAGGGATATTGCCGAAGTTTCTTCCGCGGCTCAGGCGATCTCCTCAAGCAGCGGAGAGGTCAAGCAGAGTGCCGAGCATCTTCTGCAGAGCTCAGAGCAGCTTAACGAGATTGTTGGAAGCTTTAAAGTGTAACAACAACGGGAAAGAATATGAAACAGTATAGCCATAAAAACACTACCATACCGGCCCTGGGCCTGGGCACCTGGAAGTCGGGCAAGGGGGAAGTATACGGGGCGGTGCGCCAGGCCCTGGATATCGGTTACCGTCATATTGATTGTGCTCCGGCCTATAATAACGAGGAGGAGGTGGGAGCCGCTCTCAAGGAACGTTTTGCTGCTAAAAATGTGCGCCGTGAAGATGTGTGGATCACCTCGAAATTGTGGAACAATGCCCATATCCCCGAAGATGTGGCACCGGCGCTGAAAAAATCTTTAAAGGATTTGCAGCTTGAGTATCTTGATTTGTATCTTATCCATTGGCCGGTGGCTTTCAGGCCGCAGGTCTTTTTCCCCAAGGGGCCGGAAGATTATCTCAAACCCGGGGAGGTGCCGATAATAGAGACCTGGCAGGCCATGGAGGAATGTGTTGAGCAGGGACTGATCAGACAGATCGGGGTGTGTAATTTTAGTAGCAAAAAGCTCGGTGATCTGCTTGATCGGGCAACCATAGCACCGATGATGAACCAGATAGAACTGCATCCATATCTGCAGCAGGAAGATATGCTGCGCTTTTGCCGTGACAAGGACGTCCTGCTCACAGCCTACTCACCGTTGGGTTCGGTGGACAGACCAAAGGGCATGAAAAAGCAGGATGAACCTTCGCTTCTGGAAAATCCCGTTATCGTCGAAATTGGTGCCAGGCACAATATTTCTTCGGCCCAGGTGCTTATTGGCTGGGCTTTGCAGCGCGATACGGTGGTTATCCCTAAATCTGTCAACCAGGAGCGACTGCAGCAGAATGTGGCCGCCGCCGATGTCGTGCTGGATGATGAGGGCATGCAGGCCATCAAAAACCTCGACATGCACTACCGCTATGTTGACGGCGGGTTTTTTGCAGCACCCGGTTCGGGCTATACCGTGGCTGGAATCTGGGATGAATAGGCCGGTGCAGCGGAGGAAAAGTCTGAAGGCTACCTTGAAAAAAGCCATTTTTAAAGGTGGCCTCAAATTCTCTGCCGTGCAATGGGCAGCGGCGGGCAGGGCATAAGCACGTCATGCATACCAAAGTATCATTATTTATTCAGTGCCTGGTGGATTCCATGTTTCCTGAAGTGGGCGATGCCATGGTAAATGTGTTCAATCGGCTGGGTGTGCCCTTGGAGTATCCGGAAGGCCAGACATGCTGCGGCCAGCCGGCCTGGAACAGCGGCTATCGGAAAGAGGCGAAGGCTGCGGCCCACCGTTTTGTCAGGATCTTTGGCGGCGCCGAAAAAATTGTCTGCCCATCGGGGTCCTGTGTCCATATGGTGCGGCATCATTATCCAAAGCTGTTTGCCGGCGAAGATCTCGAATTCCGTATGCATGTCAAGGAAATCGGCAACAGGTGCTATGAGTTCAGCGAATATCTCACCGATGTGCTGGGGGTTGTCAATTTCGGGGCGAAATTTGAGGGGGATGTCACCTACCATGATTCCTGTCATCTTCTTCGTGGTCTCGGCATAGCGGAACAACCCCGCAAGCTGCTCCGCAATGTTGAGGGGCTGCGCCTTATCGAAATGTATGACAGCGATGTCTGCTGTGGTTTCGGCGGCACCTTCAGTGTCAACTATCCGCAAATATCCACGGCGATGGTGGATGAAAAGATAGATAATATAGTGGCCAGCGGCGCCGAGTATGTTGTCGGCTGCGATGTCGGCTGTCTTATGAATATCAAGGGGCGTATGGCACGAAGAGGCGAAAGCGTCAAGGTGCTCCACATTGCCGAAATACTGGCCAATGAAGGAGTGGGAGCATGACACTTCAGGCAGAACGAAATTATAGAGAAGAGGCACGCAGGGGACTGGAAAATGATTGCCTGCAAAAAAGCCTGAAGACGCTGCAGAACAACCTCGGCAAGGGGGCAATGGAATACTGGTCTTCCATGGCGGACAGCGGTCTGCGCGACCGTGCCAAGAATACCAGGATGGAAACGCTTGCCAATCTTGATGTTGTCCTCTCCACTCTGGCCGAAAATGTTGAAAAGGCAGGCGGCCATGTCTATTTTGCCAAAACCGCCGAAGATGCCGTGAACTATTGTCTGCGGGTGGCGGCCAAAAACGATGTCGAAACCGTGGTTAAGGGCAAATCGATGACTTCTGCCGAGATTGGCCTCAATACGGCACTGGAGAGCAGTGGCATTGAGGTGGTTGAGACCGATCTGGGTGAATATATCATCCAGCTTGCCGAAGATCGGGCCTCGCATATGATCGCCCCCTGCATTCATCTGAACAGGTCGCAGATTGGCCGGCTTTTTGAAGAAAAGCTCGGTGTTGCCTACACCAATGATCCCGCCGAGTTGACCCGGATTGCCCGAAAGACACTGCGGCACAAGATGATAAATGCCGATATGGGCATTACCGGCTGCAATATCGCCTGCGCCGAGACCGGCCGGATAAGTCTGGTGTCCAACGAGGGCAATATCCGCATGGTGACCACCATGCCCAGGGTGCATGTCGCCTTAATGGGTCTTGAGCGTGTTGCCGCAACCATGAAAGATCACCAGGGGCTGCTGCAGCTCTTGACACAGGGCGCCGCGCTACAGAAACTGAGCACCTATGTCGATTTTGCCGGAGGTCAATGTCTTGCCGGTGACCCGGACGGCCCCGAAGAGTTCCACCTTGTCATTATAGATAACGGCAGATCCAAAATTCTTGGCGACACCGCCTTCAGGGAGGTTCTTGCCTGTATACGCTGCGGCGCCTGTCTTAATATATGCCCGGTCTATGGCCGCATTGGCGGTCATGCCTACCTCTCCCCATATTCCGGGCCCGTGGGGGCCGTCGTCTCTCCTCTGCTCTTTGGCATTAACCGGTATGCTGATCTTTGCAAAGGGGAAAGCCTCTGCGGCGCCTGTCTGGATATATGTCCGATGAAGATCGATTTGCCGCGTATGCTGCTGGAGCTTCGATACAAGCTGGCCTATGGTGATCAAACATGGCGGACCACAAAACATGACCGGGGGGAAGCTCTGCAGTTCAAGCTGTGGCGCATTAGTATAGCAGCAGGGCCACTGTATCGGTTGGCGTTGCGCTGTGGCTACTGGATGCAGAAACCTCTCTTGGGCCGGAAAAGCCTCCTTAGTATTCTGATGGGTCCGGCCAAACGCTGGTGTGATGATCGCGATATGTCTCCTCTCGCCAGGGAGCCCTTCAGCAGACGGTGGAAAAAAAACCATGGCCAAGGCAGGACACAACACGGGGTGAAGGATGGATGAGAAGGCGTTGTTTCTCGCCGATTTACGAAAAGCACTGGGATATTCGGCACAGGATGCACGAACCACCCAGGAATGCCCGTCGCTGTTTGCAAGCGCCGATGATGCCGCGGTGCTGGAGAGGGTGCAGTATCGAACCCATGTGGAAAAGCAGGCATTGTTGAAAAGCCTCCAGGAAAATGCAGAGAAGATCCATCTGGACGTTCATCCGGTTACGTCGTTGGCCGATGCGGCCGCCAGGATTGTCAAAATTGTTGAAGCAACCGAGCCTGAATTTGGCCAAACCAAGCAGCTGATTCAGCATGATGGTACAGTCTTGGCCGAGCTGCAGTTGTGGAAGAGGTTTTCCGGTAAGGCGGTACAGGTCCATACCGCCTACGCTGTTGACAGCCAGGTGCGGGAAAAATCCATTGCCTCCTATGTCGGTCTGACGGCTCCCCGATGGGCGGTGGCCGAATCGGCAACCATCGTTGAGCTTGGAGAACCCGGCCGGCCGCGGTCTACCTCGCTGGTTCCATCAGTCCATATAGCCCTTATCCATCTTAAAGATGTACTGGCAGAGTTGTCTGAAGTCTATGCCATGCTCCGGCAACAGCCGCCGGAGCACGCCTGTATCTTTATCTCGGGGCCATCAAAAACAGCCGAAATCGAAGCCCATATGGTGCACGGGGCGCATGGGCCGCGACAGGTGCATCTTGTCGTTGTTGATGAACAGCTGAAGGAAGCTGAAGGATTGCGTGGGTCAGGGTTGTTTTCTTCTTAAAATTCCTTCATTCAAAACAGTAGCCGATATCATACAAAGTCGGGAGCGTGTTATGACAGATCTGGTTGATGGCAGGTTATATGCTGAATTGGCGGGGAGAAAAGTGGCAGACGTTGTGCTCCCTCCTTACTGTGAATATCATGAAGAGACGCGGTGCTATACGGTACGGGCGTGGGGCGGCTCATATGTTGTCTGCCCTTCTCAGGCTACCATCCGGCCCGAGCAGGGTACGGCCGAGCCTCCGGTCTACTTCTCTATATTTCTGGTGAATTATCTTCTTGCAAAAAAGAAAACAACCCCAGCCGGTCGCTGGATATCGGAGAAAGACCTCAGCGGAGGCCCGACATTTTTCCGCGGCCCGCATAGAATACCCACGGACCTCATTATCGATGTTTTTGGTGATGACATGGCAATGCTGGGAAAAAGATGCAGGCAGCTCGGCGGCGCGCCGCTTGATATGGCTGATTGTTCCTTTGGTTTTGATATTATAGGGTCGATACGGCTTGCCCTGCTGTATTGGGGCAGCGATGACGATTTTGACGCCGAGGCTAAACTGCTCATCGATGCTTCCGTTGTCGATACGTTGCAACTCGATGTGGTATTTGCCCTGCTTTGCCATGCCTGCGACCGCATCGCTAAAGTATCTTAAGGTATCTTGAGGTATCCTGGGATGCCATGGAACAAGGTAATAAAAAGGCCCGATCTTCTGTCAGTGGAAAAACGGGCCCAATAAGGAGAGAATATTTTCGAAGTCTTAGCGTAACTACTGATATGGGAGAAGCGACGTAATGTAACTACCCCCGGTAGCTATTTAATCTCCTGGGGCTGGCACAGTCTTGTCTCGTCGGGTGCCATCTTGCCGCAGGAACCACAGGAGTACTTCATGGCTGCGAGCTTGTTTTTGCAGACATGAGTAACTCCCACATCCTCCTCCCCACAGAATTCGCAGGAAAGAACTTCCGTGGTCGGATCACAGAGATGGCCTGGGTCATCGGCCACCGCGCCACAGTTTTTACAGGTGTGAGCCATTGTATTGATCTCCTCTATGTAAGAGTGGTATCCAGTCGAATTGGATATGCAGCGTTCCCTGAACGGGATTACTCAATGCGATTATGCCAACCTCAACTCCCCGAAAGAGCCTGTACGGGCAAAAAATCCTCAGGTGTTGACGGCAGGATCAGGAAGGCATAGAGCAAAACCTAAACAGGCTGCAGCCCGTGTCAATGCATATTTTCCGGCACCAGATGTTCGGGGATATGCACGGCGACAACCTTTCCCAGGGCCGTTATTGTTCCTTCAACGAGAAGATCGGTTGTAACTATGACTTTTTTGTCGGTTATTTCGGTAATTCGAGAACGAAGATGAAGCGGGGGTCCCATGAGGGTGGGTTTGAGATAATCGACGTGCAGTGAGGCCGTAACAAAACGGAAAGGAGGGGATGAGCCCTGCTCTCGTCCGGCCCGGCGATAGGCTGCCGCGGCCGCTGTTCCCGTTGAATGGCAGTCGATTAAAGAGGCGATGAGGCCGCCATAGACATAGCCGGGAAAGGCGAGGTGGTAGTGCTGTGGCTGAAAATCGGCAATGGATTCGTCACCGTCCCAGTAGCTCTTAATGCGGAGTCCGTGATCGTTGTCCGGTCCGCAGCCGTAGCAGTGTCTGTACGATTCCGGGTAGTGGTCCTGAAAGGATTTTTCCATGAGTTGCTCCTTGAGTAGTCATTTTCATACAGGTATAATGTGCAATGGTAAAGAGTTGCAAATATGACCACTATATCAGTTTTTTGGGAGAATAGTATGATTCGTTTGTTTTTTGCACTTGGCTCGGTACTGGCCGGCCTTGCGGTTGCTGTTGGTGCCTGGAGTGCACATTCCTCAGCTTTGAATGAAATTCAGGCGCTGTGGCTGGAGAAGGCGGTTCGCTATCAGATTATTCATGCCCTGGCGCTGCTTGCCACGTCGTTGTTGATGGCCTCGCATGCTACTCCTTCAAAAACGGCTGTTGCTGCGGGATTGTCGTTTCTCGGAGGATGCCTGTGCTTCTGCGGCAGTCTTTATGTGATGGCGTTCAGCTCAATTGATGCCGGACTTGTGACGCCTGCCGGTGGTATGCTGTTTCTTCTGGGCTGGGCTTTCCTGGCGTGTTGCACGCCGAAGTCCCGCTAGATCGGCAGGTATTCAGCTGTCGCTGCTGCTCCGACTGTAACTGAATAGTTACATTTTCTGTAACTATTCAGCGATACAACCGGGCGGACCCGGCCTTTATTCTAAAAATAACGTAGCTCGAAGCACTCAAGGGTAAGGAGTCCGCCGTGTTGTTTTCATGGGTATCTGCAGCCCGGACGGCTGCAGCTAAGCCCCCAGGGATGGGTTTATGGCGTCCCAGGAAAACAACACGGCGGACTCCTGGGTCGATCAGCTGAGTTTCGTTGGTAATCAAAAAAACATAAAATATGTATTTTCAGTTGTTTAATGAGTTTGTTACTTAGAAGAAGGTGGAGCACCATCTGCGGCATCTTCGATGCGGCAGATGGCGTTGGGCGGGGATAGAGTGCCGGATAGCAAATTCACTGGAGTGGCCATTCGTTACTGTATCGGAAAACTTCTTTGTTTTTTTCAACCATATTGAATAGTATCAGAAGTGGAGGGTGTTGTTGCATCGTAACTACACATCATAACGACGTATAGGGGGAAGCGATTTGGTTTGGCTGATCCCGGTATTTGTAACGGCGTGTTGTCCCGCCGGTTGATGGTTTTTTCTGCAATCTGGATCGAGGGGAAATATGATTATCGGAATTGATGTCGGAGGCACCCACGCCGATGGCGTTCTGCTCCAGGGTGATGCAATTGTTGCAAAGAAGAAGGTTGTCGTCGACCATGACAATCTTGGAAAATCGATCATAGCGCTGCTGGAGTCACTGCTGCCATCCGGCAATGCGCAGCTTGGCAGGATCCATCTGAGTACGACGCTGTGTACCAATGCTCTGCTCAGCGGCAATCTTGATCGCGTCGGCATGTTTGTTCAGGCGGGGCCGGGCATGAATCCTGATTTTCTCGAGGTTGGTGATGATCTCTATTTTCTCTCCGGAGCGGTGGACCACAGGGGCAAGGTGCTTCGCGGTCCGACCACGGTGGAAGTGAGCTCGGCGATCGAAGCGCTGCAGCGGGATGGTGTCGATTCAGTCGGTGTTGTCACCAAGTTTTCTCACAGAAACAACGAGCATGAGCTGTGGGTTGGCAATCAGCTGCGCCGCCATTTTCGTTATATCAGCATGGGCCACCGTCTCTCGGGGATGCCCAATTTCCCCCGGCGGGTCTATACCACCTGGCTCAACTCCGCTCTTAAAACCAGTTTTTCGCGGTTCCGCAAGGCAATGGAGGATGGTTTTGCCAGGCTCGGCATCAATTGTCCCTGCTACATCCTCAAGGCCGACGGCGGCACCATCCCCTTTGCTCTTGGCTGTGAATTTCCCTGCCAGTCCGTCCATTCCGGTCCTTCGGCCAGCGTCATGGGGGCGCTTGCCATGGTTGGCGGTGAGAGTGATGCCATTCTCCTCGATATTGGCGGGACAACAACCGATATCGCCCTGCTGGCCCATGGTGTGCCGCTGCTCGAGCCCTATGGCGCAACTGTGGCGGGCCGGCCCACGCTGATTCGGGCCCTGCTCACCCAAAGCATCGGCCTGGGCGGAGATTCCGTGGTGGCCAGGGAAGATGGCGATTTTATCATCGGCCCCGGCAGGGTTGGCTCACCCATGGGATTTGGCGGCAC
>JBHEOR010000080.1:0-484 GCA_046260685.1 Desulfopila sp.
GGGCCGAGATATTCTTAAAAAGATGTTTTTCGCCGTAGCGTATATCGAGCTGTTCAACTGACAACATAATGCATACTTCCCCGTTCCATAGTAGTATCAACCACAACCTTCAGCCTTTGTTCCAGGCCAAGCTGCTGCAGCCGCTTTCTGTTTGCTCTGCCGGCGCCATTAAAACATGAGAGATCACGCTCGGCAATTGTCAACTCTATCTTTTTTTTCGGATGCGCCATCAAAACCTTACGGATGGCCTTGAGCCACTGCCGTGCCAGCACCAACTCGCCAAAGGCCGGATGGTAAGGCCCGGCCAGAACACTTTTTTCCAGCGAGACAGAAGGCTGCAGCCCCATACGGACAACCGGTATGCCGGCATCAACCAATCTGTGCCGGGCCCAGGCCGTTAACACCACGGCCATCTCCAGCGAGAGTGGAGTATACCCACCTTCATTATACTTCAGAGCCAAACCCGAATTTTGAACAACCAGCA
>JBHEOR010000080.1:494-12401 GCA_046260685.1 Desulfopila sp.
GAAGGGCCAAGAGCAATTGTCCGCTCTATGGTCCGTTTGAAGGAATGCCTGGTTTCACCGGGCAACCCCGGCATCAACTGAACCCCCGCCCGCATCCCCGATTTCTTGATGTGCTCCATGGCAACGCGACAGTCGCGGCTGTCATGGCCGCGCCGGGATGCCTCAAGCACATCGTCATCAAGCGACTGGACACCGAGCTCCACGCAGCCGACTCCATATTGGTGAAGAAAGCCACACGTTGCAGCCTTAACACAGTCAGGACGGGTGGAAAGGCGGATGGTCTCGATTGCGCCACTATGAACCCAGGGGGCCACCGCCTCCAGCATGACAACCTGCTGCTCTTTGGGCAGACAGGTAAAGCTGCCGCCGTAGAAAGCAAACTGAGCCGCCGCCGGCCGCTCCCTGTCATCGGGCTTTCTATAGGCCAACCAACGACCGATAACCGCAGCAATATCGCGCCGGCTCGCCGGACTGAAAAGATCTTGCCCGGTGATAGACTGCTGATTGCAGAACAGGCACTGATGCGGGCACCCCTGGTGCGGTATAAAGTAAGGTATGACAAAGGCCATTTCAAAAAACAGAGCAGAAGAGATACCGCGGCATTACAGCGAATCCATAGACAACGCCACAGCTGCCGCCTTCTGTTCCGCCTCTTTCTTTGAGCCGGCCGTCCCACGGCCCAGCACTTCGTCTCGGAAAACCACGGCTACGGTGAAAAGTTTCTGGTGAGATGGCCCGTCTTCAGCTTCAAGGCGATAATGGGGAGCCTCGTTGTATTTTTCCTGCAGCACTTCCTGAAGCCGGCTTTTGGCATCAGCGATGAGCAACGCTTCTTTCTTCTCCGTGAGAGACGGCAGAAAAAACCGCTCCACACACTCGGCAACGCTTTCATAGCCACCATCCTCAAAAATCGCCCCGACAACAGCCTCATAGCCGCATGACAATATGGAGGACTTATTCCTGCCGGTGGAAGCCTCTTCACCCTTGCCAAGATAGAGAAAACGGCCCAGCTCTATTTTCCGGGCCATTTGGGCAAGATGTGTTTCGTTGACCAGAGCAGCGCGAAACCTTGTCAGCTCACCCTCGTTCATCTCTGGAAAACGCTTGAGAAGGATATAGCCGACCACCAGATCAAGCACGGCATCGCCTAGAAATTCGAGCAGCTCATTGTTGCGACATGCCTCTGCCTGCTCAAAGGCAAAGGAAGAGTGGATCAAAGCAATCTGTAAAAGCCGCAGGTCGGTAAAACGGTAGCCAAGCAGTGATTCAAACTCACTGAGCATTTCCTTATTCTGCTTGGCCATTACATTAATTTTCATATCCATGATGCGTAATTTTTTTCCTTGTCAAAAAACCAGAGTATGGTATAAAGAGGGCCTTCAGAAATGAGATCATGGCGGCGTAGCCAAGTGGCTAAGGCAGTGGTCTGCAAAACCATTATTCATCAGTTCGACTCTGATCGCCGCCTCCATCATATAACGGGTTGCAGGCATATGTGCCGGCAACCCGTTTATATTTTCAGCACCTTCTCTTCAGTCAGTTGTCATATCTCATATCATTCAGATTGCTCGCCCGGCAGGTTGTCCGAGGATAAACATTTTCCTGACTTTCGGCAACCATCATACCGGGAAAATACCCGGAAAACTTTGGTAATCAGCATTGAAAAACATCTCTTTTTCAAAGCCCCGCAGTATGCTACGAAGCTTTGTTTTTATCAAGAGGAATGCCCCAGATCTCTTCGGCATACTGTCGAATGGTTCGATCGGTTGAGAATTTACCCATTCTGGCTACATTCAAAATAGCCATACGTGTCCAACTATCGACATCTTTAAAGGCCGTGCCGACACATTTCTGACAGTCAATATAGGCAGCAAAGTCCAACATGACAAGAAACGGGTCATGCTCGCTAAGCAGCGAGTCAACCAGCGGCTGGAAAAGCGAGGTATTTTCCGGGCTGAAGGTACCGTCCCGTATGGTCCTGATCACAGCATTAATATCACTCCGTCTCTGGCAGATCTCCAGGGGAGTGCGGCTCGGGTTGAGCCGCTCATACTCCGCTTCGGCGGCATCCATCCCAAAAATGAAAATATTTTCCTCACCAACCTCCTCCCGTATTTCTATATTGGCGCCATCCAGCGTTCCGATGGTTAAGGCGCCGTTAAGAGCAAACTTCATATTCCCTGTCCCGGAGGCCTCGGTCCCTGCCGTTGATATCTGCTCGGAAAGATCCGCTGCCGGCATAATAATCTCCGCCTGAGAGACATTGTAGTTAGGCAGAAAAACAACCTTGAGTCTGTTTTTTATGCGAGGGTCATTATTGACAACCGAGGCAATGGAGTTGATCAGCTTAATGATCAACTTGGCCTTCCAGTAGGTTGGTGCCGCCTTCCCTGCAAAAATAAAGGTCCGTGGAGGAGCATCATTTTCAGGATCACGAACCAGCTGCTGATAATGATAAATCACATGCAGGGCGCTAAGGAGCTGCCGCTTATATTCATGGATACGTTTGACCTGGACATCAAACATGGAGGAAGGATCGACCTCGACACCACATTGCTCAGCAATATAGCGGCTCAATTTTGTCTTGTTTTCCAGTTTTATATCCTGCCACGAGCTACGAAAATCATCATCGTCAACCAGATTTTCGAGCTGCCGCAGTTTATCAAGATCACAGATCCAATCTCGACCGATTGTATCGCTTATCAGCGAAGCAAGTCTGCGATTGCACTGCAGCAACCAGCGCCGAGGCGTAATCCCATTGGTTTTGGAATTGAATTTCCCGGGATAAAACGTGTTGAACTTTTTAAAGATCTTCTCCTTTAACAATCGTGTATGCAGCTCGGCCACACCATTGACGGAATGACTGCCGACGATGGCAAGATGAGCCATACGCACCTTTTGGACCTGCCCCTCTTCGATAATGGACATTTCACGAATAACATCTTCGTCGCCATGGTACTTACTGGCGATGAGTTCAAGAAAACGCCGGTTGATCTCATGGATTATTTCCAGATGACGCGGTAGCACTTTGCCTATCAAATCAACATTCCACTTTTCCAGGGCCTCGGGCATCAATGTATGATTGGTATAGGCAAACGTCTTCACCGTTATATCCCAGGCCTTCTCCCAGCCCAGGCCCTCATCGTCAAGCAGAAGCCGCATAAACTCCGGGATGGCGATTGCCGGATGGGTATCGTTGAGCTGCACGGCGACTCGATCGGCAAAAACGTCAAAATCGGTGTTCTTCTTTTTATAGCGCCGCAAAATGTCCTGAAAGGTAGCCGCCACGAAAAAATACTGCTGGCGCAGGCGCAGCTCCTGTCCGGCAAAATTATGATCCGGCGGATACAGCACCTTGGAAATTGTTTCCGAGCTGACCTTTGATTCGACTGCGCCGATGTAATCGCCCCGACTGAAAAACTTTAGATCCAACTCGCGTGAGGCACGCGCGGTCCAAAGCCGCATATTGATGACGTGGTCATTCTCAAAACCGGGCACCATCATATCACAGGGAACAGCCATGACATCATCTGTTTCAATCCATTCAGCACGATAATGCCCTCGTTCATCCTGATAGGTTCTCACCCGACCGTAAAACTGCACGGGAAAAACCGGCAGAAGACGCTTGAACTCCCATGGAGTACCATTACGCAGCCAATTATCAGGACTCTCCACCTGCCTGCCGTCGATGAGCTGTTGATAAAACAGACCATACTCATAGCGGATACCATAACCGTACGCCGGAATCTTCAGCGTGGCGATGGAATCCATAAAGCAGGCAGCGAGTCTGCCCAGGCCGCCGTTGCCCAGAGCGGCATCCTCCTCCTGTTCAAAGACCTCTTCCATGGTGCAGCCGATACTGTCAAGTGCCTCCTGCACTTGATCATACATGCCGAGGTTGAGCAGACAGTTCTCCATGGACCGGCCAATCAAAAATTCCAGGGAAAGATAATACACCCGTTTCTGTTCCCTGGCATAATAGGTTTTCTGGGTTCGGATCCATTTCTTCACCAGGATATCACGCAGAGTGTAGGCCAGTGCCTTGCTTATATCGCTGGGTCCGGAACGTTCAGGGTCCCTGCCCTGAAAGCTCAGCAAATGGTGAATGATGCTCTTTCTGATGGATTCCGCGCCATAATCCTCGGAAACTCTGGGCCAGGTGCGATCAAGTTCGTCATCCTGCAGTGCCGCACTTTTTAGTGTAGCCATATTTTTCCTCTCCTTCCGGCCGATACCGCCTGGGCGATATCGGCCATGATTAATCATGGAACAGCCCACAGGCTGTCACACAGTTTTTTTTTCGCGACTCTCTTCTTTTTTTGGGTATACGATCTATAGTTATACTTTGTTGGTGGTTTTTGCTTGTACTCTGCCGGTGTTTTTTTGCAACTATTAAGCGACACAACCGGGCGGACCCGGCCTTTATTCTAAACGAAACGTAGCTCGAAGCACCCAAGGGCAAGGAGTCCGCCGTGTTATTTTCATGGGTATCTGCAGCCCGGACGGCTGCAGCTAAGCCCCCAGGGATGGGTTTATGGCGTCCCATGAAAACAACACGGCGGACTCCTGGGTCGATCAGCTGATTGCGCCGTGACAAAGTGCACTGTAGCACCTCTTGCTGCTTTTGTACATGCACGGTCTTTACTTCAATATCACTTCGTAGTACTTTTGAAGTGCGCTATTGACGAGTAGGCCATGTATAATGGCTTACCAGATACATAAATACTATCCTGCAATTCTATCATTCCAAGGAACCCTATGTCCACTGCAAAACCTCAATCATCCAAAGACTCACTTGCCATATATGTGGCCATCGCTTTTATTGCCGGCTTCCTTGCAGGTGCGGGCTTTGCCGTCTATAAACTGGAACCGGAGGAAACTACAACAGCGGATCCGCAACAACAGCAGGGAATCTCGCAACAGCAAACCCAGGCAATAGCGAACCTCGAAGAAGAGGTTGAAGCCCATCCGGACAGATCCCGGGCATGGACCCAGCTTGCCAATCTCTACTACGATACCGGCCAGTATGAAAAAGCCGTGAAGGCCTACGAAACATCCCTGGATATCAATGACGGCAATGCCGATATATTGACCGATTTAGGCGTTATGTACAGACGAACGGGGCACCCCCGAAAGGCGATTGACGCTTTTGACAAAGCCATCGCCATGGATCCGACCCATGAAATATCCAGACTCAACAAAGGTATTGTGCTCATGTACGACCTTAACGAAACCGAGGCAGCGCTGGCTTCCTGGGAGAAACTTCTTGAAGTCAACCCCGATGCTCGAACCGGCAATGGCGATTCCATACAAAAATTTGTCGACCAGATCAAAGCCGATCTCGCCAAGAAAAATGAGTAGCAAGAAACACCCAGCAGTTATACAGAGGAGACATTAATGAAATTTGAGACCATGGCACTGCATGCCGGCCAAACAATCGACCGCGACACACTCTCCAGGGCCGTTCCTGTCTATAGAACCAGCTCCTATGTTTTCAAGGACACAGAACATGCTGCCAATCTCTTTGCCCTGAAAGAGCTGGGGAACATCTACACCCGCATCGGCAACCCCACCCAGGAAATACTCGAGCAGCGAATGGCTGCCCTTGAAGGCGGTAGTGCCGCATTGGCACTGGCTTCGGGTACCTCTGCCATATTTTACACCATCATCAACATCTGCCGCCAGGGAGACGAAGTGGTTTCAGCCAACAACCTTTACGGCGGTACCTTTTCACAGTTCGGCTCGATCCTGCCTCAGCTCGGCATCACGACTCGCATGGTGGACCCGAGTGACCCCGTTAACTTCGAGGCGGCCATCAACGATAAAACACGCGCCATCTATTGCGAAACCATCGGCAACCCCACCCTCAACATGGTCGATCTTGACGGTCTTGCCCGAATTGCCGAAAAACATCACCTGCCCCTCATCGTCGACTCAACTTTTACTCCACCCTGCCTTCTTCAGCCCATTGACCACGGTGCGGATGTGGTTATTCACTCGCTGACAAAGTGGATAGGCGGCCATGGTACCGGCCTTGGAGGAATCATTGTCGATGCCGGCAAATTCGACTGGAGCGATCCAAAATTCGCTCTGTACAACGAACCGGACGAGTCCTACCACGGCCTCCGTTACGCCCACGACCTTGGTGAGCTGACCCCCGTGGCATTCGCCCTGCGCATGCGCCTCGTTGCCCTGCGAAACCTTGGCGCCTGCATCTCGCCCGACAACGCCTGGCTCTTTCTCCAGGGCATGGAAACACTAAGCCTGCGCATGGAGCGACACAGCGAAAACGGCCATCTTATGGCTGAACATCTTCAAGATCATCCCCAGGTCGACTGGGTATACTATCCAGGGCTTGCCGGTTCGCCCGGCCATGACAACGCTCGCAAATACCTGCGCAACGGCTATGGCGGCATGATCGCCTTTGGCATAAAAGGGGGGACAGAGGCCGGTCGGGCTTTCATCGAAAACCTGCAGCTCATCTCGCACCTCGCCAACGTCGGCGATGCCAAATCATTGGCAATTCACCCCGCCTCAACGACCCACTCGCAGCTCACCCCGGAGCAGCTTGAGGCGGGAGGAATCTCGGAAAACCTTGTCAGACTCTCCATCGGCATAGAACATATCGACGACATTCGTGAAGATATTGATCAGGCACTGGTAAAAACGGCTCAAGATGTTTAATGTTGATGCCTATAATATATAGGATCATTGGCATCCAACACGAAGTGCATGGCTACAGCCCTTTGCCGAGCCATGGTATTCATCCATTACATAAACACTCATAGAATTTCGCCCGGACAATTCAACTATCATTATGCAGCCTGACAGCACCACAGAAGATGCTCCGCTTATCGTGGAGAAGCAGTACTTCACCTTTGCCGAGCCACCGAACAGAATGGTTCTGGAAAACGGCAGCGAGTTAGGTCCGATAACCATCGCCTATGAGACCTTTGGCGCCCTTTCTGCGAAGAAGGACAACGCCGTACTCATAGCCCACGCCTTTTCCGGGGATTCACATGCCGCGGGCTATTATGCCGATGACGAAGAACGTCTCAAGCCCGGCTGGTGGGACTCCGTTGTCGGGCCCGGCAAAGGTATCGATACCAACAAATACTTTGTTATCTGTTCAAACATCCTCGGCAGTTGCAAGGGATCCACCGGTCCCGCTTCGATAAACCCGGGAACCGGTGCACCCTATGGTCTTGAGTTTCCGATGGTCACCATCGGTGATATGGTCAAGGCCCAGAAACTCCTGATGGCCCATCTCGGCATTGCACAGCTCCACAGTGTCATCGGTGGCTCGGTGGGCGGCATGCAGGTTCTGGAGTGGTGCATCCGCTATCCCGAGATGATACGCTCGGCGGTCACCCTGGCGACAACCATGCGTCATTCCGCCATGGCCATAGCTTTTAATGAAATAGCCCGCCAGGCCATTCTTGCCGATCCCAACTGGAACAGAGGCAACTATTATACGGCAACCCCGCCCCACACAGGGCTTGCCGTGGCCCGAATGGTGGGACATGTAACGTATCTGTCCGACGAGGCCATGCGGCGCAAGTTCGGCCGGCGGCTGCAGGACAGAGAAGATTTTTCCTACGGCATCGATATTGATTTTGAGGTGGAAAATTATCTGCGCTACCAGGGCTCCAAATTTGTACGGCGCTTCGATGCCAACTCTTTGCTGTACATCACTAAAGCGTCCGACTATTTCGACCTCACCAGCGGGACAGCCAAGGGCTCGGCGGAGCGCGCCTTTTCTCAGAGCAATGCAAAATTTCTGGTTATATCATACACCTCTGACTGGCTTTACCCAACGTACCAGTCGAAAGAACTGGTCAAGACCCTGAAGCGCGCCGGCCGTGATGTCAGCTTCTGTGAAATCGAGGCCGACGCCGGCCATGATGCCTTTCTCATCGATGATGAGCGGCTGCGAAATTTACTCAAAGGCTTTCTCGATGGAATCCCAAGAAACTAAAAAAATGCGCTATGACCTGCAGATCATTGCCTCCTGGATTGAAAGCGGCAGCAGAGTGCTTGATCTGGGCTGCGGCACCGGCGATCTGCTCGCCTGGCTTACCGCCAACAAAAATGTGCGCGGTACCGGCATCGAACTGGATGAACACAAGGTCACCCAGTGCATAGCCAAGGGCCTAAGCGTCTTGCAGGGGGATTTTAACGAAGAAGTGGAGGATTACCCGAACAAGTCATTCGACTACGTCATTCTGAGTCAGACCCTGCAACAGGTCTATGAACCAGCGCGACTGCTCTACTCCCTTTCCAGGATCGGCAAAAAAGTGGTTGTCAGTTTTCCCAACTTCAGTCATTTCTCCATCCGTCTCCAGCTTCTTTTCAAGGGGATGGCGCCGAAAAGTGAACAGCTCCCCTATCATTGGTACGATACTCCCAATATTCGGGTTGTCACCCTCAAAGACTTTCGCCGCTTCGCCCATGACGTCGGCTATGACATAGTGGACGAGGTGGCAATCAACACCGACCAGCAGGATTTCAGCGGCACCATAGTACGAAGGCTCAGCAATCTCCGGGCAACGTACGGTATTTTCAACATTGAAATGCCCAACAGATAATTTTAACAAACGGCAACCTCATGACACAACAGGGCGATAACAAACGACTTCTCCAGCCAATAAACACACTCTGCGATAACGAGGGGCAAACCATTGCCAGCCAGCATAACAAAATCCCCCCCGTGGTCAAGAAACTGGTCCAGTCATGGAAGACTGAAAAATATTTCGACCACATTACACCGGTAGCCCTGCCTTCCGACGATGCCATCATCGCAATCATCCACAAGGCACGCTCCATTCTTTTTCCCGGCTATTTCACCAAGGCCAAACTGCACCAGTCCAATCTTGAATATTTTTTGGGCCAGGAGACCACCGAACTCTATGAAATGCTGGTGGAACAAATCAGTATGGCCATTCGGCATGACTGCAGGCGGCATGAGCTGCCGTGCACCAACTGTGACGAGTTGAGCCATCAGATCGCCTTTGCCTTCATTGAACGGCTGCCCCATGTCACCGATTTGCTCACGGCGGACATCCATGCCACACTCACCGGCGATCCCGCAACCAAGAGTCCCGATGAGGTGATCTTCTGCTACCCGGGGCTCCTGGCGACCTCTATTTTCCGCCTTGCCCACGAGCTCTACCTCTTCGATGTCCCCATCATACCAAGGATTATGACCGAGTATGCCCATGGCCAGACAGGCATTGACATCCATCCTGGAGCAACCATCGGCCCCGGCCTCTTCATCGATCATGGCACGGGTGTGGTCATCGGTGAGACCACCATTATCGGCAAGGGCGTCCGGCTCTACCAGGGCGTCACCCTCGGCGCCCTGTCACTGCCACGGGATGCCGGAGAAAAAATGTACCAGCAAAAACGTCATCCGACCATCGAAGACAATGTCATCGTCTACTCCAACACCACTATTCTCGGCGGAGAAACCATTATAGGCGAGGGCACGGTGATCGGCGGTAACATCTGGCTGACCGAAAGCGTATCTCCAGGAACCAAGGTGTTGCTGAAAAAGCCGGAGCTTATCTATGCAGGCTCAAAAAAAGACAGGCATGTAGAAAAGGATACGCAACTGAACACCCAATACGCGGAGCAGGAAAAGACCACGGGGTAACGCTCAAGGCCGCGTATTTCCAGTCAACCTTCGATCCACACGAGGTCCTATGTCATCAACAATTTCGGCCACCATCGGCAATACTCCACTGCTCAAATTGGAAAAACTGTCGCAGCAGACAAACACGACATTTCTTGCTAAACAGGAATCCCGCAACCCCATGGGCAGTGTGAAGTGCAGAATCGCCGTCTCCATGATTGAACGTGCTGAAAAAGAAGGCAGGATCAACAAAGACACCGTGATCGTTGAACCGACCAGCGGCAATACCGGCCTCGGCCTTGCCTTTGTCTGCGCGGCGAAAAACCTCAGACTCGTCCTTAGCATGCCGGAATCGATGAGCATGGAACGACGTCAGATGCTCAAGCATCTTGGAGCAGAACTCGTCCTTACCCCGGCACCAAAAGGCATGAAGGGCGCCATTGCCATGGCGGAAGAGCTGCTGGCGGAAAATGACAACTCCTTTATGCCCGATCAGTTCGGCAACTCGGCCAACCCGGAAATTCACCGGTGCACCACCGCCGAGGAAATCTGGCGGGACTGCAACGGCAGCATAGATTTCTTTGTTGCCGGAGTAGGAACCGGTGGAACCATTACCGGCGTTTCCGAGGTACTGAAGAAGCGCAACCCGGCGATGCAGAGTATAGCCGTTGAACCCGCCGACTCGCCCGTGCTCTCCGGCGGCGACCCTGGCCCCCACAAAATACAGGGCATAGGCGCGGGTTTCGTGCCGCCGATTCTCAACCGCGACATTATCGATGAGATAATCACCGTCACCAATGACGAAGCCATCGAAACAGCGCGAAGCCTTGCCCGGGACGAGGGAATTTTTTGCGGCATCTCCTCGGGGGCAGCAGCCCATGCGGCCGCCAGGATAGCGGCGCGTCAGGAAAACAGAGGCAAGACAATCGTCGTGCTCCTCCCCGACACGGGGGAGCGCTATCTCAGCACTGATATGTTGGAAAAGGATCAGTAAAAAAGGCTCTCTCTGCAACATTATACCTTGACAGAGAGCAAAGGAAATAATACGCTGACCGAGCATATCCTGCGATAAAATCGCCCGGCAGATTATCCCAATTTGCGAAACCACCTGTCACCCCATACGATGATCTGCAACCGGGCCATATCGTTCCCCGGGAACAGCAGGCCTACATTTCATCAGCACCCTTGTACTGCCATAACAGGCAATACCAGTCAATACCAGGCAATACCAGGCAATACAAAAAAACCTTCTATCATTTTCATAACCGTTGGAAGCTTTACTCCAACACAACCATGAACAAAAAAGGAGATTGGTATGAAATTAGGATCGTATTTCAAGGGGCTCAGCGCGGCGGTAGCGACGTTCGGTATTTTGTGCGCCGGGTCCGCTCAGGCTCTCGAGGAAAGAAACTATCTGCTGACCACCGCCAGCACCGGGGGAACCTACTACCCCGTTGGTGTCGCCATTTCCACACTCAGCAAAGTCAAACTCCAACCCAAGAAAAAGATCGGTATGTCGGCCATTAATTCGGCCGGGTCGGGAGAGAATGTTAAACTCCTTCGTGACAACGAAGCCCAGTTCGCCATCCTCCAGGGTCTTTTCGGCTATTACGCCTGGAACGGTAAGGGCCCGCTGACCCAGGAAGGCCCGCAGAAAAATCTTCGGGCTGTGACAATGCTGTGGCAAAATGTTGAACATTTCACCGCTCTCTCCTCCAAGGTAAAAACAGGAACGATCGCCGACATGGAACTTCTCAAGGGCGACAGGGTCGCACTTGGCAAAAAGAACTCCGGCACCATTGGCTCCAACGCCACCCTTCTCGGCAACATGGGCATCGATATTGAAAAAGATTACAATCTCGTCTATGTCGGCTACGGCCCAAGTGCAGATGCTCTTCAAAATGGCCAGATATCGGCCATGAGTACTCCGGCAGGCGTCCCCGCCGGTGCGGTAACCCGGGCAATGGCGGCAATGGGTGACAAAATCGAGATACTCGATTTCACCGACGAGCAGATAACAAAGGTCGACGGTGGGCTCCAGCTCTGGACACGCTACGTCATCCCGGCTGGCACCTATCCCAACCAGGCCGAAGATATCAACACCATCGCCCAGCCCAACTTCCTCAGCGTCCGCGCCGACGTCGACGTCCCTCAGCACCATCGTTGCCGTCCCTCGACGCCGGCGGCCGGACCGGTCCCGTGGCGACGCGTGGCTACGGTGGGCCGCCATCGCCGCAGCGACCCGGAGGCCTGCGATGCACACCCTGCACCAC
>JBHEOR010000081.1:0-12268 GCA_046260685.1 Desulfopila sp.
ATTTTATTCTTGGTGAAATTTTTTGGCTGGATATTGTGGCGACTAGTAGGGTTATGTGGTCTGACATAACCTCAATGAATCATCTCAAGTATTGATGGTTTCATTCTTCGCCGACGTCTGTAATTAGGCTTAGACCGAAATTTGGAATCAAATTTTCATTTATCTCACTTTTTCCGTGATGAAGGAACGCAAGGGGGGCGGCTTCCAACCGCCCCCTTATACAAAAAAAACTACTTGCTACACCAGACACCCTCTGCACAACTTCTGACCATCCTTATCCTCCAACTTGGTGCTCATCGTCGGCTCACCGCACTTATCGCAGTTGACAGAGGGTTCGATTCGTGCTTTTTCAGGAATCGGCACGGTAATTTCGCTGATGCTGAACAATTCGTCAGGGCGCATATCGAGAATTCTCTTCGACGACAGCCACCACTTCTTCATCCTCGGCGCGATTGGCTGACAACCAATCCATGCCGGCCATGGCTGCCTGATAGCCAAGTGACAGGCCGGGACAAAGGTGGCCGTGGAAATCCAGACATTTTTTAAAGAGATCGCTTTCAACGATGGTTTGTGCGGACATGATTAAATCTCCTGTTTAAGATTGTTGAGTTGAACGGACATGGTATTGCAGCCTATTCTTAGTTCCTTATGATCTCCGGCATCCAAAAAGCCGGATTGTCAGCCTGATCGGTGAAGAGCTCGAAGGCAGAATCCTGTTCGACGATGAATCCCCGATCAAGCACATAGACACGGTCGGCAACTTTCCTGGCCAGGTGAATATTATGAGTGATGAACAGCATGGAAAAACCGCGATCGTGCTGTAATCTTTTTAGTTCGCGCAAAATGACAGCCTGGGTTGAGGGATCGAGCATGGCGGTGATCTCGTCGGCCACCAGCAAAACGGGATCGGTTATGAGAGCCCGGGCGATGGCAACTCTTTGTCGCTGACCTCCGCTCAAACCATGACAGGTGCGGCTCAGGAAATCTTCCGAATGCGGCAGATGCACGGCGGCGAGCGCCGGCCGCACCCTTTCGTCCCGTTCCCTCTTTTCTGAGAATCCCAGTATATCAAGGGGCTCACGCACCGCTTCAAGCACAGTCAACCGGTGGCTGATTGCTTCGGAAGGATCCTGGAAAACCAGCTGCATCCCCTTCATAGCGGCAGTGGCGTTACGATGTGACACAGACTCACCTCGAAAGTAAATTTTTCCCTTATCCGCAGCCAGACTCCGAACCAAAATCTGCGCGAGTGTCGACTTCCCCGATCCCGACCTGCCGACAAGAGCAACCACCTCGCCATGACGGATGTGGAGATCGACACCATTGAGAGCCCTTATCTTCTCTTTGCCGAGATAAAAGTTCTTATGGATACCACAAGCCGAAAGAACCGTTTCGATGCCACCTTTGTGACAGGCAATGCGCCAACCGTTCTTTTTTTCTACAAGAGCAGGCGTCACTGTTGAGCAATGCTCTCCCTTCTGGCAGCAACGCTTGGCAAAACCGCAGCCCAAAATTGTTTCCGCCCGTGGAGGAGCGCCGGGAATTCCCCAAAGATCTTTATAGGGGAACAATTCCGGGGCAGAGTTTATCAGGCCGCGGGTATATGGATGAAGCGGCATACGCATGACATCGTCAGTTTCACCCTCCTCGACAATCCTCCCTGCATACATGGTCAGAAGCCGCCCGGTAAGGCGACGGACAGCCTGCAGATTATGGGAAATCAGAATCATCGAGAACCCCAATGATTGTTGCAGGCTTTCAAGGAGATCAAGAATTGCTTCACGGCTGTCGGGATCAAGTGAATTTGTGGGTTCGTCGACAATCAATAATTCGGGTTCGCAAACCAGGGCCATTGCAATAAGGATTCTCTGGCGCATACCGCCGGAGATCTGATGGGGATAGGCTACCAGCCATTTGTTATCGAGACCGGTTAATGCCAGCTTGTCTGCAACCCGGTCCCGCGCTTCAGTTACAGACAGACCAAGGTGGGTCGTCATTGGCTCGGTCAGTTGCTCGCCAATAGTCAATACAGGATTAAGTATTTCCAGACTGTTCTGAAAAACCATGGCCATATGGCGCCAGCGAAAGCGGCGACGCGAACTGTCGGTCATGTTCGAGAGATCGTGGCCGTTAAAAAGCACCCTGCCTGAAACCGCAGCACCGCGAAGCAAGCCCATGATGCCTAATGCCAGGGTGGTTTTTCCACATCCCGATTCACCGATTATGCCGATATTCTCCCCGGCGGCAAGCGAAAATGCAATGTCGCTTGCCGCCGGCAGCAACCGACCGTTTTGCTGATAATGAGCTGAAAAATTTTCAACTGTAAGCATCAGTTTCTCCTCATTCTCGGATCGGCTATTGTTTCCAGGTCCCTGCCGAGAAGAGCGAGCGATGTCACCAACAAAGTGAGCGCGAGCCAGGGAAAAACCAGCCACCATTTCCAGAAATCAGTATAATAAATACCCTTAAAGCTTAAAGCATTGTGCATAATCAGACCCCATGAGCGGGAAGTCGGGTCACCGAGACCAAGAAAAGACAGGGCCGCCTCGGCGACAACGGCCCGTCCTGCCAAACGGATCATTCCGACTGCTGCAAGAGGCATAATCTCCGGCAAAAAATGTCGACGCATCAGATATATGGTACCGGCGCCATACATTTCGGCGGCTTTAATATAGCGGCGTTCCTTCAAAGTCAATACCTTGCCACGGACGATACGGGCAGTGCTAACCCAGGAAAAAGCAGAAAGTACTATAATGATGGTGATGACACTTGGACCAAAAAAAGCTGCCAGGACGATCATTACCGGCAGATCGGGCAAAACGAGGATGATATCGATCAGTCTCATAAACAGGCGATCGGTCAATCCGCCCAAATAACCGCAGGCAATGCCCACCAGTGCCCCGCATATACACGAGATAATGGCTGTAGCCGCACCGACCACAAGACTGATCCGAGCACCATAGGCAATCTGTGCCCAAATATCCACTCCGAGTTCGTCCGTGCCCATAGGATGATCGATAGAGGGAGAAGACAGAGCCGGACCCGAGCTTATCCGGTGCGAATGATCACAAAGCAGTGGGGCTGCCGTGGCTATGAACGCCATGGTTGCCAGGATCATCAAAGCTCCTTTCCCGCCGCCTGAAAGTTGCCTCCAGAGCAGAAATGCTTTGTTTTCCTGTCGAGATACCGGCTTTACAGGTTTAACCAGCTCGATAGCCTTCATGATTGAACCTCAATCGACTCGGTAATCCTCGGATCAAGACGTCGATAAACTAAGTCCGCGAGAAAATTTGCCGACAGGACGGTCAAGGTAATCAGCAGAAAGATTCCTTGGATCACTGGATAATCATGGACCAGTACCGACTCGCGCATAAGGAGACCAAGACCGGGGTAAGCGAAGACATTTTCAACCAGGATAGCACCTCCTACCAGACCGCCAAGACTTAAGAAAACCCGAGTGACCACCGGAACCATGGCATTGCGCAGGCTATGACGCATAAGGATTCTCATCGGCGAAAGACCTTTGGCTCTCGCAGTCCGGACATAATCCCTGGTCAGCACCGTGGTCATTGCATTTCTTGCCAGCAGGTACATGGAGCCGGTTCGAACCAATGTCAAAGTCAACACCGGAAGGACAGCATGATGGGCCATATCCACGATCTGCTCCCAATACCCCGAATAATGGGCGAAGTGGGTCATCGCCCCCGATAAAGGAAACATCCCCAGACCGGCAGCGAGAAAAAAGAGCAGCACCAGGCCAAGTAGAAATGCCGGAATTTCGGCTACAATGATCATCGACGGATAGAGCAGCCGGTCGAGATTTCTGCCCCGAAAGGCTGCGCTGATGCTTCCCAGCAGGCAACTGGCAACGGTACTGAGAAGAACTGCCGAGAGGACCAGGAGAAGAGTCCATGGCAGACGGCTGGCCAGGATGGTTGACACTTTATTGTTATAGTAGATGGAATAGCCAAGATCGCCCCGAATAAGGGCGAAAAGCGAAGCCGCATACTGGATATGCCATGGTCGATCAAGGCCGTATTGTTGGCGATATGCATCAATCTGACCAGGGCTGAAACGTGCTATCTCCCCACCATGATCAGCTGAAAGGTAGAGAAAGGGATCACCCGGCATCAGCCTGGGCAGAGCGAAATTCAGGCTGACCACCACAAGGATGGTAAGAAAATAATCAAAAAAGCGCTTACCGGGATATCCCATTCCTTATCCTTTTGTTCTCATAGTACCCGAACTACCTGAGCTCCGCAGGTCCCGATCTCTCAAGATAGGACAGCTTGCTGTGCTGCAGGGCATGGTGATCGAACATATTCATCCAGCCGTCGTATTTTGCCGGACGGTACATGGTGAATCCGGCGGTGTAGTAGAGTGGAATCTCCGGAACCAGTTCCGCCGCCATTTTCTGAATATCCCCGATCAGTTGCCCCCGCTTCCCGTAATCAATTTCAACAGCCTGACGGCGAAGAAGATCCATAAGTTCCGGGGCATCCAGCCCCCCGAAACCCGAGGCGGAAGGAGATTCACTTTGTGCAAAAACATCCCCCGATAAATGCGAAACTAGATAATTGGCGTCACCACCCCATCCACCATGGCCGATGATGGTTAGTTGATATTCCTGATTCCGAACCCTGACATCCCGGGTTTTGCCGTCGACGCTGCGGATGGTAAGTTCAATGCCTGCTTCTACCAATCTCTGGCGGATGAGCTCAGCCATCCGGACTTCCTGACTGCTACAGAGGAGTTCAAGGGTAAAGAGGCTGCCATCCGGCAGAAACCGGATCCCTTCACTGTTTTTCAGAGTTAAACCAATCTGATCCATCAAGTTCCCCGCCAGCCCGGAATCAAAGGGATATTGGCGCGTGTTTTCAGCAGCCATGATATGGTCGGGAGGGAGAATGCCCAGGCTGCCGGGAACCGCCGCACCGCGTTCGATCTTTTCCACCAGCTCGACACGGTCGATTGCATGAGCCAAAGCCTGGCGTACACTTACATCCTGCAACATTTCCTGTTTCGTTATGTTCATCAGCAGCCGGTAACCCCAGAAAGCCGGATTCTTTATGATTTTACTATCAGGATCGTCGGCAAAACGCGGCAGGACATCAGGAGCTACTTCTATCATGTCCAGTTCGCCATTTTCATAGGCAAGAATCGGTTCGCTTACGGGAACAAATTCGATAGAATCCACCCGCGGTTTGGGTCCCCAGTAATCTCCATTGGCCTCAAAACGATAGGTCCCGTGCTCCTTGCTGTAATGCGTCAACCGATAAGGACCGCAGCCGATAACGGCTTCCGGGCTGATAAATTCTTTTGGACGATCGACCTTTTCCCAGATATGTTTTGGGATAATTCGGGTCCGGCCGATACTGTCAAGCATCACCGCCTGCGGCTTTTTTATTCGTACCGTCACCGTATTCGCCTCGGCTGTCACTGCTTCCACTGCCTCGTGGATATAAGACCAGGTGGCGGCATGACGGTTGGCATATTCGAAAGAAAAGACCACATCTTCAGGAGTCAGCGGCGCTCCGTCCTGCCAGCGAATTCCCTCCCGAATCTGAAAACGATAGACAAGCCCTCCCTCATCGATCTGATAACTTTCCGTAAGCCAGGGGATCAACCCTTTCTCGTCCCGTTCAAGCAGGCTGTCAAAGATAAGAGCCATTTTGAAACCGCCGGGGCCTCTGGGATAATGGGCAAAAGGTGAAGGATAGCCCCAATCTCCCCCTTCAAGACGAACAACCAGTGGTGCAACGACGCTTATTTTTTCCTCGCTGTTTTCTTCTGTCTCGGGAATCGTTCGCTCACAGGCGGACATCAAAAAATAGACAGCCAGGAGCAGCAAGATTAATCTGTTTCTCATGACTTCTTCCCTGGCTGTTGTCGAGCCGTTTCCCTGGCAGCTTTATCGGTCGCCAGCCGGTGAGCTTTCCAAATTCGTCGTTTTTTATCAACCATGTCTATTTCTCCCTTGGAGCTCAACCCGGATTAAAAACTCAGGGTAAGAGTGGTGCCGAAGGTCTGGTCGGAAGCAGGAAATCCTTCGGTATCATAGTATTTTTCGTCAAAAAAATTCTTCACGTATATTGTTACCAAAACATCTTTTAAAAAGTTCTTAACTGCAGGAAATTTCTGCTGCACCGCAAAATCGACGGTATGATAGGCTTCGTTTTCCACCTTACGGAAGTCCCAAACCTCTTCGGCCACTTCTTCCGAGACGTTAATTGTTTCATCACTCTAATTAATTTCGTTACCTGCCGGGTGCCTACATCCGTTCAAAAAGCAGCAGTTGCTCTTTGACGGATAACCGCATCCAGTCATGTTCTTACCTTTCTTCGTGGCGGTTATTGCCGATCTGGTTTTGCATATTCCAAACCATCATTCCCCGGCAGCCGCTCCTGGTATCCTGAAAGATGCCGTCCCGGCAACGTCCATCTACATGGGCGGCGATTGCGCTTTGGACGTCATCCGTCAACTCTGTATAACTCTCGATGTAAGTGGTGAAATCGGCTATAGCCTTGTCTCGTGTCCAGGCAATATGCCGGTCCCAGGAATCGAAACGAAGCTCAGGTCGATACCCCATGGCATAGACCAGATTGAATGGATAAATAATATCGTTGATATGGCCGTTCAGTTCCTCGGCAAACAAGGTCCTCCACAAATCACCATACCATTCCTGCCAGTTGCGGCCCGCGAAGGCGGATAAGTAGCAGAAGCCGCCGCTGACCTTAGTAGCGGCCATCATTTTGTGCAGCATCGCCGGACCGTCCACACCTGGAGTCATGGAAGCAAAGACCAGATCGAAAGCACCACGCCATCCTTCGGCGTCGAGATCGATTTCCTGCCAGGTGGCCTGACGGATGGAAACGTTGACTCCCTCCTCGTTCATACGGCGACTGAGGATTTGCACCATCCCCTCCGCCGGCTCAAGAGCAGTCACATCGGCTCCGGCTTTGGCCAGGGAGATGGCACAATTGCCTGGTCCCGCGCCGATATCGATAATCTTCGCCCCGGGAAAAAGCGCCCCACTCTGCCGTAGCCAGAGGAGGGTTTTTTCCCGCTTTTCAACATTTTCCTTGTCTCCGGTGCGCTCCGCGAAGTCACCCGCCATTTTGTTCCACCGCTGCATGGCGTCACCGCCTTTTTTGCTGCGGCGATGCATCGGTGAGTCAGCCAAGGCCGTGTGCCAGCGTTCCTCCCAGTAGAGTTGGTTATGTGCCGTCATTGCTGATCCTTCATTATTTATTATCTGAAAGGGTTAGTATTCTCATTCTCTTTTTCTCCACCGCCTGGGTCAGAAGGCAAATGATGCCTTAACAATGGCCGAGAAAGGCGGACCGGCGTAGTAGCTCGACGTGCCGCCTCGACTGTCGTCGGAAGCGGTTATAACCGAGATGTACTCTTTGTCGAAAATATTGTTCAGCTCCAGAGAAAGTTTGACCGACTTGCAGGACAAAACATTCTCCAGGGTGTAGCTGACGGAGAGATCGACCAAAGTGTAAGAGTCAATTTTTTCTTGGTGTTCAGCGTCACCATACCGCTCACCGGTATAACGCACCGACGGGATGACCTCAAGGTTGTTCCAGTTAAATATAAGCCCCGTCCGGACCATCCATTCCGGAGTGTCCACCACCTGGTTGTCTTTGGTTTGCAGGGTGCGTCCCTGATAAGTCAGATCGTCGTCATATTCAAGGACGGTATAGGTCGGATTGACAAACAGGGTAAAGTTGTCGCTCAGGAAAAAATTGGTCTCCAAATCAAGACCATAACCGGTTGCCTCACCAACGTTCTGATTGTAGCTGAGGTCGACCCTCGGATCGTAGACCGTCACCATCAGATTGCGGTGCTTGCCGAAGAATACGGTCGGGGCGATTTCAAACCACGGGGTGGTAACCCGCATGCCGAGATCGAAGTTATCCGACTCTTCGATATCAAAGCCTTCAAACAGATCGTTCAAGGTAACTCCCGTAGCGATGAAGGTCGGCCGGTTGGTGTTGTAGAGGTTGACCAGGGGCATGTAACTGTATGGGCGGATGAAATTTTTGCCGTAGCTGGCATAGGTGGAAATTTTGTCGCTGAATCGATACCCCAGGCCTATTGTCGGCAGCCAGATGTCATATGTCTCTTCCTCCCGGTCGAGATCCGTCGCCCGTTGCGGTGCAAAACTTGGCGGTGAAGAGACAAACCCCTCGCTGGCGGAATCTTCAAACCGGAAGTATTTCAGGCCGGCCTGCCAGTCAAGTTTGGCCAGTGACCCGGCGAATTTGATATAAGGACTATGGATCTGTGTATCACCGCTGGTTGCAAAAACACCATAGCCCTGAGACACAAGCGCTCCAGGGGTGATGGCAAAATTTTCCGAAGAAATGTTCATCTCTGAATTTTCAAAAAGATAACCTACCACCGAGGTCAGCCACTGGCTTTCGAGCGTCGCCTCGGTAATGATACCGGTTCGGTCTATATCGCGGTCGCGCTTCTGAATCCTGCCGCCGGCAGAGGTGACGCCCTGGTATATCTGAGTATCCTCACTGGCGTAGTAGGGCTTAAAGTCGATGCGCAGTTGATCCGAGGGAGTGATGGAAATCAGGCTGAGCAGGTCGGTGTTGGTATAGCTGCCTTTGTTGTAATCATAGTAAAAAATGTCCTGCGCCGCGGTTCCTGTCCTGCTGCCATTGTAGTCCAGTTTGTAATTGGCGGAAAGATTACTTACCTGGGTATAATTGAGCGGGCGAAACAGATTTTGGTCGAGGTCGTTGTAATTCACCCAAACTTTAATATCCACCTTTTCTCCCACCGGCTGGGACAACATCAGATTGGCGTTATTACGCGGACCGATCTCGCCCGGCCCCTTCCACTTGTCGGCCTCGGAAAAAGAATACGAACCGGAAAATCGTGTGTCGTACGGACCAAGAGAACCGGAATCTAGACGCAGAAAAGTACGCAAGTAGGAATCGGATCCTACGCCTTGTGAGAACCGAGCGCCGAACTGGTCCTCGGGCCACTGCGGCCGCAGCACAATTGCTCCGCCCCGCGAGCCGACACCGGTGCCGATATCGCCGGGAACCGCCCCCTTGTACACTGAAATCGTCTCAATGTTTTCCATATCGTAGAGATAATCCCTCGGCCCGATTGGATTACCGCCGTAGTTTGGAATACCCTCCAGGGTCAGGGCTCCGAGAGAACCACGGACGCCCCGCACCCTGATGTTACGCTGCTCCGCGGCAAGCCCATAGGAATCTGCACTCTCAACATGCACACCGGGCAAGATGCTCGCCGCTTCCCAGACGCTGGTAGCAGCCGAAGATCCCTGAATTTCAATACCGCGCCCGGTAATCTCAGTTCCGGTGTAGACGGTCTCCCCGGCCTGTCGGGTCGGTTCGAGGATTCGCTCGGACCGCACGGTGAGATCGGCAATACCCACATCTTCGGCGAGCACCGAACAGGGACGAACGATCAACAGCACTGCCGATGCCAGACCGGCAGCACAGACAGCACAGACGGTTTTTCCGGCCGGTTGAGAGAGTGAGATACTGACTTGCTTCCGGGTCATTCTTTTTCTCCGTAATAAATTTGATAAAGAAATGAAATCTTCCATGTTATGGCTATCACCCTTTGCTCCGACATCTCCGCCAGACTGAGCAGACTCGGGCCGTCGCCGATTAAAAAGTGGCAGTCTGCCTGCGGCGGCTCATTTCATCCTGTTCATTATCCGCCTGGAGCTTTGCGTACTCTTCCATCTGCCGGGCACGGTCTCTCTGTTTGCCTTCACCCGACTCGGCGGTCATATGATAGTACCGGGCGGCATCCTTATAATTACCACTCGTATACAGCAGATCGGCTTTCAGCATGGCCATTTTGGGAGACATTGCCTCCTCCGAGAATTTTTCCAGAGCGGCCAGGGCCATTTCCGGCTGCTCCAGCTGTTGCAGGGCAATAACCAGATTGTTCAGGAGTCGGGAGGATTTCTTCGCATTCAGCATGGTCTCATAGAGTGGCGCTGCCTTCTGCGGTACACCAAGCTGCAGATAAAGATCGGCGGCAAGCTGCATTTCCTGCTCGGACAGCGGTTCCAGATAGCCGGTTACCAGCAGGGCGGTAAGTGCCGGTCGGTACCTGCTTTTTTGAAGGTGGATATGAACAAGCGCCCGCCACCATTTCGGCTCTGTCGGGGTTCGGTTATTCAGGAGATTTACCAGAGCGAGGGCTTCCCTTTCCATGTCCAGTTGCAGGTATTGATGGAGGAGGATCTCCTGCCACTGCATCTGCTTTTCTCCGCTATATTCTTCAGCCAGATGGCGAATATGGACCAAAGCGCGATGATGCTCATTCGCGGCTAAAAGAGCATGGACCAGATTTTCCCGCCACTCGGGACTAAATTCATCATGATGGGCCGCCAGCAGCCGTTCGAAAACCTGAATGCTCTGCTTGTTCTGCTTTGCCAGGAGAAGGGCCACTGCCGAGAAATATAAATGCTCTGGGTTCTTCTCCGGTGAGAGCTCATAAGCCTCCCGAAAACACTCAGCTGCCTTTTGGTAGTCGTTGAGTTCGTAAAATGCTTTGGCCAGATTTAACCATGCAGAAAGAAGCTGTGGATTTTTCTGCAGGGCACGTTCAAAACAGGGGGCAGCTTGTCGGAATTTATTGTCCAGCAGATAGCATGTGCCAAGGGCCTGATGGACCTCGGCATGAAAGCGTCCTTCACTGTCCTTATTCCCTGTTTCTCCGGCCGCATCCTGCCCCTGGAAATCCACCAAAAGGGCAATGGCCTTGGCGTAGTCCTTGTCGTTTATCAATTTACCTGCCTTGGCCAGAATCACCCTTGCCGGGTTCGGGATATCTGTTTTTGATTGGCCGGCAAGGCTCCGATCCGGAATCAAAAAGATAGCAAAAAGAACAAGAGGAACGCTATATTTAATCCAGCGCGGCATAAAGCACAGGGAATATCCGAGTCTCATTGAACACCTCATCTCATCTTCTCATCAGTCCAGTTTGAAGCGGACAGTAGTCTCCGCCCAGGTTTTTACAGGGACTCCACCGATAGTTCCAGTCTTGAACCGCCATCCGGAAACCGAACGGATAACCGCATCATTGAAGATATTTTTGGGTTCGCTCTCTTCCACAGATATGCTTCCGACACTGCCATCCTCATTAACAACAAAGCGAACCCGAACCCAGCCCTCGGTTCCACGGCTTTTCGCCGACATCGGGTACACCGGCGGAATGCGGACCAGCACAACCAACGGCGAGTCCAGATCGTTGATGGAAAACACATCTGTAAGGTCGTCAAATTGTGGCGGCGGCACCACCGGCACGGTCAATGCTCCCGGTGCGGCGGGCAGGCGTGGATTGACATCAAAGGGCAGCGTGAGCTTTGCCTGCAGTGGTTTTTGAGGAGCCGGTTTCTCAGCTCTGGGCTTCGGCGGCGGCTCCGGGGGTTTTTCTTTGATTCGTTGAACTTCTGATTCCGGTTGCTTGAGACGAATGACATTGATCGGTAAGGCCATCGGCACCTGGGATGGAACCGACGCAGTTCTGGTCAGCAGGAAAGGCATCAATCCAAACATGCCGATGTTAATTGCCAGCGCCATAATCACTAAACCAAAGCGAAAAAGCCATTTACGCAAGGAAGTGGGCAGCACGTGTGTAGGAGAGGAGAGACTGGATTCCATTATATTTCTTTTTGTTATTGTGCCTGGGGCAGTTTCGCCGCCAGGGATACATTTTGTGCACCTGCCATCCGGCAACCGTCCATCACCTGGATGGCTGTACCTGTCGCACTTGCTTTATCCGCAACCACCACCACTGATCCTTCAGGGTTTTCCGCCAGTGCCCGTTCGACATTTGCCCGCACCGCGCGAACGTCAACTTCCCTGTTTTCGATATAGATGTGGTTGTGAGCGTCGATGCCGATAAGTATGGTAGCTTTTTCGTTGGTTACTGCCGTTGCCGCGGTCGGCCTGCTGACTTCGATTCCCGTTTCCTTGACGAAACTGGTAGTGACCAGGAAAAATATCAGGAGGATAAAAACCATATCAATCAGCGGAGCCATATTCAGCTCCACAGTAGAACGATTTGCGCGTCTGGATGCGGATATATTAAGCATCGTTTTCTACCTTCCTCACTTCATGTTTCTCATGTTCATATATGAACATAACTTATTGTTTTGCCATAATAAAACTCGACATATTGATAGAGTTCTTGCGGAACGAAGCAGATGAAGATTATTTTACGACGCCATCATGTTTCTCCTTAAATACAGACC
>JBHEOR010000082.1:0-3736 GCA_046260685.1 Desulfopila sp.
GGTACTGCCCAGGCCTGAATAGCGGCGGAATGCAAGGAGGCAAACATGGCAGAGAGAATACTCATGCCCCTGGATGGCTCGAAAATGGGCGAAGCGGCCTGTTCCTATGTGAATGGACTTATCTCTCGATTAGCTCCTGGCGAGACAGTTGAAATTACACTGTTTCATGTTATAACAATAGTCAGGCACAGTGTCCATTATCAAGGAGGAGGGATGCTGTCAATTCCATTCAGGGAAGATGAACTGGATAAATTCAAGGAGGAAGCACAGGCCTATCTTGAAAGGGTGAGTAAACGTTTGCGGCATCCCCAGATAACCTTTGTGTGCAAGGTTGCTGTCAATGAAAATCCAGCGGAGGCAATTATAGAAGCTGAAAGTGAGGTCAATGCCGGTCTGGTTGCCATGGCAACCCATGGCAGAAGCGGCATTTCTCGTTATACCATTGGCAGTGTTGCCGAGAAGGTCATGCGAGGTGGCGGAGTACCGGTGTTGATGGTTCGCTCAAGTGAAGAGTAATCCGTGATCAACTCTTTACTTTGGCTTGCCGCCACCCTTTTTTCAGGTGCTGCTATTCTTGCAGAGATTCCTGGTCCTTATCAGTTTTTTTGCTCTGCATGAATTGTGACATCATGTCCATGGGCAACGGAAATACAATGGTGGAGGCATTTCCTCCCGTGGACATATCCGCAAGTGTTGAGAGGTAGCGCAACTGCATGGCGCCGGAGTCCTTTGACATGACTTTGGCGGCCTCCACCAGTTTTTTCGAGGCCTGCAGTTCGCCTTCGGCATGAATAACCTTGGCGCGTCTGGAACGTTCCGCTTCGGCCTGGCGGGCAATGGCGCGAATCATATTTTCATTGAGATCGACGTGCTTAATCTCCACGTTGGAAACCTTGATGCCCCATTCCCCCGTTTGCGTATCCAGTATTTCCTGAATATCAATGTTCAGTTTGTCGCGCTCAGAGAGCATTTCATCGAGATCGTGCTTACCCAGTACGGATCTCAGAGTGGTCTGGGCGAGCTGAGTGGTGGCTCCGCCATAATTTTCCACCCGGATAATTGCACGTTCCGGGTCGACAACGCGGTAATAGAGCACTGCATTGACACTTACTGTGACATTGTCCTTGGAAATGACATCCTGGCTGGGAACATCCAGGGTGATAACCCGAAGATCAACCCGTCGCATCACTTGTATTCCAGGAATGATTATAATCAAACCAGGTCCTTTGACACGCTGGAAGCGGCCGAGAAAAAAAACAACGCCGCGCTCATATTCCGGCAGAATCTTTATGGCAGCCGCCAGAAGTACCAAGAGAAGACCGGCCGGCGCGAGATATGGTATGAGATCAGAAAACATAATTTCACCTTTTGATAGAGAGATAAACCTTTTGACTACCTGGGGGGCCGTCCGAAAATGTCTGTTCTCGGACAACCTCCCAGAAAAAGAATACTTTTTCCTGGTTGTGTGTGCAATGGATTCTCAAAGATCCTTTTCAAGGCATCCTTAAAGCGGTTTTACCGCGAAACGCTTTCTTCCGCGACCCGTGCCGTTAAACCCTCCACACTAAGTACCCGAACGTTTGTGTTTTCGGCGATCGGCTTTTCGCTGACAGCATTCCAGCGTTCACCGGAGAGCCGGATATGGCCCGTATAATTTTCATTACGCTTGATGAAGTTATCCAGGGCGATTGCTTTTTCAGCAGTCATCTGTTCTACTCCGCTGACCACCTGTCGTTTCCGTATTGTCATAAGGCGGGTGACCGCCCAGAGCAGAAAACCCCCGGCAACTGCCGCCGTGCCGCCGATAAGCGGCAGCGAGACGGCCTGATTGGTTCCGTCCATCAAAATGATTGAGCCCACCACAAAAGCCACAATTCCTCCGATGCCCAGAATGCCGAAACTGGGCAAAAACGCTTCACCAACAATAAAGGCCAGACCTAAAAAGATGAGGGCGAGTCCGGCATAGTTCACCGACAGTACCTGAAAGGCGAACAGCGCCAGTATCAAACATATACCGCCGATAACTCCGGGATAGAGGCTGCCTGGATTGGCAAGTTCAAAGATGATCCCATAGAAACCTATGATCATCAAGAAATAGGCAATGTTTGGATCAGTGATTACCGACAGCAAGCGGGTACGCCAGTCGGGGTCCTGCCGGAGTATCTGCAGTTCGTCGGTGTTTAAGGTGTATGCGCCTTTTTCCATGGTGACGCTGCGTCCATTGATCTGGGAAAGCAGATCTGGCAGGTCAGTCGCCACGACATCGATAACATTGTGTGCCAGGGCGTCGCTTGCCCCTAAATTCACCGCTTGGCGCACAGCTTTCTCGGCCCAGTCTGCGTTGCGTCCGTGCCTCGTTGCCAGTTCACGGATGTAGGCCACGGCATCTTCCATGGTTTTACGCTCCAGGGCTGACCCCGTGTTTTTTTGGGAAGAGGGCTGTTGCTCTTGTTCATTGGCTCCCTTTTTTGTTGTCTCGGAGTCATTTTTGCCATCTTTGCCGCTCCCTGGGGCTTCCGGTTGTTCTTGCGGCTGGCCGGGAAGGCCGCCCATGCGTACAGGAGTGGCCGAGCCCAGATTGGTAGCCGGTGCCATGGCGGCAACATGGCTGCCATAGAGAATAAACGTTCCGGCGCTTGCGGCTCGAGCCCCGGAGGGACTGACATAGGTGACCACCGGAACCGGAGAGATGAGAATCTGCTGGATGATACCGCGCATGGCCTCCATCAGGCCGCCGGGAGTATCCATTCGAATAATGACGAGTTCCGCTTTCTCGGCAGCTGCCCGTTTCAGGCCGCGAACGATATAATCCATGGTGGCGGGGCCGATGGCACCATCAATGGTGAGAATGAAACCGTACCTGTCTTTGCCTGATGGCTCTTCACTCAGTGCCTGTTTGGAAAAAAAAGGCAGAGTCAGAGCAACCCCCAGTAAGAAGATCGCAACAAAGACCCACACCATAAAACGGTGTCCAGGGCGGCGTCCCGCCTTAACAGCAAAACCAGATTTGTCCCAGTTCATCTTCTGCTCCATGAATTGACTCTCCTTAACAATTATAGGCACCTTCAGGGCAGAAGGCAATTCATACCGTTCATCATTGATACGTGAGGTTCATCTTTTTTCGCAGCGCTCAGAGGAGATGCTCTTCGACCTCATTACTCAGTAGTTCGGTAAAGTTTTGTGGAGAAAGCGGTTTGCTGAAGTAATATCCCTGATACTTCCTGCAACCCCTGTTATTGAGATAGTCAAGCTCCCGCTTGCTTTCCACACCTTCGGCGATGACGTCTAAACCCAGATTATGGGCCATCATGATAATGGTGTCCACCAGCACCACGTTCTCCAATTGACTCCCGATAGTATTGACGAAGGAACGATCTATCTTGAGTGTATTGAGCGGCAAGGTCTGCAGATAACTTAGCGATGAATATCCGGTACCAAAATCATCGATGGAGAAATTGATACCCATGTCACGCAGGGTGGTAATCCTGCCAATCATTTCGGTTCCGGTGGAGATAAGGCTTCCTTCGGTGATTTCAATTCCAAGAAAGGCAGGGTTTGCCCCTGTCTTGCGGAGCGCTGCCTGTACATCATCGACAAAGGTGGCACTGTTGAACTCCTTGCCGCTGATATTGACGGAAACAGTCTGTCCGGGCCTAAGCAGACCATCGCGTGTCCACTGAAAAATGCTGCTGCAGGCTGACTGCAAAACCCAGCGGTCGATCTCTTCCATGATACC
>JBHEOR010000082.1:3746-11888 GCA_046260685.1 Desulfopila sp.
ATTGGGTGGAATCATGCCCTTTTGCGGATGATACCAGCGTAGCAGCGCCTCCGCTCCGTTGACGTGCCCCGATGCACTGTATTGCGGCTGGTAATGCAGCGTGAAACCTCCTTTGTAAAGGGCCTGACGCAGCTCTGTATGAAGCAGCAAGCGCTCGTCTGCAGCCGCTTGCATCCCGGGCAAAAAGAACTCAATATTGTTGCGTCCGGTTTCCTTCACCTTATACATTGCCGTGTCGGCCTGCTTAAGGATATCGTCGGCGTCCATATCGTGTTTCGGGAAAATGGACACGCCGATACTGGAAGTCAGATGCAGTTCATATCCTTCAATGGTGCAGGGCATGGTCAGACAGTATCGTATGGCTTCGGCTATCTCCCTGATACTGTTGGTCGCCTGCACCGAATCGGTATCGATTTCGTTGAGCAGAACGACGAACTCATCACCGCCCATGCGTGCGACCGTGTCTTCATGCCTGATACTTTCGATGAGCCTGCCGGCCACTATTTTGAGGATCTCATCCCCCACCGAGTGGCCTAGCGAATCATTGATGTTTTTGAAATTATCCAGATCAATAAAGAGCAGCCCGCCATAATAGCCGTGGCGCCTCGCCCGGTGAATCTCGCTGTTGAGCTGGCTGTTGAGTTGCCTTCTGTTGGGCAGATTGGTCAAGGAATCGTAGCTTTGGTGATACTGGATTTGCTGTTCCGAAAGTCTTTTTTCGGTAAAATCTTCGATTATACCTACTCCCCCGGTGATACTTCCCTCTAGATCACGGATTGCCGCAAAAAAGGCGCGCATCGGTGTTTTTTTACCACTGGTAATCGCAGTGTACTCTCCCTCGAAATAGCTGTCGTTTCCTTCCAGCGACTCTGTAATTGCCCGCAAAGCGCCATGATTGTGGAGAGAAGAAAGGAGGTTAAAGCCGATGAGGCGCTCTTCCGAGGAACCTATAATTGCTGCGAAGGCCTGGTTGCAGTCTATTATCTGACCGTCATTGTCATACTGAAATATTCCTAAGGGGGAATTTGAGAAGATATGACGATATCTTTCCTCACTTGCCTTGAGGGTATTTTCCCTATGCATGGCCTGTAGACGCAGACGGATACTCGTGGAGATAATTTTGTTGATTTTGAAGGCACCGATGAAGGTTACGAATAAAAGAAACAGGGCCAGCAAGCCGAGAACCGGTCCCAGGGTGCTTTGCAGGGTCAGCAGCTTTAAGGCCATGGGCAAGAGTATCAGGCTTAAAAATCCGGTAACCACGGGAGTGCTGTAACAGTTATAGACAACACCTCCAGTGACCACGCCGATGACCATGAGAAAATGCAGGGTCTGATGTGCCTGGCTCTGTTCGGCAAAAAGCACAAAGAAGGATGCACCCCAAATGGCACCGGCAAGGCAGGAGCCGGCAATAAAGAGACCATGCCATACGGCTGTGCTCCAATGCGGAACAAGATTCCTGTTAAAGGCGACAACGAGAGCAATTCTGCCAATGGAGATCAGTATGAAAATGCTCAGCCAGATTGTAATCAGGCGAGTTTCTACGAAATCGATCAGGAGCAGGCAGAGAAATCCGCCGATGAGCAATCCGGAAACCTGGGCCAGCATAGCGTTTTCATAGAGCAGGCGTACCTGTTCGTCAACTATGTTTCTGGACTGTATCTGTTTAAAATGATGTGTATCCGGGTCGCCCGTAGTCATGTATTTCCACTGAAAAAGATTGGAGGTTGATCACCGACGATTATCAGTTTCTTCTGTGCACAAAACTTATACCTTTATAAACTCGGGTAGGGGGTCCGGGTAGGGGGTCAGGTCTTGGCATATAAGGTGTGAGTTGTAATGCCGGGTGCCAATCGCTGGGGCCTCCCGGATAATATAGCGGACACCGTGTAAGGGCCTACATGGAAAAGCAATGTTTCAAAACTTCGAAATAGACCCCATGATAATACCCTTGGTGTGTTTGTGTAAAACATCTGCAATGGCAGTTTGTTCTTATTACTGCGCGGGTTTTTTAAACTGTACTTTCTCTTTCTGATATCCGGCCTGGAATTCAGGTAAAGCCGAGACCTCATCAATGAGCCGTTCGACGTTTTTCCCCAGGGTGATATCTATGCCGGGAAAGGTGTTTCCCCAGCTGGCATAAACAGTTGCCAGGTAATCGACAATTGTCGGTTGATCGCCGGTAATAAATCTTTTGTTTTCCAACTCGTTATCCAGAATTGCCCAGAGGGAGGAAACAGCGTCTGCAAGCTGGTTGAGCACCTTTGCTTTGTCGTCGTCATGCAGATCTGTTTTGAACTTTACGGTGAACATTTTACCATAGGCCGGATGCAGGGTGGCGTAGTCAAACATCAGCCACCGGAGAAACTCGGCTTTGAGCGAGAGATCCTCAGGGAGCATCTTTGAGCCGTGTTTTTCCAAGAGGTAGAGGGCGATTGCCGCACCTTCTGTGATTACTTGACCATCCTCCGTCTGCAGAGCCGGAACCTGATTGGTCGGTACGATAGCCGCATAATCTGTGACGTCCTCACGCCGTACCGGTGTGTATTCAACCTGAAGCTTTTCCAGTAAAACAACGATACCCGTAGAACACGAGCCTGGAATAGTATAAACAGTGTACATTTTTGCTCCTTACATTATTTGGTGTGACAGCCGGCAGGCAACGCAGCCCGTGAATGTTTCAGAGTGCGTCTTCGAAGCCCACTTTTTTCTAACCCGGCCGGTGGACAGACCATAATCATCATAGTACAAAGTTGCCCTGGTGATTCCGCATTGTATGTCTTGCCCTCGTTTCAAAAAGTAACGAAGATTCAACGAGCCGATAAAACCAGGAGTTTTAAATTTAAGGAGTCTCGGCGTCTTCATCCTTTACTGTGACAGCGTCTTTTCTTGGCCAGGCATTGAGGACGCCCTGAAAAAGAATTGCCAAAGGAATGGCGAAAAAAACGCCCCAAAACCCCCAGATGCCGCCAAAAAAAAGGACCGCCACAATGATAGCGATGGGATGCAGATTGATGACTTCGGCAAAGAGCAATGGAACCAGAAGGTTTCCGTCCAAAATCTGAATGATGCCATAGGCCACCAGGGTCCAGGCCAGATCGCCGGTCCAGCCGAACTGGAAATAGGCCACCAGCGCCACGGGAAAGGTCATGAAAGCCGCGCCGATATAGGGAACGAGCACGGATATGCCGACGAGAAAACCAAGCAGCATGGAGAAGTTCATTCCCATGAAGACAAAGGTGAGGTAGGTGATCCCCCAGACCATAAGAATTTCCCAGAATTTGCCGCGTATAAAGTTGCCCAGTTTGGTGTCTACTCCCTGCCAGACCACAGTGGCAAGACCGCGCTCCCGTGGAAGGTAGCGCCGCATCCAGCCGATGATGATTTTTTTGTCTTTGAGAAAAAAGAAGACCAGCAGAGGCATCAACACCACATATACCACCAGAGTGATGATATCTACCACGGATGACAGGGTCTGGCGCAGCATGGAATCTGCGAAGCTGCCGGCTTCTCTTCTGATCTGGTTTAAAACACTCTCTATCTCGGCTTCGCCGAAAATGTTGGGATAGTGCTCCGGCAGGGTGAGAATAAGGCGCTGCCCTTCACTGAGCATGGCGGGTACCTCCTGGAGCAGTTGGGTGGCCTGTCGGGTCAAGAGTGGCAGAAGGCCGAAGAGCAGCGCCAGCATAACCAGGAAAAAAATGGAGAAAACCGCAAAGACCGCCGGTGTTCGTGGAACCCCAATACGTTGCAGCGGCTGAATAATGCCTTCAAGAAGATAGGCGATGATCACACTGGCGATGACCGGCACCAGGTGCTGACCGGCGAAAAGGACTGCAACAAGTCCAAATATCAGCAGTCCCGCCAGAATAACCACCTGAGGGTCGGAAAAATGTCTGCGCAACCAGCCTGTTACCATATTTGTCATTATACGTTACCTTCAATGCCGAAGAGCAATATCCGCTGTTATGGCCGCTGGGGAAGTAACCGTAAACAGCTCGTGGTTGTCCCCCGAAAACACCCTTGCTGTAGCCCTGTTACTATATCATTGACCTGTATGTTAGACAAGAGACAAGAGACAGGAGACAGGAGTCAAAGCTCTAACTTTTTGTGCACCGATTGCCCGTAATCCTCGATTTTTCATCGGATATTTAGGGGTATCAGGTCGAGGATGGCAATGGAGCATTGTCTTTTTTAGAAATTAGAGTGGCACTGTTATTGCTGTGTTATCGGCAGCAACGTGACATAGTTGCCGGATGAGGTACCATTTTAACCAACGGTGAACAAATGACTGCAATAATAGACACCACTCTGCGAGAGGGGGAACAGGCACCGGGAGTATCGTTTTCCCTTGCTGAAAAAAAACATATTATCGATGGGCTCGCTGGAATAGGCATCGACGAGGTCGAGCTCGGCATAGCTTCAAGGCTCATTGAACCACCCGCTAGTTTACTGCGCTATTGCCGCCGCGTCCATCCTCGGCTCAGCTGTTCCTTATGGTCGCGTTGCATGGAAAAGGACATTCGTTTTGCCGCTTTTCTGCGGCCGGATATCCTGTCATTGTCTTTACCTGTATCCGAGATCCTTCTCCGAGACAAGCTGGAGAAAACCAGGACATGGGCAGGTGATTGCCTCTCTGCCTGTCTCAATATTGCCGAAAAGCTGGGAATGGCGGTCTCGGTGGGATTTGAGGATGCCTTCAGAGCCGACCCTGAGTTTCTTGTGCACATGGCCAGGGTGGCAGAGCGGCACGGAGCCCTGCGCATACGCCTGGCCGACACTCTGGGTACTTCTACGCCTGCGGAGGTCGGTGAGCGTATTGGTTTTTTAGCCACGATTCTCAACAGAACCAGCCTTGCCATTCACTGTCATAATGATTTTGGCATGGCCACTGCCAACGCGATTGCCGCTTTGGAGCATGGCGCCGATTATGCCGATGCGGCTCTTTTCGGGCTGGGTGAGCGGTGCGGCTGCACCAGGCTGGAAGAGCTTGCCGGTTTTTTAACGCTCAAAAGACAAGGGCAATATGATCTCCGGCGACTCCCACCCCTGAGTCGTTATGTCGCTAAGATTGCAGGAAGAGACATATCACCGGACCGCCCTTTCATCGGCGAAGATATTTTTACGTGCGAATCAGGTCTGCACCTGAGCGCCCTGTATAAAAACCCACAGACATACGAACCGTATCCACCAGAGACGGTTGGGGCTGAGCGCAGGTTGCTGCTGGGTCCAAAAGCAGGCCGCCAGGCTATTCTTGCCCATTTAGAGGCCCTCGGCTATCGTCCCGACAGGTGTCTCGGCGAGGCCGCTGTAAAAGCTGTGCGTCAGTCTCTTGCTCGCCAGGAAATCAATTCCGACGACCTGGCAGCGTGGTTGTGCCGGTGAGGCTGGACACCCCATCACCCGAAAAGCCCCTGCCATTTGGGGCAGGGGCTTTTGAGGTGGTACGCGGTGAATTTTTCAAGTCACCATCAAATGGCATCCTTGCCGCTTTCTCCGGTACGAATACGCATGACATTTTCCACCGGCAGGACAAATATTTTACCGTCCCCTATTTTATTGGCATTGGCGGCGTTTCGTATGGTCTCAACCACCTTGTCTGCGATATCGGCGCTGACCACCAGCTCAATCTTGGTTTTAGGATTGAATTCAACCTGGTACTCCGCACCTCGATACACTTCCTTGTGACCTTTCTGCCGCCCGTATCCCTTTACTTCGGAGACGGTCATGCCGGCAATACCCAGATCGTTCAAGGCTTCTTTTACTCCCTCCAGTTTGAAGGGTTTTATGATCGCTTCTATCTTTTTCATGACATACCTCTATCAGTCTTTGGTGAACTCGGGATAGGCGTCAAGGCCGCATTCGGAAATGTCGCATCCTTCAAGTTCTTCTTCTTCAGATACCCTGATACCCATGACGGTTTTAATGATCAGCCAGGTAGCAAAACTCGTCGCGAAGACCCAGGCAAAGATAACGACTATACCTGTAAGCTGGGCGATGAGCGATCCTTCCGGGTTGGTAAACGACACGGCAATCAGTCCCCAGATACCGACCACCCCATGAACGGAGATGGCACCAACCGGGTCATCAACTTTAGCCTTGTCAATAAAGACGATGGAGGCGACAACGATAAGTCCACCAATTGCCCCGACAACTGTTGACAGGAGCGGGCTCGGGGTGAGCGGTTCAGCGGTAATAGCCACCAGTCCGGCAAGGGCGCCGTTAAGAGCCATGGTCAGATCAGCCTTACCGAACCAGGCACGGGAAAGCAGCATGGCAGCTACAAGTCCGCCGGCTGCAGCGGTGTTGGTGTTAACAAAAATCATGGAAACGGCGTTGGCCTCTTCGATATTGCTGATTTTCAACTCAGAACCGCCGTTAAAGCCGAACCAGCCGAGCCAGAGGATGAACGTTCCAAGGGTTGCCATTGGCAGATTGGCGCCGGGAATGGCGTTGATCCTGCCTTTGACGTACTTTCCGGCACGCGGACCGAGCAACAGGACACCTGCAATCGCAGCAGTAGCGCCACACAGATGAACAACACCGGAACCTGCAAAATCGAGAAAGCCAAGGGCATCAAGAAAACCACCGCCCCATTTCCAGTATCCCTGTACCGGGTATATAAAGCCGGTCATGACAATGGCGAATGCCAGAAAAGCAAAGAGCTTCATACGTTCGGCGACTGCACCGGAAACAATCGACATGGCTGTGGCCACGAAGACAACCTGAAAAAAGAAATCAGACATGGCGGAATAGTAAGTGGCTCCGCCGCTTGCCAGAACTTCATCCACACCATTGTCCGGCCCCAGAAAAAAGCTGAGTCCTGGAATAACTCCGTTGCCGTCACCATACATGATATTGTAGCCGACAACCATGTACATAATACAGGCGATGGAGTAGAGTGCCACGTTCTTCGTCAGTATTTCCACGGTATTTTTGCCGCGCACCAGCCCCGCTTCGAGCATGGCGAATCCGGCAGCCATCCACATGACCAGAGCTCCGGACATAAGGAAATAAAAGGTGTCGATTGAATAGGCAAGATGGATAACCGTCTCACCGACATTTGTTTCTTCTGCCAGAGCAGGCAGACCCGCAGCCAGTACCGCAAAAATGACGGCCCCGCTCCAGTAGATTTTGGGTTTGATTTTTATTCGTTCTTTCACGTCATGTACCTCCTTAGAGTAAATGTTTTCCGCATATGCGTAGCAGACCTGAGCTGTACACCTTCACTTGGCCCTACTCTTACAATAGCTGTGCCAACCTTGAGGTTATTTATTTTTGATTTAAATACGGCGAGATAGGCATATTAATTTTGAAGAGCGCAGCGTGATTTAGCCTAAAAATAACATTTTTGTATAAATTATATAATTAATATTACATTATTGTTATCTTAAGGCGTAATGTCGAGGCTGTTTTTTTGATGGGTGGGAAAGGAAAAACGAAAAAAGCTAATCGTTTGCAAGGCTATTTTTTGGCGTAGTATAAACTCGTTATGTGGTTATTTTTACGTAAGATTATCAGCGAAAGCAATCATAGCGGTTGAGCCCATATTTTTTGATTCGATATCCCATTTGCCGTTGGGTCAAACCAAGTTCGCGGGCAGCACGGACCTGGACCCAGCCATTGCGGATAAGCGCCGCTTTGACCTCTTCCCTTTCAATTTCCGAGAGCGACCGTCCGCCAATGGGGTGCGCCGGCTCTCTGTCCACGGATTCTGGAGGTGCAGGAGGAGCCCCTGTATCTGCCCCTGTATCTGACTCATGGCGAGAAATATTGGGTGGTAGATCGCTTAACGTAATTCTGTCATTTTCGGCAAGAATGACCATACGTTCCACCAGATTCTGCATTTCGCGAACATTACCGGGCCAGCTGTAGTTTAGGAGAAAATCGAGGAGCTCCGAAGTTATCTTGAGATCTTTCGCGTTTCTTTGGTTGCTTTTTGCCAGGAAATGATTGAACAGCAGTGGAATATCATCCTGCCTGTCGCGCAAAGGAGGCAGAACAATCGGTACCACATTCAAGCGATAGTAGAGATCGGCGCGGAATTTCCCTTGGCTTACGGCATCTTCCAGGCTTGCATTGGTTGCCGCAACGATGCGCACGTCAACCTTGAGAGTTCGCGTTCCACCGACCCGTTCGAAC
>JBHEOR010000082.1:11898-12226 GCA_046260685.1 Desulfopila sp.
TTGCTCTTGGAGATTTTTGCTATGATCCCGAAGACTTCCTGCATGGGCTTGGAATGCCCAATAATAAAGTGACCGTCATGTTTCTGGTGAATCTTGGCCTTCAATGATTCGTTTTCCTGAACAAGACGGGCTTCCTTTTTTTCTATCTCATGATGCAGCGTGAGGAATTGCGCGATGAGCGTCGCCAAAACCGATAGAAAGCGGATATCTTCATCAAAAGAGATTTCATCTCCAAAAAGGCGATCAACGGTCAGAACGCCTTCCGGCTTATCTTTTACCATGACGGGAACACCGAGAAAAGCAACTGTGTCGCGCGACACCTTTGATC
>JBHEOR010000083.1:0-10749 GCA_046260685.1 Desulfopila sp.
GATCTGCATGCCTGGACCGAGGTCTATCTCCCCGGTGCCGGCTGGGTGGGCATGGATCCGACCTCCGGTCTTTTTGCCGGTGAAGGGCATATCCCGCTGGCCTGCTCACCCGAGCCGCAAAGTGCCGCGCCTATAACCGGTGCTCTTGATGAGTGCGAGGTGGAGTTTAACCATGTCATGTCGGTGCGACGTATCCTCGAGGCACCACGTTCTACCCGTCCTTATCCTGAAGATGTCTGGTCGGATATTTTGCAGCTGGGCGATCGTATTGACCAGGAACTGACCCAAAAGGATGTCCGCCTCAGCATGGGGGGCGAGCCGACCTTTGTCTCCATCGACGACATGGAGGGTGCCCAGTGGAACACCGAAGCGCTTGGCGAGGAGAAGCAGGCCCTCGCCGAAACACTCATTAAAAAATTGCGCAGGGAGTGGGCTCCCGGCGGTTTTCTGCATTATGGCCAGGGAAAATGGTATCCTGGTGAATCGCTGCCGCGGTGGGCTTTGGGCTGTTACTGGCGAAAAGACGGGCAGCCGATATGGCGGGAAGAAATATGGCTGGCCGATGTGGCGAAAGATTATGGTTTCGGCATCACTGAGGCGAAAACCTTTATCGACACCCTGGCCGACACTCTGGAGGTGAGTAAGGGGTATGTCAGGGAAAGCTATGAGGACATCCTGCATTACCTGCAGAAGGAACAGGAACTGCCTGTAAATGTCGAGCCGAGTGACCCTCGGCTGGCTGATCCGGAGGAACGAAAACGAATGGTGGCTGCCTTTCAGCGCGGTCTTGGCGCCGTCGTTGGTTATGTCCTGCCGCTGCAGCACGGTTCCTGGAAGAGCGGGCCTTGGCCGCTGCGCAGCGGGCATATGTTCCTGCTGCCGGGGGATTCTCCCGCCGGGCTGCGTCTGCCGCTGGATTCTCTGCCCTGGGTGGCCAAAGAGGACCTGCCCGGCGACTATTCGATCGATCCGCTGGCCGCACGTAGACCGCTCGCCGATGACCATGCCGGGCAGGAATTTCTCCAGGGAACCCCTGAACAAATGCAGAGCGAGGCGATCCAATCCCAGCCCGAACCCTTTGACGAGCCGAAGCCGGTGGTGGGGAAATCCGCCGCCTGGCTGGTCCGTACTGCGCTGTGCGTCCAGCCTCGGGACGGACGACTCTACGTGTTCATGCCGCCGATTACCTCCCTTACAGGATATCTCGAGCTGCTCCGCTGTATCGAACTGACTGCGCAAAAGACCCAGCTGCCTGTAGTTATCGAAGGCTATGCGCCTCCCGCCGATTATCGTCTGCAAAGTTTAAAAGTAACCCCGGATCCAGGCGTCATCGAGGTGAACATCCAGCCGATGCTCAGCTGGCGGGAGATGGTCGACTGCACCACGAGACTCTATGAACTGGCCCGGGAGACCCGACTCGGCACCGAAAAATTCATGGTCGATGGCCGTCATACCGGCACCGGAGGCGGTAACCATATCGCCATTGGGGGGGAGACGCCGGCGGACAGCCCGTTTTTACGGCGGCCCGACCTGCTGCGCAGCTTTGTCACCTTCTGGAACAATCATCCGTCGCTGTCCTTTCTCTTTTCCGGACTCTTTATTGGTCCCACCAGCCAGCAGCCGCGCATAGATGAGGCACGGCACGACAGCCTCTACGAGCTTGAAATAGCCTTTGCCGAACAGGACCGACAAACAGGTCCGGGTCAGCCCTGTCCCCCCTGGCTCGTCGATCGCCTCTATCGTCACTTATTGGTCGATGTTTCCGGCAACACCCATCGGGCGGAATTTTGCATCGATAAGCTCTATTCGCCGGACAGTTCGGCGGGACGAATGGGATTGCTCGAGTTCCGGGCCTTTGAAATGCCTCCCCATGCAAGGATGAGCCTTGCTCAGCAGCTCCTGCTGCGTACTTTTGTCAGCTGGTTCTGGACAACACCGTATCGACAGGAGCTGGTCAGGTGGGGGACACGATTGCACGACCGCTTTATGCTCCCTCAGTTGATCCGTGATGATTTTGCCGATGTCCTCGACATCCTGAACCTGGCCGGTTATCCGGTTTCCATGGATTTTTTTCATCCGCACTTCGAATTCCGTTTCCCCATCTATGGCAGGATGAACTATCAGGGCATGGATATCGAGCTGCGCCAGGCTCTCGAGCCCTGGCATGTCCTCGGCGAGGAACCTGGCGGCGGGGGCACGGCCCGCTATGTCGATTCGTCGGTGGAGCGCCTGCAGATTAAAATTTCCGGCATGACCGGAGAACGGTATATTGTCACCTGCAACGGTCGGCGTGTTCCCCTGCAGCCGACGTCTGTAACCGGGGTCTTTGTCGCCGGGGTGCGCTATCGGGCATGGCAACCGCCATCGTGTCTGCATCCGACAATAGGCATCCATGCGCCGCTGACCATTGACTTGTTTGATACCTGGTCCTGCCGTGCCGTAGCTGGCTGCAGCTACCATGTAGGCCATCCGGGAGGGCGGAGTTATGATGATTTCCCCATTAACTCCTATGAGGCGGAAGGGCGGCGTAACTCCAGGTTCATCGCCCACGGCCACACTCCGGGGAATTCCGTTTCCGTGCCGGGCTTGGAAACCAACCGCTATTTTCCATATACTCTTGATTTGCGAACCCCAACAGGGTAAATAAGCGGTAGAGGTGCCAATTCCGTCGCCCTGTGACCGCATATTCCGCATTTCTCATAAGTTCAGGCGGCGTAAGCTTCAAGGTTTTTGGCAGTGAACCATAGTAGGCTATGTTCACTGGCAAAATACTGGCGAAGATGGCGTCGCATGGACTGACCTTTGGTGAACATTGTGTTGGTTAAGAGGAAAATTGAAAAAAATCGAACCTCTTGAAAAAACAAATATATTCTGAAAATCAACACAATGTTCATGAGAAATGCGGGATAGAGGCAGCAATAGTATTATGACGAGTACAGACGTGCCCCCATCTCTTTTTGACTCGGTTGCCTTGCCCAAGAGCAGCTATTGCGAGGCACTCTCCGCCCATAGACAGCCGCGCAGCCACTGGCAGCCGATTCTTGGTGCACTCGACGCAATAGGCGGCGATGCATTGCGGCAGCATCACGAAAGGGCCAAACGCATGCGCCATGAAGACGGCGCGACGATTAATCCCTTCGACGAGACCACCGAGCGATCGACCTCCTGGGCTCTTGATATGATTCCTTTGCCCATTTCAGAAACGGAATGGGCGGGAATCGAAACGGGTCTGACCCAGCGCGCTCTTTTGCTCGAAAAGATCCTCGCCGACACCTATGGGCCGCAGACGCTGCTGAAAAATGGCAGTATTCCTTCGGAGCTCATCTTTGCCAATGGTAATTTTCTTCATTCCTGTCACGGCATTCAACCTTCCGGTGGTAGATTTCTGACTGTTTATGCAGCCGATCTTTATCGAGGTGAGGACGGTCACTTCCGGGTTTTTCGCGATTATGGTTCAAACCCTGTCGGGCTAGGCTATGCCCTGGAAAACCGCATCGTCATGTCGCGGGTCTTTGCCGATTTATATCATAAAACCCAGATACGTCGCTTAGCGCCTTTCTTTAATACCTTTCACCGAGCCTTGATCAGCCGGGCCTCTCTTCGCATCGAAGATCCGGGGATTGTCCTATTTTCTCCAGGCCCGGACAGCCCCCTCTACTTTGAGCATGCCTTGCTCTCCCGTTATCTCGGCTATCCCCTTGTTGAAGGCCAGGATCTCACCGTTCGGAACGGCAAGGTGTTCTTGAAGAAACTGGCGGGACTTGAGCCGGTTGCGGCCATCTTTCGCCACATCCCCGACCTGAGCAGCGATCCCTTTGCGCTGCGGCGCGAAACGGCAGATGGCGTGGCCGGGCTTATCCAGGTATGCCGGGAACAGAACATCGATATCGTCAATCCTCTGGGCAGCGGCTTTGTCGATACGCCGCTGTTAAAAACGTACCTGCCTTTTCTGTGCCGTCAGTTGCTCGGCGAAGAGCTGCTCCTCGCCAACCACCCGGCGTGGTGGTGCGGTAACAGCGAAGGCCTGCAGTATGCCATGGACAATCTCAGCCAATTGACCGTCGAATCGGCCATGGGCCAGGACATCGATCTCGCTCCGCCGGTGGATGTGGCGGCGGCAATAAGAACCAACCCCTCGCAATACATGGTTTCCGGGCCCCCGGCTCCTTCCCTGGCTCCGGCCTGGGAACACACCGGGGTGCGTGAAAGTTATTCCCTTTTGCGGATTTTTGCCTGCGCCACGGAACATGGTTTTGCCGTTATGCCAGGTGGTTTGGCGATTACCGCCGGGGATGCGGCATCATTGGAAAAAAATTGTCCGGAAAAGCAGCAGAGTAAAGACATCTGGGTGTTGTCCGATAAGCCGGTTGAACCGTTTACCCTGATGGATGGTTTTCAGGTCATCTCCGAATTCCGCCGCAGCAACGATCTGCCCAGCCGGGTGGCCGACAACCTGCTCTGGCTGGGCCGTTATCTCGAGCGCGCGGAAGGTTTGATACGTCTCCTGCGCTCGGTGTATCGACGTTTATCAGGGGAAGATCGCCCGCAGGATATTCCCGAGCTGCAATTTTTGCTTAACATCCTGCAAACGAAAAATATTATCCCGAAGACCCCTAAAGCTGATATCAGCCGGCTCCTTTTCCGGCAGTTGACCGAACATCTGCATGCCGCCCTGTATCGCAAGGATAGGCCGGAAAGCGTCATCTCAATTTTAAAGCGTGTGCAGCAAACCGCCCGGAACGTAAGAGATCGGCTCTCCGTCGACTCTTCCAGCGTCATCAACCGCCTGGACGATTTCCCGGATTCACCGCTTGGCGATCCCCTGGAGCTTTTGGATAACACACTGTTCACCTTGAGCGCTTTCAGCGGTCTGGCCATGGAAAGTATGACCCGAGGTCTGGGCTGGCGCTTCATGGACATGGGGCGCAGGGTTGAGAGGGCAATGAACCAGGCGGTGTTAATTCGTATCGGACTGCCGCAGGTATGCGGTGATTCGAGGAATACCCTGCAAGCCTTGCTGGAAGTCTCGGATAGTCTGATGACCTACCGGGCCCGCTACAAATCCGCTTTTCAATTAGCCCCGGTACTCGATTTGCTGCTGGCGGATGAGAGCAATCCCAAATCGCTGGCTTTCCAGTTCAGCGGGCTCGCCGATCATGTCAAACATCTCCCCCGCCTGACTGAACTTCGATTCTCCTGCGCGGAGGAACGTGTAGCGCTGCAGATGCTCACTGCCGTGCGCCTTCTGGATCTCACCGGCATGCAATGCGGCGAAGAAAAGACCCAGCATGAGTCCCTGGCAGCATTTTTGGTCTCCATGGAAACGCTGCTTAAAGAATTCGCCCAGCAGGTTAGCGGACATTATCTCATCCGGGTTCCGTCAACCCCCCATTACACTATGATTCCAGGTGATCGACCGGAATGAAATACCGTATTATTCATAAAACCGGTTATAACTATTCGGCCCCGGCCTCACTCTCGCAGAACGAACTTTTTCTGTATCCGCGGCAGACGCCGACGCAGGAGGTCCTCGACTGTCAATTAACAATCCTACCCGAGCCGCAATACCTGCACCGGCGCATCGATTATTTCGGCAATACGGTGCACGTCTTCATGGTGCAGCACCCGCACAATGAACTGGCCATGTCGGCAACGAGCATAGTCAGCACCTCTCCTCCTGTCACCCCGGCGCCGGAAACCACAGTTCCCTGGGAAAGTGCGGCACAACGTTTAGCTGTCCATAAACAGCCGATTGAGCTTGAGGCATCGCAGTTTGTCTTTTCCAGTCCGCTGGTGACCGTCAACTCCGGCACCATTGAGTATGCACGGTTGTCCTTTGCTCCAGGTACTCCTGTCCTGACCGGGGCAGTTGACCTGGTGCGGCGGATTTTTACAGAATTTGCCTACGATAAGGCGGCGAGTACCGTGGACACCACGGTTGAACAGGTGCTGGTCAACAAAAAAGGAGTGTGTCAGGATTTTGCCCATCTGGCTATCAGCTGTCTACGCGGGCTTGGCCTTGCGGCGCGTTATGTCAGCGGCTATCTGGAGACTGTCCCGCCACCCGGAAAACCAAAACTGGTTGGCGCGGACGCATCCCACGCCTGGATCTCTGTTTTTGTGCCGGATTTCGGATGGGTGGATCTGGATCCCACCAACAATTTGATCAATAATGAAACGTACATCACCGTTGCCTGGGGACGCGATTACGGGGATGTCGCCCCGGTAAAAGGCGTAGTCATGGGGGGAGGGGTACATAGACTGTCGGTCATGGTCGACGTCAGGGCACAGAGCGAAGAAGAAAAATAAGACAATCTATTCGTCTTCCGCCGGATATTTACGGTTTTTGAGTCATCTTATAAAGAGAGGTCGTTCCGGAATCGACAATGGCCTTGATCGAACCGGGCTTGTCCAGCTTCGCCAGCCTTTCTATGCAGGCGACTGCGATAAGGTACAGTTCGTCGGTATTGCTTTCATGTTTTACGTAGTAAAGGACTTCTTTCTCGGGCATGCTTATCTCCTGCTTTTTTCGCCAACTTCCAGCAGGTTGACGATTGATTTCCGGATTTTGTCTCCACTTGCATTATCAGGCCCGTATTATCCCCTTTTTCAGCCGACTGTCAAGAACCGGTTTGCTGAACCGGGGGACTTCCTCTCTCAAATAGATCAAATGGAAGGGACGAAAGAAGAAGATAAAAGATAACTGGGTGGAATAAGTTGCCGTCTCCTGTTTACATTATTTCCGATTAGGGCTTATAATCGTAATATAAACCAGAAATGTCCGAAATAAATTCCTATTGTCGTTGAGTCCGAGCAGTATTGGAGGGTAATTTTTGAACAAGCCAGAAGAAAAATACCGTGATGCGGTTTTTCTCATCACAGAAGAGCGTTCCTGCCCCATTTACAATGCAGGTGAAGAGCTGAAGGTGCAAAATTTCAACCTGCTGATACCATCCTGTAAACCCAGCTGCCTCCATTTGGCCCAGAAAATTGCCAATATCGTCACTGTAAAACATAATATCGGTGGGCCTCCTCAAGGTGGTGGGCAAAAGTCTCAATTTGACTGCGGTGGCTGTGAAGGCATGATTCACTTTGAACACAAAAAGGAGAAAGATTTTGCCACGCTGCAGATGAAAATGCTCCAGGAGGCAAAAGATCGTCGTCAGAGGAAACTTATTGAACAACATTTCGGGGAACTCCGGCAGCTTGATATCTTTAAGCCTCTTGATGATCACACTTTAATTGACCTGACACTGCTGCTTGAGTTTAACACGATCCCCAAAGACAAGAGAGTTGTAAAGAAGGGCGCGCCCGGCAATGCTCTCTATATCATCTTGAAGGGAATGGTAACGGTCACAAATGACAATGGTTCAAAGGTCGCCGAGATTAAGGCAGGAGAGATCTTCGGCGAAATGAGTCTTCTTTCCGGCGAACCGGTGTCCAATTCTATACACACTACTGAAGATACCCAGGTGGCTATGCTGAGTGTGAAGAATTTCCGGAATGTCCTTAAAAGCTATCAGATACTGCAGCTTTTTCTTTTAAAGATGCTGGTCGACAGAGCGCAGACAATAGCCTTGCGGTCAGGAAATATTGCCTCCGGCATGACCGGAAAATTAGCCGACATAAACCCTGCAGATCTTTTACATATGATCAATGCCGCACGGAAAACCGGGGCGGTTCATCTGTCCCTTAAAGAAGGAAGAGCGGTGATTTTTTTTAAGGAGGGGGAAATCGTCTTTGCCCGTTTTCAGAAGCATCGTCAAAAGGAAGCAGTGTATGCATTGCTGGGTGAAACAAACGGCCACTTCAGTTACACGAGGGACATTCCAAAAGAATTGGAAAAATCGCCGCCAATTGGAGATTTTATGGTATTGATGATGGAGGCGATGCAGAGAATTAGCGAAACCTAAGGCTGATGTGCCGGTTAGGGGTTATAAAGGGGTCAAAGAGATAGCTTGGCTCTTGAGAAGGAGATAAAGTGCCTAACCGCCTGTTCAGCTATGCCGATTATATTGAGATCTTGACTCGCGGCACGGAACTGAGGGGCGGCAGATCAATATAATTCCGGTTGTGAAAGTCGTGCCTATTTCTTCCCCTCTCGTGCAGATTCCCTTTCTAGAAAATCGCGATATTCACACATATGTCCCAATGCCTTAACCGCACGTTCGGGACTGTTGAAGAAGACACCGTTATATTTTGAATTGTCAACTTCATAAATCGAACGTTTTTTAGGATCGGAAGTCAAGGTTACACCAAGAATTGGTTTTCTAAATTTTTCCATCAATTCAACCGTATGCCTAATGTACTGATGCCCCCATTTGTGCAACCCTAACAGGATTTTCTGTGATTTTTTCGGATCAGTCTCAGCGGCTACTGCATCAACGGATTCCAGCAGTGTCTGCAAAAGATATTCCCGTCCCGAAATTCCCAGATGTATTATAGCGTCACAACCATCCCAGGCCGCTAACACTTCAATAGCTTTCATTGGAAGCTCCAGGTCATTTTCACCAACCAGGTCAACAGGGTTGGTACGACTCCAATAAGGTGGGAGCATTCCATCGAGCACAGCAACTATTTCATTGCTGAGTGGCTCCACACGCAATTTCAGATCACTGCACAAATCACTTGTGACAACCCCCCATCCTCCGCCAAGAGTCATTATTGCAACCCTGCGACCTTGTGGCATTGGCAGTGAAGAAAACACCATCGAGGCATCCAGCATATCTACAGGGTGATGGACACTCACCACACCGGTTTGACGACAAAGCGCCTCAAATAGCCTGAAGTCTGCTGCCATTGCTCCGGTATGGCTTGCCGCTGCGCGATCTCCGGCCTCGGTTCTTCCACCTTTAAGGACAATTACAGGTTTCTTCTTGCCTACTCTGCGGGCCGATTCGAAAAATCTTTTCCCGTCTTTGACACTCTCAAGATAGAGAAGAACCGTCCTGGTCAGTTCATCCACCTCAAAAGCTTCCATAAAATCTTCTATGGCGACCATTGCCTCATTTCCGCTTCCTCCGAAAGCCCTGATTCCCAACCCCTGGGAATCGGCGAAACTCAGCAATTGAACCCCCATATTCCCAGATTGCGATATAAGTGCAGTACTGCCCGGTTTTGGCCCTACATGGACTCCGGTTAAAATGATGTTGGCATGGGGATTCTGGATACCCATTGTATTGGGTCCAAGGAAGACAATTCCAGCATCACGTGCATCTTGGACAAGCTGATTCTCTAAAATTCTGCCATCTTCCCCTATCTCGGAAAAGCCGGAAGATATAAGCAAAACAGACTTTACTCCCTTTTGTTTTAAATCTTTTATCAAACCTCGTACAAACGCAGCGGGAATGGTGACAACAGCCAGATCAACAGGTCCTGGTACCTCGGATATGCTTTTATAAACAGGTCTTCCCCACTGCGTTCCACCTTTGGAGTTAATCAGATAGACATCTCCCTTGTATTCATGGGCCAAAAGGTTAGCAGGTAATGACTGCCCCCATTTTCCAAATACGTTCGATGCACCAATAAAAGCAATTGATCCGGGATGAAATATATCACCAATGAGAGCAGGAGATATAACGGGTCGCGATTTCCTGGGCGACTCCTCTTGCAACATGACCAACCCATCAACGGCACTGACCTGACCTTCCGGGCCAACAAGCAGTGGATTAATGTCAACCTCTGCGACATCCGGTCGCTCAATTGCAAGTTTGGAGAGCGCTAATAGACAATTGACAAGGGCTTTTCTATCTGCCGCTTGCTCTCCGCGATATTGCCCTAAAAGTTTAGAAGCTTTTATCTCGTCAAGCATGGTTTCGGCTTCTATTTCGTCGATGGGTGCAGCTCTAAATACCACATCATCCAACGCCTCGGTAAACACTCCCCCAAGTCCGAACATCACGATTGGACCAAACACAGGATCACGTATTAAACCTGCGACAAATTCACGCTTACCGTTGAGCATGGGCTGGATTATATACCCTTCCAGATCTTTACCGGCTGACTCAAGGATCGCCTGTGCTGCTTCCCGGACCTGCTCAACATTGGACAACCCCAGACGCACTAATCCTCGATCGCTTTTATGTGTAAGTTTTGCTCCATTGCCCTTTAATACAACAGGAAACTTCAGATCGATGGCAGCTAGAACTGCATCTTCTCTATCTTTGGCTATAGTTTCTTGTACTACCGGAATGCCATAGCCAGCAAGTATTTGTTTTGATTCAAATTCACTAAGGCTTCTCATTTTCATGTCCTTTTGATGAAAAGTTGGGAACAGGCGGATTATTTTTTGGAGTTGGCTTGGTTCTGAAGATGGAAATGACGGTCTGTGATACTTCCATGGTTCAGCTCCTATTGGTGGGGTTCTGGGTAAAAAAAGATAGCGGCCGGTTTACATGCGGTTCATCCGGCAAACGCGTACCTGACAGCGTCCCTTCAGGACTACAGGTACAGTGGGAATTCTTTTCCGGTGACTGAAGTCACCGGCTTTATGACACAACCCCTACCATAACACTCTCCCACTTTTTTTAAAGTGTAACATGCAACGGCAACAAATGTAACGTTTCTGTTGCATGCAACATTCATTTTTATTGCAGCGGAGGTTTTCTTGCTCCGGAAATAGTATCGTATGTCGTTGTGAATAAACAATATATTCTCTGTCGATAGTATTCTCATCGATCCGGGCACAAGACTTGCTTTTATAACAACTAAAGGAACACAGAAGCTGCCGACAGCGATGATCTGTAGCCA
>JBHEOR010000083.1:10759-12187 GCA_046260685.1 Desulfopila sp.
TATTGGTGATTGTTGTCATTTTGCAGTTTTGGGTTCGGCACACGCTTCATGGTGAAAATTCGCCTGTCCTGTATGGATGAATAATAAATATTTAAATAACAAACATTCACTAATGAGGAGAGAAAGATGCTAAATATTAACAATTTAGGGGATGACTCCAACCTGATGGGCTTGTATTTGACAAAAGGAATAGACTTTATGTCAAGAAGACCTCTGTCCAATCTCAATGAGTCCCTGTATCACATCAACGAAGAGATAGACGAGCCGGGTGAGACATGTTGGCGGATAGCACATCAAAAAGAACCCTTTGACCTTCACGAGTTAGTTGACGATTTCTGCAATTGGTATGACAAGACAAGTGAAATGAGAGGATATCAACTCACGACGGATATCAGCTCTGATCTCCCCAGATTTTTTGAGGGCAATATTTTGATGCTTGGTTTTCTGCTATGGGATCTCGCCGATTTCACACAGACATATCTCGGAAACGGCGAAATGAAACTGGAAATTCACTCAGAGCCGTTTAAAAGAAATTGGCATTCCATCTATTTCTCTTTCACCGTTCCTGGTTTTGGCATTCCCCTCGATAAGGAAAAAACGCTTTTCCTGCCGAATCATAAAAGCAAAACAGCGAAAAAGACTCGTGTATCGAATCTTTATTATGCAGGAATTATTGCCGGAGCATTTGATGGCATAATCCGAATTCAAAACAAAATCGATTTCGGGACAAAATATATCCTGGAAATATGCTTACACAACAAATCCTGACAAATTTTCGAAATTTCATAACTTATTACCGTTGGCAGAAATAAGCCTGTGTGGAAAAACCTGCCGACATCCTGGTTGTAGCTTTGAAAATGCCAAGACAAGAAAAGATAAGCTGCAATCTTATTATAAAAATGGATTCTTATTCAAAATAAGAATCCGCATAAATCAGGAGTACGGAAATGGCTCAAGGAAAAGTAAAGTGGTTTAACGAGGCCAAAGGCTATGGTTTCATCGCACAGGACAGCGGCAAAGATATCTTTGTCCATTATACATCAATTCAAGCAGAGGGTTTTCGCTCCCTCAATGAAGGAGAAAAAGTCCTTTTTGATATCTCCGATAGCCAAAAAGGTGAAATGGCCACAAATGTTGTACGCATTTGATCAAACAGAGGGATGGTAGGTTCACCGGCCTGCCATTCCGGTTTCCAGACCGGTCGCAGAAATTGCGGCTGAAACCTCGACTCAGGTCTGCTTTTTAATGCCTTACAGATTATTTCCATTATAAACAAGAAGAATAATCTGTAAGACACTTATACCTCCGAAAAGGGTCAGGTCGGCTAAAAGTCGGCTAAAAGCAGACCTGAATTTCTGAAACTCTACATAGAACTACCTGAGCGTCCAGGTCTTCACCCGCTTTCTCGGCCGGTCCTTTACATCCCAT
>JBHEOR010000084.1:0-7750 GCA_046260685.1 Desulfopila sp.
GCAGGCAGACTGATATCTGAGTTAAGGGAGAGGATGTCAAGTGCAAGATCCGGTTGGCCGGCGACCGGGGCAAACTGCATAAGGGTCATGTCTTTGAGCAGGCGCAGACTGATGCTGGCCCGTATTTCACCGGAAGTCTGCTTGTTTTGCAGTGTTACCAGGACATTTGCGATTTCAAGCTCCAGACCCTCCGTCAGCATATTTTCCATTGCGCCGATCATCTGAATACCGATATTGCCCATCTGATTTTCCAGCATCTTTTGCCTCTTCTCCGGTGCATCTTCCAGTGCTGCCACTCGTGTCAATACCTTGGAAATGGTCCGGGTATAGAGTTGCATGAAATTTTCATAGGCCGCACCATCTATATTGCGCACTGTAAACGTAGCGGCTGCTCCATCGATGGTTGTTGCCGGCGTTTCCAGCTTTTCCATGGAGAAACTGGAGGTGGTGGAGAGAAGATTGTTTTCGCTGTCGACGTCGGCCGTGTAGTGGGCCTGAAGCTCAAGCATCTCGAAACGATTTTGTTGCCCGGTGATCGAGATTTCGTCCATGGTGAAATCAATGGCGCCGTCCCACAGAAATGAGGAGAGCATACGCATCTCGGCGTTCAAGCCCATGCGCCCCATCACCATTTTGTCTCCAACACGCATCCCCTGCCACTCTCCACGAACAGTAAAATTCTCCAACTCTCCATCGGTGCTGATGAGGTATCTGCCGCTGTTGACGGTGAGGTTCTCTTTGTCGACAACCATGGAGAACGCGTCGAAGTCGATAGTCATGGCAATATCGCCGAGAAAGGAGTACGAGGTGGTGATTGCCAGAGGGTTTTCCCCTTGGAGTCTGTTGTCAACGAACGTGGCGAACCAGCTGTTTTGTTCCAGACTGGTTGAGGATGTAACACCGGTATACCCGTGTTCGGCATGATCGCGGAGAACGATTTCTTCCATGCCGTAGACGGCTTTCAAAGAGCCGAAATTGACCTTCCAGGTAATGTCGGAGGTGAAGAACTTTCTGTTATATTCGACTATCTCAAGGGAATAATCGACACCACTGTCACTGTATCGACCATTTATATCGTCAAAGGCGCCACGAATGGTCTTTTCCATCAGGATCCCGTTGACCAATGGTGCACCGAACCCGATGGCCGCGCCAAGAAACGCTACTGCGATGAGTATTTTTTTCATGTGATATCCTTAGGGTCCGCTCAAAAATAACCTCACATTTGCACTTCACATTTGCGAACGTATTTTTGAGCGAACCCTTAACGGTTGTATTTCGAAGAGCCCCAAGCATCCTATCCTCTATTACCATGAGCGGCAACAGTTTTTTACCTATCTCAACCGCTTACGTTTCAAGCGCTGGATATCGGGCCTGCTGCCTGATACAACAGCTTCAGCTTGACCTCGGTTTTAGAGCAGGGTGCAGAGAAGAATGCCGGAGCGGTGGTGCTCCTCTGCCACGGCATCTTTGATGATATTGCTGACACCAAGCGTTGAGCCAAAGGATATGGGATTCTCTGTCAGCGGATAGGCAACCCCCGTGATGGTCACTCCGCTGACAGGGCCGCTGAGCGGCACAAAGGAAATTGTTTTGTTGCTGCATCCCTTGAAAAGATGTGTCCTGCCGGGCTGGAGTATCTTGAGAACAGCCTCATCAGCATAAAAAGTGATGTCCATCGCGCTGTATTTTGAGGTGGCGGCCAGCATAATATTGGCAAAACTCATATCCCAGCGCCCGCCCAGCAATCCTGTCAGAGAGATGTTTTCCGCGCCCTTTTGCAGTGCGAGGTTCAAGGCGAAATCCAAAGCGAGTTCAAGATCGGTGGCGTCCTTGTGGCGTGGGTATTTTTGAATGGTCACGCCGGCCTTTTCAAAGTTCTGCAGCAAAAGCGGCTCGATTGAGTCGAGATCGCCGATGACATAGTCCGGGATGATATCGAGGTAGGCGCAATGGTTGGCGCCTCCATCCGCTGCAATGATGCTGTCGGCCGAGTCAATGGCGTCAAGTGCAACACTGGAGACAGATAAGGGAGCGCTGCCGATGATCAGGATGTCTTTGATAGTTTCTCTCTTCATGTATTTTCTTCGTTGTCGAGTATAACCAGGGCGGAAGACTGTATTGCCAGTGTAAGTGCCTCGCCTGCTTTGGGCGGGGGCGGGTCGAGGGGAAGTTCAAATATCAACGAGGTTGTACCGCACTCGATGTTCAGGCTGTACCTGCTGCCGTGGAACCGGCGCCGTAGCACTTTGCCGACAACCACCCTGCCGTAACGAGAGTCGGGGGCGGCAGCGCAGGAATCGACGATCTTTGCACCATCCGGCCGTATGAGCAGCGTTGCCGGCCCTGCATCTCGCTGCGGTGTCTCGTCAAGGGGGATTGCGCCGAAGGGGGCATGAAATGTGCGGTCGCCGTCAAAATGCCCCTGCAGAAGGTTCTTGAAGCCAAGAAATCGGGCAACGGTGATATTGCCCGGGTGTCGGTAAAGGGTCTCCGGTGTGTCAATCTGCTGCAGCCGGCCCTGGTGGAGAACACCAACCCTGTCGCCAATGGAGAAGGCTTCCGCCTGGTCATGGGTGACAAAGATGGCGGTAACTCCCAATTTTTTCAAAATGGTGCGGATCTCTCCGGTGAGCCTGTCTCGTAACGCCCGATCAAGTGAGCCAAGGGGTTCATCGAGCAGCAGCAGCCGCGGCTCCGGGGCCAGGCTTCTGGCCAGGGCGACCCGCTGACGTTCACCGCCGGAGAGTTCATCTATGCGCCGGGTTTCAAAACCATCCAGGCCAACCAGGCTGAGAGCGCGGTCAATGCGGTACTGCTGTTCCGTGGCGCTGCATTTTTGCATTTCCAGACCAAAGGCGATGTTCTGCGCCACGTTCTTATGGGGGAACAGGGCATAATCCTGAAACATCATGCCGAAATTACGTTTATAGGGCGGCGTTCCCGAGATGTCTCTGCCGCCAAACGAAATTGACCCGCTTTCCCTGTCTTCCAGGCCGGCAATGAGCTTGAGCAATGTGGTCTTGCCGGAGCCCGAGGGGCCGAGCAGGCAGAGTATCTCCCCCTGTGCCATGGAAAAGCTGACATGGCGCAGCAGCGGCGTGCCTTCGTACTGGTTGCAGATGTCCTTCACATCAAGGATGGTGGGGCTATTTATATTCACTATAACTCTTTTTTGTTTGCTGATCATCAACAAAGCTCAGCTCATCGGCCCAGGGCCTCACATGTTGTTTTCAAGGGACGCCATAAACCCATCCCTGGGGGCTTAACTGCAGCCGTCCAGGCTGCAGATACCCTTGAAAACAACATGTGAGGTCCTTGTCTTTCGTACTTCGAGCCGCGCTTTGTGGGTGATCATTTTTTTGTGTGTCACCGAAGATGCGAGCGGCCAAGTTTTTCCAGCCCCCAGAAGCTGCAGCAGGAGACCAGCATCAGCAGACTGCTCATGGCCATGGCCTGGCCATAGTTGAGATCACCCGGCTGACCGAGAAAGCGAAAAATTGCCACCGGCATGGTCGGGGTGTGGGGCCGGACAATAAAGGCGGAGGCTCCGAATTCGCCCATGCTGATGAGAAAGGCAAAGATGGCCCCCACCAGCAGGGCCCGGCTGATCAGAGGCATATCGATGCTGCGCCATACCTGAAAGGGTGAGGCGCCCAGCACCGCTGCGGCATGACGGAGACTGTCGGGGATCTGGCGCAGACTTGGCAGAATGCAGCGAACCACAAAGGGGAAGGCCACCAGCGCGTGGGCAATGATCACCAGGAAAATGGAATCACGCAGGTTGAGCGGAGGCGTGTTCAGGGTGATGATGTAGCCAAAACCCAGCGTCACCGCGGAGGTTGCCAGGGGCAGCATGATGATGGCATCCCAAAACGAATATAGCGAATATCGCGAATATAGCGAATATTGCGAATATCGTTTTGCTTTTTTATGCTTGCCATCTTTACGGGCGGCGGCAAGAAAGGATGAGGCTGCTACTCCCAGGACAAGGGCAACCGTCATGGCGCACAGGGCAAACCCCAGACTGTTGCCGACCGCGGTGATGGGCTCAATGAAAAAGATGGAATCCGACCCCCTGCTGAAGAGCGCCGTATAGTAGGCAAGGGTTATACCATTGGAGCCGCTGATAGAGCGCAGCAGCAGGGCCGCCAGCGGTGTCATCAGAAGAAGAGACATGAAAATCACATTGGCCGACACCATGATTCGAGGGCCCCGGCGGGCCAGCACTGTGTCCCTGATGTTTGCCGGATTGCCGAAAAAAGACACATTGGATGTGCGGGAAAGCCCGGCATGAATCCACATCAGCAGAAAGTTTATGCCCAGCTGGATAAGCGAGAGGGCGGCCGCCATGGGCAGATTGAAGAGCTGTACCGACTGGCGGTATATTTCCACCTCGATGGTGGCATAGCCTGGACCGCCAAGGATGAGGATGACCCCGAAGCTGGTGAAACAAAATATAAAAACAAGAAGTGCAGCGGAACCGATTGCCGGCAGCAGCAGCGGCAGGGTGATTTTACGGAAGCTTTGCCATGGCGAAGCGCCGAGCATTGTCGCCGCGGTTTGTATATCCGGCGACAGTCCGGCCCAATAACTGCTCACAATTCTGAGGACCAGGGTGTAGTTGTAAAAAACGTGGGCGATGAGGAAAAAGTAGATGGTCTGGTCGAGTTGTATCGGGGCCTGCGTGAGATCAAAAAGGTTCATCAACCACGTATTAAGCACGCCGTTGGTGCCGAGCAGGGCCCTGAAGGCTGCTGCCGTGACAACGGTGGGCAGAACAAAGGGGACGCTCATCAGCCCTTGAAGAATATTTTTGCCGGGAAATCGATAGTGGACAAAGACATAGGCCCCCGGCAGGGCCAAAGTCAGGGTAATGATCGTGGAAAGGGCGGCCTGCCAGATGGTAAACCAGATGATATTCAGATACACCGGACTGTGGAAAAGACGGCTCAGTTTTTCAGGGTCCCAGGTCCCTCCTATGCCGTCAGGCAAAAAGCTGAAGAGCACAATTCTGCTCAACGGATAGAAGTAGAACACCGCCAGAAACCCAAGGGGAATTACAAACAGCAGCCGCCGCAGGAGAGCCGATGGAATCATCTAGCGCAGCACCGTTGTCGTCCATTCTTCGATCCAGCGGTCCCGGCCTGCTTCAATGGCTGATGGGGAGAGCTGTACCGGATGTTGCGCGACCTCGGCATGCCGGACAAAGACTTCGGGCAGCTGTGCCTCGGGGTTAACGGGAAAAACAAACATCTGTAGCGGTATATCTTCCTGGAAGGGACGGCCGAGCATAAAATCGACAAGTTTGCGGGCTAAATCAGGATGCTTTGTTCCCCTGAGTATACCGACGAATTCGATCTGGCGGAAGGCGGAGTCATTGTCGACCACTGCCGCGGTGGGTGCTTCGTTTAACGGTGTTTCCGAGAAATGAACAACCGCCGGAGGACTCGAGGCATAGCTGACCACGATGGGCCGGTCACCCTTCGAGGCGGCGCTGAAATGGCCGTAATAGGCATCCTCCCAGCCATTGGCCACCTTGACGTCGTTGTTGCGCAGCTTTTTCCAGAAATCACGGTAACCATCTTCACCGAAGCGGCCGATGGTGGCCAGCAGGAAGGCCAGGCCGGGAGAGGAGGTTGCCGGGTTTTCCACCACCGTCAGGCCACGGTAGGCCGGTTTGACAAGATCGGCCAGGTCGGTGGGCGGGGCAAGATCGTGCTGCTTGAACCAGGCTTTGTCATAGTTGAGACAGACATCGCCGTAATCGACGGGCAGCAGGCGGTTGCGCGGATCAAGCCGGAACTTTTCCGGGATGCCGGCGAGTGCGGGGGAGGTATAGGGGATGAATATATCATTGTTCAGCGCCCGGGATAAAAAGGTGTTGTCGACGCCGTAAAAGACATCGGCCAGCGGGTTGCCCTTGGAGAGGATGGCCTGGACCAGGGCGGTTCCCGCATCTCCTGCCTTGAGAAAGCGGACGGTGGCATCGTTGTCTTTTTCAAAGCGCTTGATCACCTCTGTACTGACGTTGAAACTGTCATGGGTCATCAGGGTGAGAGTTTCGCCGGCTGCTGCCGGATTGTACGACAGCAGCACAGGAAACATCACAAAAGTCAACGACACGGTCCACGGAAAAAGAAATGTTGTAAGCAAAACCTTGAAAAATGGTGTGCGCATCACAGCCTCCATTGCTGAAAGTTTTTTTGTACGGGGGAGGCGGATGGCAATACAGTCTTGGGGATGAAGACTGGAAGAGTGTCCACAGTTCCCTCCGCCGGTATTATCCGGATCAGGTCAAGCGGTCGGGTGTTGCGCCCCTCTCAGCTCTCAACAGGCCAATGGACCTGATGAAGCTCCCGCACTATTTTACATAATAGGGCATCCCGAGATGCTTTGCAATGCCTATACGCCGTCGTGCAAGGAATCCTCATGAGCAAGCAGCTGCTGGAGAAATGCCTGATAATTGCGGGGCAGGCTCCGCTTTTTGGTGGTGACGGTATAGAAGTTTCGGATCATGGTGAGATTATGGGTTTCAATGACCTGGATCTGGCCATTTTTGACACTGTCCTTGATGGCGTGGCTGGAGAGAATGGAAACCCCGAGGTTTGCTTTAACCGCCTCGCAGACAGCCATGGATGAGCCGAAGACTGCGCGGGTGTTGAGCTGGGAGAGCTTGATGTCTTTTTCGGCGAGAAAGCGCTCCATGCTCTTACGTGTGCCGGAGCCCTGTTCGCGCATGATAAAGGGAAGCTCCAGCAGCGTCGTGGTGGTTACAGGTTGGTCGACAAGCATTTTGGTGGAGGCGGCCAGGACCAGTGTGTCTTTTTTGAAGGCGCGGAAATTGAGTTTGGAATTGCTGCTGGTGGCACCGACAACTCCCAGCAGTATCTCGTTGTTGAGCACGGTATCAATAACCTGGGCCGAGCTCGAGGTTCGTATTTCAAATGATATGTCCGGGTAGGTTGTGTTGAAATCCGCCGCCATGCCGGGCAGCACAAAGGCACTGGGGGTTGTGCTTGCGGCAATAACGATTTTCCCCGACACCCTGGTGCCGACGGCAGTAAGATCATCGGCCAGTTTACGCAGATCGTCTAGAATGGCCAGCGCCCGGGGATAGAGCAACTCCGCCTCGGTTGTGGGTATGATGGTGCGACCCAGGCGGTCAAACAGCTTGCAGTTAAGCCGTTCCTCAAGGTTGCGGACATGCTCGCTTATGGTCGGCTGGCTGGTGTTGAGCTGTTCGGCGGCTTTGGTAAAACTTTTGTTTTTATAAACGGCGGCAAATATTTTAAGGTGTCGAGTTTCTATTTGAAATCTCCTGGTTAAGGTATTTTCATCAAAGTAGTTTCATTAAAGCAATGTAATCAATGATGGAAAAATAGCAGGTGGTGTAGTATGTAGTGTTATTGTTATTGTATTTGAATTTTCTATGGCAAGTATAGCTATATTTTACAAAGAAGAAAATATAAATCTGGGAGTAGCACGATGCGGATGCCAAAATTTTTGAAGAAAAAGACGTTGACCGGTTTAGCTAGAACCTGTGGCTGAGCGGCCAAAATAGGTCCGACTGTATTGTCGGATGCGCTTGAGGGGCTTCAGGGACTGGAGGATGTCAATCTGCTGGTCGGCTATGAAAAATCTGATGATGCAGCCGTGTATCGTCTGTCCGCCGATGTCGCGATGATCAATACCATCGATTTTATCACCCCGCCGGTCGATGATCCTTATTGGTTTGGCCAGATTGCCGCGG
>JBHEOR010000084.1:7760-11952 GCA_046260685.1 Desulfopila sp.
CGTTGACCGCCCTCAACGTGGTGATGTTTCCCTCGAAGCTGCTCGATATGGGAATTCTTCGGGAAATACTGCGCGGCGGCAATGACAAGGTTGTCGAAGCCGGCGCACAGCTGGCGGGCGGTCATAGCGTCGACGACGAGGAGCCCAAATATGGTCTGTGTGTCAATGGCTCTGTTCATCCGGATGGAATCATAACCAACAGCGGCGCCCGTCCCGGTGATGCCCTGGTGCTGACCAAGCCTCTGGGATCGGGGGTATTGTTTAATGCGGTGCGTTCCGGTAAACTGCCCTTGAGCGAACTGGAGAAAGAGGTGCTTCCCACCATCGCCGCACTCAATGGTACGGCAATCGAGGAAGCCTTGCGCTATGATCTCCATGCCGCCACCGATATCACAGGGTTTGGCATCCTCGGGCATGGCGTGGAAATGAGCTATGGCAGTGGCTGCGAGGTTGTCTTCGAATATGATGCCCTGCCCATCTATGCCGATGCCGCCGAAATGTATACCAAGGGGGAGACCACCGGCAGCAACAAGGCCAACCAGCAATTGGTGGAGAGCAGGCGCTTGCAAATAGAGCGGCGGCTGGACAGCCACGAACAGGGGTTGATCTATGATCCGCAGACCTCCGGCGGCTTGCTCCTGGCCCTGCCGGCCGATCAGGCCCCTGCGCTCATCAAAGCCCTGCATCGGGCCGGCGTGCCTGATGCCGTAGTGGTCGGCGGGATTACGGAGAATGAACCGGGGGTGATCCTGTCTTGATGCAGTAGCCATGCAGGCAAAAACGAAAGGAGGTGGAAACGTTGAATGGGCGACGCGGAATAGAATAGAGTCGGGAAGACTCTTTTTTGCAGCAGACGAACGGTATTATGAACGGTACTATTTTGCACCTGATTCCTAACAAAGCTCGGCTCGAAGTTCTTGGGGGAAAGGGGGCTTCGCATGTTGTTTTCATGGGTATCTGCAGCCTGGACGGCTGCAGTTAAGCCCCCAGGGATGGGTTTATGGCGTCCCTTGAAAACAACATGTGAAGCCCCCTGGGTCGATGAGCTGAGCTTTATTGGTAATCAAAAATGCAACACATAAACACATCTCCATGCCTATGATTGATAAGACTCAGCAGATACTTGATTTTTTGAAAGAAACCCGCTGGCTTGAGGGAGAGCTGTCCTGCGAGTTTCTTGCCGCCGGCGAATATAATGAAAATTATGTTATTACACATGATGATGCGCGCTATGTTTTTCGCATCAATCACGGCACACAGCTCGGACTGGAGAATCAGATTGAGTATGAGTATCATGTCCTTGAAGCGGTGAAGAACTCTGGAGTAACCCCTCTTCCCTACCGCTATGATCTCTATGCGAAGAACCTGGGCAAAGGGGCATTGCTGATGGAGTATCTGCCCGGGACGGCCCTTGACTATGGCCGCGATCTGGAGGCGGCGGCCCGAATTTTTGCACGCATCCACAGGCAGCCGCTGGATGATCGACTCATCGTCCAGGGGGATCCGGCGCGCGACATAGCCGCTGAATCCCATGAGCTTATCCACCGCTATTCAGGGCCGCAGTATCGAGACGTTCGTGCTCTTCTGCTCGAGTACCATGACCGCATCGTTGCCGGTTCGGAAAAGATGGCGGCACTGTATGCCAACGAACAGTACTGCATCGTCAACACCGAGGTCAATTCAGGAAATTTTCGCATCGATGAAGCGCGGGCCTGCCTGGTCGACTGGGAAAAGGCGGTTGTCTCCTACCGGTATCAGGATCTTGCCCATTTTTTTATTCCCACGACCACTCTGTGGAAGACCCGGTTCCGCTTCACCGAGCAGCAGAAATATATTTTTCTGCAAAACTATCTGGAAGCGGGGGAAACCGGGCTTTCCGTGGACGAGGCCTATGACAAAACCCGCCTTATGGAGCGGGTTATCCTGCTCCGTGCCCTGAGCTGGTGCTACATGGCCTACCACGAGTATAGCGCGGCGTACAGGGAGCTTAGCCATGATGACACCTTTGCCACCATCACTAACTATCTCAACGAGGCCGAATGTTTCTTGGAATAGAGGCAATTGATAAGAACTATGGCGCCAACCGTGTCCTTGAGGCGGTCTCCTTCGAGGTGGAAAAGGGGGAGCTGGTCTCCATTGTCGGGCCGTCGGGGGCCGGTAAAACAACCCTGCTGAAGATCCTGGCGGGCCTGGAGTCCGCCGATGCCGGGCATATTACCTCGTCGGCGGATTTGCAGAACAATCCGGCGATACTGGTGTTCCAGGATTATCTCCTGTTTCCCACCATGACCATTTTTGACAACGTCGCCTTTGGCTTGCGTTGCCGCAGGGTGGCGCGCCAGGACAGGCGAGCCAGGGTTTTGGCCATGCTGGACTACTTTCAGCTCGGCGGCAAAAAAGAGTATTATCCCAACCAGCTGTCCGCCGGCCAGCAGCAGCGTGTCGCTCTGGCCCGGGCCATGGTGGTCAGTCCTTCTATTCTGCTGCTCGATGAGCCCTTTGCCAACCTTGATCGCAATCTCAAGGCGGAGACGGCCGAGTTCATCCGCGCTTTTCAGCAGGAGTATTCCATCACCACGCTGAGCGTCACCCACGATCTCCAGGAGGCCTTCATGATGTCGGACAAGATCGGTATCATGCTGGATGGCAGGTTGTGCCAGTTCGATGCGGTCAAAACGGTGTACAACCAGCCGGTTTCTTCCAGGGTGGCCGAGTTTCTCGGCCATGTCAACAGTATCCCGTCCTCATGTTTTGCCCATGTCAGTTTGCCGCAGGAAGATATGACGGCCTATTCCAGGATCAGCGTCAGGGCCGAGTCGATCGAGCTGCAGGGAGATACGACAGGCGCGGGAGTTGTTGAGGATGTAGTCTTTGCCGGACACTTTATCATGTACCGTGTTCGCCTTCATGGCGTCGCTCTGAGTGTCTACAGCTTCAATCCCGAGTTCTCGCCGGGAGACCGGGTAGCCGTCAATGTCAAACAGTTCATACGTATCAGGGAGAGTTGATTATGGTACGCGATACCGGTTGTTCGATCGTCAAAATGATGGTCATGCTATTCTGTCTGGTTGTCTGCAGTACATCACAGGCGCTTGCGGCGCAGTCCTTTGCCGAAGTAAAGGATGCGGCCGGGGGAAGCACGGTGAAGTGGTTCATGTGGGGCGGCTCGCCAACCATTAACTCCTGGGTCGATACCTATGTCGCGGACCAGGTGGAAAAGCGCTATGACATTACCTTGAAACGGGTGCCCGCCGATGCTGCCATTTTTATTAATAAACTTCTCACGGAAAAGCAGACCAACAGAGACAGGGGCACCATGGACCTGCTCTGGATCAACGGTGAGAATTTTAAAAACGCCATGGAAAATGATCTGCTCCATGGTCCCATCACCCCGAAACTGCCCAATGTTCGCTATGTCGATCCGGCAACGGTGAAATACGATTTCGGTTTTCCGGTGCGCGGCTATGAGGCGCCCTATGGACGTGCCCAGTTTGTCTTTGAGTACGATAGCGCCACGATTGACAGACCGCCGCAGTCCTTTGGTGAGCTGAAAAAATGGGTCAAAGAGCATCCCGGCAAATTCACCTATCCCAGCCCGCCGGACTTTACCGGTTCGGCCTTTATCCGCCAGGCCTTTTATGCGCTCACCAGCGGTCATGAACAGTACATGCATGGCGTCGATGAGGAACTTTTTGAAAAAAACGCACCACAGCTCTGGGACTATCTCAATGAAATCGAGCCCTATCTCTGGCAGCAGGGCAGGACCTATCCCAAGGATATTGCCGCCCTGGACACCTTGTTTGAGCGCGGCGAGGTGCTTATGAACATGAGTTATCACCAGGCCAATGCCCAGAGCAAAATTCTCCAGGGCCGGTATCCGGAGAGTGTGCGCACCTTTGTCATGGAGGACGGCTCGATTTTCAACACCCACTTCACCGCGATTCCCTATAATGCCCCCAACAGGGCCGGCGCTCTGCTTGTTGCCAACTTCCTGCTCTCTCCGGAGGCGCAGCTGCATAAAAACAACCCGGAGAATTGGGGGGATTTTACCGCTCTTGACCTCGACCGCCTTCCAGCAGATATGCGCAAGCGTTTCGTTTCTCTGGATCTCGGGGCGGCCACACTCTCTTTGGCGGAACTGGCGGATAGTGCCGTGCCGGAGATCCCCTCGGGCTATCTCGAGCTTCTCGAG
>JBHEOR010000085.1:0-11776 GCA_046260685.1 Desulfopila sp.
GATCTGGTGCTCTGTGAGCAGTTGCATTGAGATTTTGAAAAGTCTTGCCTAACACACTTATACACATAGCGATTCAGGCACCTTTGAGCAGGGCACTGGTGCCGCGAGTGCAAATTCCATGGATTTTGCTGGGCCTTATCATCCCGGATATTCCATGGATTTTACAACGAATTGCCGTTGCTGGTCAATTTGGCGATCCATATCAAATGCGCCTCTACTTTACCAGTCAGGCCAGTTTGCTCTTTTGTCTTGTGCTCAGCTTTACCTTTGCCCTGTTTGCCAAACGGGTCTTTTTGGTATTTTCAGTCCTGGCCCTCAACAATTTGCTCCACCTTTTTCTCGATGCCATGCAAATCAAGTGGGGCAACGGTGTACATTTTTTTGCACCGTTGAGCTGGACGCCCACACATTTTGATCTGCTTTGGCCTGAACATACTCTGATGTATCTGCTCTCTGTAATGGGGTTCTTCTATCTTGTGAAAAACATCACAACCATATCTCTGGAAGATATTGCCGTGAACACAAGCTCCATGTGGAAAATCAGTTGCCTCTGCTTAGGCCTGTATTTCCTGCTACCGCTTTTTTTCATGTCCCATATTATCGATTCCAATGCAAACTACATTGCAATAAAAAATACAAGCTCTGACCGGGTTGGCCGGATTGTCGAACTGGATCGGTCCTATTATTCCGCAAAAGATTCAACCATAGCATTGTTTACCGGTGAAAAGGTGCCTGTTGTCGGTTCACTTCCCCCAAAGTCGGGTATCATATCCATAAAAGGCCGGTTTCTCGATCAAAAAACGATACAGAGTGACGCCTATCACCCCCATGGTTCCACTAGAGATTATGCCTCCATGGCAGGGCTGCTTTTCTCGAGTATCATATGGCTCACTCTTCTAACCCGCAGGTTTGGAAAAAGCAGGAGATCTTTTGACTGAGCATTCGTACCCGTCTTGCTACTCTCTGTAGCGGGTACCTCCAGCAGTGCATATTTCTATTTGTCTTTTATTGGCTAAACTAGTATCCTGCACTGCATCCGGTTATTCTACACCAATTGCATAATGCAGGAATGAGAAGCCGCCGTATATCATTCTCTACCGCCAATCAGGCCATCACGATTATCGCATGCTACGATATCTCTCATTGTTTTTTGTACTATGTCTGACGTTTGCCGGCTCTCTCTACAGCGGGGGCGCCCTGTGCAGCAATGCTGCCGAAAACACTCCATTTTCAATTCAAGACCATTACAATCAAGCCAAGTTTTTCTACAAACAGCTGCAAACCAAAGACGAGCTGGCCAAACAGCGTTCGCTCTGGCTTAAAGGGGGGAGAAAGTTCCGCCGCGTCTATCTTGCCGATCCCAAGTCCGAGATGGCGCCTGCGTCACTCTTCATGCTTGGCCAATTATATGAGAAAATGTTTACCAGGTTCAACAAACGACCTGACCTCAACGAAGCCATCAGTTACTACCGCGACTGCCAGTCTCTCTTTCCTAGGCATCAACTGGCCGATGACGCCCTCTACGCTCTTGGCAATATCCACCTCAAAAATCTCTCGCTCTACAATAAGGCGGCAGGCTTTTACGCCACCATTGTCAACGACTATCCGCAAGGAGATATGTATCCTCGGGCCACCAATGCACTCAAGTCACTCTCAAGTGACTTTGACATCGCCTTGCCTAAAGCAATGGTCAACGGCTCCACCCACAAAAAACTCACCAATGTCCTGCCGGTAAAGTATTGGTCCTCGGTTGACTACAGCCGCATTATTATAAATGCCTCCGGGCCTGTAACCTATTCCGCCAGTCTGCTCCACAAAAATCCCAGCAAACCCCGCCGTCTGTATATAGATTTTCAGAACAGCTATATCAAGCCGCGCTACCGTAGCCCCATACCCATCGCAGACGGCCTGCTCAAGCGGATCCGTACAGCTCAGCATAGCAGCGATACGGTCAGAGTTGCTGTCGACATCGAGAGTGTTTCCGATTATAAAATTTTCAGTCTTCCCGATCCGTTCCGTGTGGTCATTGATATACGCGGCAAAAAGCGTCGCCACGCCGCCACAAAAATCATCCATCGCGAAAATTTTCCGAAGAAATTCGATATCAATGAGCAGCAGGTCTCCATCCTCAGCCGGCAGAAAAAGGTGTTACCGCTACCTCCCCGGCAGTCTCACGCCGGCAAGGTAGATGTAGACGTCCAAAAAGATTTCTCCCTGGCACAGCAACTGGGACTTGGGGTACGGCGTATAGTCATTGACCCCGGCCATGGCGGCAAGGACCCGGGTGCTATCTCCCATGGACTCAAAGAAAAGGATATCGTCCTTGACCTCTCCCGCAAACTTAAAGAGAGGTTGGAGCAAATAGATAACTACGAGGTGATCCTTACACGGGACCAGGACCGATATATTTCTCTGGAGGAAAGAACAGCCATCGCCAACGGCAACAATGCCGACCTCTTTGTTTCAATTCACATCAATGCTCATCGGAATACCTCGGTTCGCGGGATTGAGACCTATTTTCTTAACCTGGCGAGCAATAAAGAGGCCATGCGAGTCGCTGCCTTTGAAAACGCCACTTCGGAATTACAGATGAGTGATTTGCAGGATGTACTTGCCGGTATAATGAAAAATTCCAAGCGCAAAGAATCTTCGCGACTTGCCGATTCCGTTCATTCCTCATTAATCAGGGGGCTCGCCGATAGTGGCTTTGCCTTCAAGGACCTTGGAGTGAAGCAGGCGCCTTTTTATGTCCTCATCGGTGCTGAGATGCCGGCGATACTCCTGGAGGTCGCCTTTATCAGCAACCCCGAGGAAGCGCGCACGTTACAGGATGACCACTTCCATACCTCATTTGCCGAACAGGCCAGTCGAGGTGTTACACGTTATATCCACGCCAACATATCTCAGCTTTCCTCGAATTGAACATCTTCCGGTGCCGTTTTGGTCGGAAATCTTTGCTTGATCATGATAGCATCCGGACAAACCAGCTAAGCTTTTTTGATAATCAGATACAAAAAAGGGCTGCCTCCAGTAGGAGACAGCCCCTGTTTGATGAAACAACCCTTTTGCTAAACGACGGAGCTTTTCCTGCTCCCCTAATGCGTCTTGGCTACTCTGAGACGGGCCAGTGCTCGTTGTAAAGCGGCTTCGGCTCTTGTCCGGTTAAGGGTGTCCTCCTGCTGGGCAGCCTGGGCCAGGCGTTTTTCCGCTCGCTCCTTGGCTTTCATAGCCCTGTCGACGTCTATCTGCGTACCATACTCAGCACTCTCAACGAGGAAGGTGATTGTATTATTGGACACTTCACAGAATCCTCCGCTAATCATGAGATTCTCTCGTACATTTCCCTTCTCATAGGACAAAGAGCCTATTTTGATGGTGGAGAGAAACGGTGCATGATTGGCGAGTACACCAAAATCACCACCATAGCCGGGGGCATTGACGATATCGACATCGTCATTGACCACCGCTCCGGTTGGAGTGACAACTTCTAAACGTATCTGTTGTGCCATTGATCTGACTCCTCTGCGTAAAGATTATGCCTGTTGCTTCGCCTTTTCAATGGCCTCATCAATGGAACCAACCATGTAAAATGCTATTTCCGGGAGGTCATCGTGCTTGCCATCCAGGATCTCTTTAAAGCCCTGAACGGTGTCGGCAACTTTGACGAATTTGCCGGGCATGCCGGTAAAAACTTCCGCAACAGTGAAAGGCTGCGAGAGATACCGCTGGATTTTACGGGCACGGGTTACCAGCAGCTGATCATCTTCAGACAGCTCGTCCATACCAAGAATTGCGATGATATCCTGGAGATCTTTGTACTTCTGCAGAGAAACCTGCACACCGCGCGCGACATTGTAATGTTCTTCGCCGATGACGTTGGGATCGAGAATGCGTGAGGTCGAATCCAGCGGATCGACCGCGGGATAAATACCAAGCTCGGCGATCTGCCGGGAAAGAACAACAGTACCGTCGAGGTGGGCAAATGTGGTTGCCGGTGCAGGGTCGGTCAAGTCATCCGCGGGGACATATACACACTGGACGGCGGTAATAGAACCCTTGTTTGTGGAGGTAATGCGTTCCTGCAAGCCACCGAGATCGGTTGCCAGTGTCGGTTGGTACCCAACAGCGGAAGGAATACGTCCAAGCAGCGCGGAAACTTCCTGACCGGCCTGCGTGAAACGGAAGATGTTATCAACAAAAAACAACACGTCCTGTCCCTGCTCATCGCGAAAATATTCGGCGGCCGACAAACCGGTAAGAGCAACACGCGAACGTGCTCCCGGAGGTTCTGTCATCTGACCATAGACAAGGGCGGCCTTGGGCAGAACGCCTGATTCCTTCATTTCATGGTAGAGATCGTTGCCTTCGCGGGTGCGCTCGCCAACGCCGCAGAAAACTGAGATACCACCGTGATGCATGGCGATGTTGTTGACCATCTCCATCATAATAACGGTCTTCCCGCAACCGGCACCACCAAACAGGCCCATCTTACCGCCAAGCGGGAAGGGAACAAGCAGGTCAATGACTTTAATACCGGTTTCAAGGACGCGAACCTCGGTGTCCTGATCGGTGAACAGTGGTGCAGGCTTATGAATTTTAGAGTTATGAGGCGATTCAATCGGACCCAGGCCATCGACCGGGCGCCCGACTACGTTCATAATGCGTCCCAGAGCAGCCTCTCCTACCGGAATAATGATCGGCTCACCGCTGTCTCTGACTTCCATGCCTCGAACGAGACCATCGGTCCCATCCATGGCAATACAACGACAACCATTATCGCCAAGATGCTGTGCCACCTCGATGACCAGATTATCTTCCTCGTCGGAAATACCAGGGTTGGTCACATACAGCGCGTTCAAGATGTTTGGCAGGTCGCCTCCTTCAAATTCCACGTCAACTACAGGTCCGATAACCTGCATTACTTTTCCTTTTCTCTGCTCACTCATAGGGCCTTACCCCTCCTTAACAGGTCTAAAATTTAAACGATTTTCAAATATACTATTTAAGGGCTTCGGCGCCGCCTACAATATCCATGAGTTCTGCTGTAATGGCGGCCTGGCGAGCCTTATTGTATATAATCGTCAGGCTATCGATAATATCCTTACACGCGTTGGTTGCATTATCCATGGCAGTCATACGTGCGGCATGTTCACTGGCGCCTACTTCCAGCAATGCATGGTATACAATGACATTGAGATACAGCGGCTGCATAACATCCATGATCTCTTCCGTGGAAGGTTCATATATGTACTCACCAGAAATCTTCGGGCTGCTTTCCGTCTCTTCCTCTACCGGCTTAATAGGGAGAAATTCTTCAACAGCCGGTCGCTGCACGGCCACTGACTTAAACGCACCGTAGATAATCTCTACCTTGTCGGCATTGCCATCAAGGAAGTTTTTGGCCACGTCACTTGCAATTTCGCGGGCATTGAACATCTGAAAAGTGTTCATGATGTCAAGGAACTGTGTACGTACCTTGCCGGACTTCCTCAGCAACTGGTATCCCTTGCGGCCCACTGTAACAAGGCTGACTTTTTTGCCCTCAGCCTCTATTTCTCGTATCCTTTTCTCAACCCGGCGAATGATGTTCGAGTTGAAGGACCCGCAGAGACCACGATCGGAGGTAACAACCACCAACTCCACGGTGTTGACTTGCCTGTCTTCCATAAGCGGAAAGTTTGAAGTGTTTGCTCCTCCCGACAAATTCGACATTGCTTCGTTAAACTTGCGGGTATATGGGCGAAAGGCTTCCATCTTCTCCTGCGCCCCCCGAAGTTTCGCCGAGGCGACCATATTCATGGCCTTGGTGATCTGCGATGTCTTTTTAACACCCTGGATCTTTGTTTGAACTTCTTTTAAAGTGGGCATAGCGTGGACCTATCTTTGATTAGGTACGGTCGTCGTAACGACCTTGGTTAAAACCTCGGACCTTTAGTTAAGACCTTTAGTTCAGACCTTTAGTTCAGACCTTTAGTCGCCTTGAATGTTTCACCAAAGCTGGTCAGTGCTTTATTCAGTTTTTCTTTGATTGGATCGGTGAACTCTTCCTGCTCTTTAAGATCAGAGAAAATGGAAGGATCATTGGACTCAATGTAGTTATACAGTTCGGCCTCGTAGTCGGTCAGTGTCTCAACCGGCAGTTTATCCAGATAGCCGTTGGCGCCGGCATAAATAATGCTCACCTGCTTTTCCATGGGCAGTGGCTGATACTGGGGCTGCTTGAGAATCTCAACGAGTCGTTCACCGCGGGTCAGCTGGGCCTGGGTCTTGGCATCAAGATCCGAGCCAAAGGCCGCAAAAGCTGCAAGCTCACGATACTGGGCGAGATCAAGGCGCAGGGTACCTGCAACCTGCTTCATTGCTTTGACCTGGGCGGCACCACCAACTCGGGATACCGACAGACCAACGTTAATGGCCGGACGGACACCGGAGAAGAACAGGTTCGGCTCGAGATACACCTGACCATCGGTAATGGAAATAACGTTCGTCGGGATAAAGGCGGAAACGTCACCGGCCTGGGTCTCAATAATAGGGAGAGCTGTAAGAGAACCTGCGCCGAGCTCATCATTTAACTTGGAGGAACGCTCAAGCAAGCGGGAGTGGTTAAAGAAAATATCACCAGGAAAAGCCTCACGTCCAGGAGGTCGGCGGAGCAGCAGAGAGAGTTCGCGATAGGAAACGGCCTGCTTGGAAAGATCGTCGTAGATGATAAGGGCGTGCTGACCGTTATCTCTGAAATACTCACCCATGGAGCAACCGGCAAATGGTGCGATATACTGCATTGGCGCCGGATCCGAAGCACAGGCGGCAACAACTGTGGTGTATTCCATGGCATCGTGCTTTCTCAGTGCTTCAACAACGAGGGCCACCGTTGATTTTTTCTGCCCGACGGCAACATAGATACAGTGAATATCGGTTTCTTTCTGGGCGATGATGGCATCGACGCAGAGGGCGGTCTTGCCGATCTGACGGTCACCGATGATCAGCTCACGCTGGCCGCGTCCAACAGGGGTCATGGCATCCACAGCCTTGGCGCCGGTATAGCAGGGCTCATGAACACCCTTACGGGCGATAACACCAGGTGCAAGTACCTCGATCTTGGAGGTGTTCTCGGCATCGATTGGTCCCAAACCATCAATGGGGAAACCAATTCCGTCAACCACACGTCCTTCCATTTCGGGGCCAACCGGTACCTCGGCAATACGCCCGGTGCGTTTGACGATGTCGCCTTCTTTTATCTGATCTACCTGGCCGAGAATGGCGCAACCGACATTGTCTTCCTCAAGATTCAATGCCAAGCCCATGATACCACCGGGGAACTCAAGCAGCTCCAGGGCCATACAGTTTTGCACACCGTAGACACGAGCAATACCATCACCAACGGAGATGACTGTCCCTGTCTCATTCAGGTCAATGCTTGTCTCATACTCCCCAATCTGGTCTTTGATAATCTGGCTAATTTCTTCAGCTTTGATCTGCATCTATTCTCTCCCCTTAATGGAATCTTTCAAACCTGCAAGTTGTGTTTTTATACTGCCATCCAGAACAAGATCGCCGACCTTGGCGACAATACCACCGATAAGGGATGGATCGACACTGGTGGACAACTCCACTTTCTTGCCTGTTAACTTTTCAAGTGCTGTCTGCACCTTGGCGTGTAAATCATCACTGAGCTCCACCGCCGATGTGACCGAACCATGGCTGATATTTTTTTCCTGATCCACCATAATTTTAAACTGTTCCGCGATCTCCGGTAGAATTTCGGCCCGCCTTTTCTCCACCAGCAGATTTAGAAAATTTGCCGGGATTTTTTCGATTCCAGCGGAAGCGATAATTCCGGCCATCACCTTTTCCCTGACATCGACGGGATAGAGGGGGTTCGTCAGAGCATCAGCAACTTCTGCCTGAGATGTATAAAGCTCGGCGACCGCCTGGAGCGTTTCGTTGAAGGCTTCATACGCATCGTTTTCCTTACCGACGGCAAATAATGCCTTGGCATATCTTCGCGCTAAAATTATCTGTTTCACTGTACGGCCCCTACTTTATCTAAGTAATCTTCGATAATCTTCACCTGATCATCACTGGTAAGATTCTTCCTGATTAACTCCTCAGCCATGGCGGTCGCCTGATCAGCAATGTCATTTTTGAGCTTTCGACGGGCTTCCATAATTTCGTTATGCACCGCCATTTCCGCCTGCCGCTTCATATCCGCTGCCGATTTCTCAGCTTTTTCAAGGATCTTGGCTTTTTCGATCTCTGCCTGGGCAACAGCTTTGTCGACAATGGTATCGATTTCCTTTTCCATGCCGGCGAGTTTAGCCTCGAACTCACGATAAGTTTTTTCCGCCTTGTCCCGTCGGCTTTCCAGATCTTCTATGGAATCTTTGATTTTCTTCTGACGTCCGGCAAGCCCTGATGCGATAGGCTTGGCACCAAACTTGACCAGAATGATCATAAGAGCGGCGAAGTTAACCACTCTCCAGAAAAGATCTGTCAACTTGTCTGCCGAAAGACTTCCACCGGCATCACCTGCCGCCCACGCCATACCAGCCGTAAGGCAGAAACAGAGTGCCACTGCTACCACAACCCAACTGGCTCCACTGATAATGTGCTTTACTCCTCGCATGTTTAGAGACTCCTTCCAAGTATTTTTCCGGCCATGTCGGATGCAAAAGCATCAAGATTCTCCTGAAGGCTTTTACCAGCAGTATCAACCTGGCTTTTCAATTCCGCCATTTTTTTCTCTTTTTCCCCTTCAACCTCACTTTTTATAGCCGAGAGCTTGTCGTTGCCTGCGGCTGCCGCCTCTGCCCGAGCCGTATCCAAAGCCGCCTTGGCCTTGCCCGACGCCTGGGCCATTTTTTTATCTACTTCCTCCTGCCGAAGACGTGCATTTTTGTCAAATTTTTCGATTTCTTCCTGTGTCTTACGCATCTTGCCGGATCTCTCACGAAGAATCGCGAGCACAGGTTTGTACAGAACTTTATTCAGCAAAAACATCAATATGATGATATTGATCATCTGAATAAATAAGGTTTTGTCCATCGTAATCATGTTTACACGCTCCCGATCGGATTAGATAAATACATTGTTAACATTCAACTTTTCCTGAACGTCGATACACCACTTTCGCAACACCTCACCAGCTTGAGTTATACACAGCCCTGCCTATAAACAACTACCATAAGAAAGTCATATAAGATGCCCATATAAGATAGCAACATAAGATAGCAGCATACGATAGCAGCATAAGATATCCAATGGGACACATTATTCAGTACGGCACAATTAAATACAGCTAAAATAAATACAGCTAAAATGAATGACCATTCATAACGAAAAAATCTTTACTGCAAATATGAACAGGTGTCAACAAATTTATAACAGCAGAGCGCAATACACTCAAAAAAACGGTATGTTTTTAGTAATTTCTCTTGAAAAGATCTGCACTGCCGGCCCAATCTACTGCTCTAGTATCGCTTCAACCGATTGCGGTACCGACCTGACAGCCTCGCCAATTTTGTCGGTCAGGTTTCCGCCCGCCTGCGCCATATCCGGGCGACCTCCGCCTTTGCCCCCGACTATCTTGGCCGTTCTATTGACGAGATCACCCGCGGTGATTCTATCGGTGAGATCGTTGGTCACAATGGCCAGCAATGCAACTTTGCCCTTGATGACACCGCCCAGAACGGCAACCCCGGAATCCAGATCACTGCGCACCTTATCGCCTACTTCACGAAGCGTTTTGGGACTGTCAAGGGGAATCTCGGCTGCAATGACCTTGATACCCGCCACCGTTGTAGCATCCCTGATCAGATTATCGACATCGGAACCGGCCAGCTCCCGGGAAAGCTCGGTGAGCTTTTTCTCCAGTTTTTTATGCTCCTCCAGCAGATGCTCCACCTTTTTGGGCAGCTCCTCGGGGCGGCTGTTAAGCTGTTCCGCCAAGCGTGATTCTCTGCTGCACATCGACCAGAGATGTTGCCAGGCTGCTCTTCCGGCCAGGGCCTCTATCCGTCGCACTCCCGAAGCGATACCGCCCTCGGAGAGAATCTTGAAAACCCCGAGCTGCCCCGTAGCCCCGACATGGGTGCCGCCGCACAGCTCTTTGCTGAACTCACTCAGGCTTACCACTCGCACCGTTTCATCATATTTTTCCCCAAACAGCGCCGTTGCCCCCTGGGCTATGGCCTTTTCACGCTCAAGCTGCTGCGTTTCCACCTCAATATTTTGGCGGATTTTGGCATTGACCAGCTCTTCAATTTGGACAATTTCGCCGGGCGACAAGGGTGAAAAATGAGTAAAATCAAAGCGAAGGCGATCAGGGCCCACCAGAGAGCCAGCCTGCTTGACATGCCGGCCCAGCACATCCTGCAAGGCGGCGTGGAGCAGATGAGTGGCCGTATGGTTGCAGGCTGTCTCCGCCCTGCTTTCGGTACCGACCTGCATCTCCACCTCCTGACCGACTTCCAGTATGCCCTGCACAACCTCGATACTATGGAGGATGAGCGTTCCTTCAGCCAGGGTACTGAGTACCTTCGCCTCCCCGTTAGGCCAGACGATGAACCCCGTATCACCGATCTGACCTCCGGATTCTGCATAGAAAGGCGTTTTAGGCGCAAAAAGCCGACCCCACTGCCCGGCGGCGATGGAACTCAGATTTTCCCCGGCATCATCAAACAGCGCTTCAGCCACCGACTGCACGCCAAGGAATTCATATCCCGTAAATTCGGTTGTGCGGCCTTGCTCAAGAAGCTGCTTCACACCTTCGCCGCGCAATCTGATTCCCTCCCCCTTACGACCGGCCCGGGATTTGGCACGCTGGGCTTCCATGGCATTATTGAATCCTGTCTCGTCAAAATCCATGTTCCGTTCCATGGAAATGTCCCTGACGATATCAACGGGAAAACCATAGGTGTCATAGAGCTTGAAAATAAAATCGCCGGAAATAGTATCCCGCCCTTTCCCGATCAAACGCTCAACTTCTTCGTCGAGAATCACCAGACCATGCTCAAGGGTTTCGAGAAAGCGCTCCTCCTCATTGTTGACCACTTTCTTCAGCAGCGATGCGGCATCGTTGAGATGGGGGTACGCTTGGTTCATGGATTCCAGCACCGCCGTGGTCACCGTCTCCATGAACGGCTTGTCCAGCCCGAGGTTTTTGCCAAAGCGTACAGCCCTTCGCATAATGCGGCGCAGGACATAGCCTCTACCCTCATTGCCCGGCAATACGCCATCGGCCACAAGAAAAGTGGTGGCCCGCGCATGATCGGCGATAACACGCATGGCGACATTGGTGGTTTCATCCCGGCCATACCTCCTGCCGGAGAGTTTTTCCAGGGCTGAAATGACCGGCGTGAAAAGATCGGAATCGAAATTATTGAGCTTGCCCTGCAATACCGCGGCAACTCTTTCAAGCCCCATGCCGGTATCGATACTCGGCTTGGGCAGACGGGTCATCTCACCGTCTTCGGAACGATTGAACTGCATGAAAACTAAATTCCAGAGTTCGAGGAAGCGATCACAGTCACATCCGAGCTTACAGTCGGATCTGCCGCAGCCGGCCTCGACACCCTGATCGATATGAATTTCCGAGCAGGGACCGCAGGGACCGGTATCACCCATGGCCCAGAAGTTCTCCTCATCTCCCATGCGGATAATCCTGCCGGGCAGCAATCCTTCCACCTTTTGCCAGAGCTCCATGGCCTCGTCGTCGTCCTCGTAGATGGAGACCCAGAGCTGCTCCTCAGCCATTTTCAGTTCCCTGGTCAAGAAC
>JBHEOR010000086.1:0-11234 GCA_046260685.1 Desulfopila sp.
GAATAGATGTTCAGGAGCGGTGCACCATATCATTGCCCTGTCGCGGACCTGCCCGTTTGTTAAATATAAAAAAATAAAGAGCGTCCCCTTTGTCCCATCTGACCTCAACTTTTTCGTTCAAAATTGACATAATGACGTTATGACGCTATAATGTCGCTATCAGGAGGTGATATTATGGCTACACAAGCAAAAAGAGCAACAATCTATTTCGACCCTGATCTCCATAAAGCCCTTAAATTGAAGGCTGTGGAGACCTCACGATCCATTACTGAATTGGTCAATGAGGCCGTCAGGGAGGCTCTCTCGGAAGATGCAGAAGATCACGCAGCGTTTGATCAAAGACTGAATGAGCCATTAGTGAGCTACGAGCAAATGATTAAAAAGCTAAAGAAAAATGGCTCAATATAAAGTTTTCTTTAAGAAATCTGTTGAGAAAGACCTCAAAATCATTCCCAAACGAGACTTATCCAAGATTCTTGAAAAGATAGAATCACTTCATTTAGATCCTCGTCCTCTCGGAAGTGAAAAGTTGACAGGTCAGGAAAGATATCGCATACGGCAAGGAAATTATCGCATAGTCTACTCTATCCAGGAATATGAGTTAACTGTATGGGTCGTTAACGTTGGCCACAGGCGAGATATATATAAAAAAATCAGTTAACAAGCCGCATTTGGCGTCCCCTTCGTCCCAATTATACCTTTTCCCATTCAAAGCTGGATATGTTGCGTTTACCTGAATCGAAGTCGATGCCGATGAGGTAGATGTCTTTGCCCTGGCCCAAATATTTCTGGTGGTAGCCTTTGTCTTGTATCTGCTTCAGAGCGTTCCCCCTGCCGTCTACTTTGAATTCCAAGATGTAGGTTGTATCCTCCGTTTTGATGGTTAAATCTATGCGTCCCTTGCTGGTTACGTCTTCTGCTATCAGATTAAGGCCCAAGCTGGCCAGGTACACATATACTACGCTGGCGTAATACCCTTCAAACGTGCTGATTTTGTTTTTTATGTAGTGATTAAAAGGGATTGATGCAAATATGCCGCACAGAGTATCGTGGAAGTGCTTGATGTTTCCTTCTTTAAGGGTTTTCTGAAGCTGTTTCTTTTCCTGAAGGATATTAGACTTGTTGGTTAGAGCGCGGGCAACCATATCGTTGAAAGATATGCTCACCTCATGATTGGGAAAACCAAGCACATATTCTGCACCAAAGTCGGTGAATTGGGCCTCTTTTATACTTAAGTATCCAGATTGAAATAAAATGGGCTCAAGTTCAATATCTTCTATGTTGTAGCTGTCGATAAGACTTTCTGAAACCTGGATATTGTCAAGCTGGGGTACATAGTAGTTGTTCTGCTCAATGAGCTTTATTAGAAAAGAGGGAGTTCCGGTGGCAAACCAGTAGTTTTTGAAAGCATGCTTGTTCCTGATAAACAACAGGATATCAAAGGGATTATAGACATTATCGCCGAGAAAGTTGTATCCGTTGTACCATTCACGCACCTTGCTCATGTCAACCCCGGCCAGGTGTCCGGCAAAGGTGCTCTCAAGGTCATGCTGGGTATACCCGCAGATGGTGGCGTATTCAGGTCTGAGGCTGATATCTTCTAAATTGTTGAGCCCACTGAACACCGACACCTTGCTGAACTTGCTGACCCCTGTAAGAAATGCGAATTGTATGTATTCATCGCTGTCCTTGATAGTTGTATATAAATCCTTGAGCACCTCACGCCCTTGCCTGGCAATCTCTAGCTGATCCAGGTTGTCTACGATGAATTTGTCATATTCATCCACGAGGATCACAACTTTGCGCCCGTATTTCTCATGTGCCTGCTCAATGAGCTCTTTGAGACACACGCCACCGTATTCCGGATAGTGACATTCGAGCCCCAGACGCTTCTGGTTGGATCTCATTATAGAACCGACCATGCGATGCATCTCATCCAGATTGCGTGCAACTCCACCAAAACTGATTTTAATTACAGGGTTCGTGGTCTCCCAGTCCCACGTATCATAGATATACAGCCCATCGAATAACTCCCGGTGTCCTTCAAACAGAGACTGCAGGGTAGAGACCAGCATACTTTTTCCGAAGCGTCTGGGGCGAGAGAGGAAATAATACTTACCCTCATCCACCAGTTGTCTTACCTGCACGGTTTTATCTACATACACGTAATTTTCTTCGCGGATTTCTGAGAAGGTCTGAATTCCAATAGGGAGCTTTTTCAGTTTAGTCATGTGAAGTTCCTTTTGAGTGCTGCGGGTGTTGCTACGCTATAGAGAGCTTTGTACTGATACTCTGCGATAGAGTGAAAAAGGGGCGTAATGAAAACCCCTTTTGTTGGCTCTTCCCGGAAATGATTCCTGTTCGTGATGTTTCCAATCTACCTCGCACCACCTCTCACCCAACCTGATACGTCCCAGTTCCCGCGGCGATAAGGAGGTTGCGCTCATTGTGCAGCTCTGTGCGGACGACGGCCACCCGGTTGCCCTGGCGCAAAATGGTACCTGTTGCCAGAAAAGACCCGCCTTTTCCCGCCCGAAGGTAATCGACGCGAAGGTCGATGGTTCCGATGCGGGTCAAGCGCCTGGCGATCTCCTCCCGAGAAACATTGTCGAGTTGTTTGAGCAGCTCCACCGAAGCGATGAGCCCTCCGGTTAAATCAAGGATTGATGAAATCACGCCTCCATGGAGTATGCCGCGAATGAAATTGCCGATAAGCTCCTCGCGCATCTCCACGCTGACCTGGACATCCGTGGGGGTGAGGCGGTCGATATGTATCTCCAGGAGGCGGTTAAAGGGCATGCTGTTTTCGTAAATATCCTTGAGGAGCACCAGTGTGTCCTTGAGATCCATTGTTTCCTTCATATATTTTCCTGCATCTGGTATTTTTGAGAATAATGTGCAAAGAGCATAGCCTGTTGGGTCAAGGATGTGCAAGGCGAAAATCATTGATGCCCGGCAATGGAGCAATATCATATTGAAAATTAGTCGGGAAAGGAGATACTCATGAACAGACGCAGGTTTTTAAAAGACAGTCTTGTCTGGTCGGCTGCCGCCGGGCTGCCGGTGCCGCTGCTCGATATTTCAACAGCTCTTGCCGCTCCAGCTTCCCCTGAAATTTTTGTGGGACATGGGAAGCCCTATGATGCACTGGTACGTCAAGTGATGACGGCGGCAGGCGGAATGCAGAGCTTTGTAAAAAAAGGTGATACGGTTGTTATAAAACCAAATATCGGCTGGGATAGACGGCCGGAGCTGGCAGCCAATACTCATCCGCTGGTAGTGAGGACCCTGGCGGTGCTGGCGCTTGAGGCGGGAGCCGCCAGTGTTACATTATTTGATCGCACCTGTAATGAAAAGCGGCGCTGTTACGTCAACAGCGGTATGGCGGAGATGGTCGATACTCTTGGCGATAGCCGGGTGCGCCTGGAGCATATCGATGGGCGTAAGTTTATGGAGCTGGATATCAAGCGGGGAAAATCGCTGCGGAGGTGGGAGATCTATGGTGATGTTATGAAAGCCGACTGCTACATCAACGTGCCGGTGGCCAAGCACCACGGCTTGAGCGGCTTGACCCTGGGGTTGAAAAATTCCATGGGGGTGATCGGTGGCAACCGGGGCAGTCTCCATTTTGATCTGGGGCAGAAGCTTGCCGATCTGGCAACGATTGTGCAACCCACACTGACCGTGGTTGATGCCACCAGGATGCTGATGCGCAACGGCCCCCAGGGCGGCAGGGTAAGCGATGTCAAAATCGCCGATACGCTCATTGCCACAAGGGATCCGGTGGCGGCCGATGCCTATGCCACAACCCTGTTCGACATGGAGCCGGGCGCCATAGACTCCACCAGAGCTGCGGCGGCCATGGGGCTGGGGCAAATGGATCCGGCTAAGATGCGGCTTACCAGGGTGCGTCTATGAGTGGAGGGCGCAGTGTGAAGAAAAAGTCTCGTTATCAGGTGATTCAGCTGCTGCGCCGGATCAGCCAGCTGGGCTTTCTTGGCGCATTTTTCTTTCTCTTTGTCAATACCGACTACCGGGGTTCCGACGAGCTTGAATATGCCGTCAACATAGTGTTTCGTCTCGATCCCTTTCTGGGTGCCATCACCATGATGGCGGCGCAAACCGTTATCGCGCTGATGCTGCCCGCGCTTGGTGTTGTGCTGCTGACCCTGATTTTGGGCAGATGGTTCTGTGGCTGGTTCTGTCCTCTTGGTACCTTGCTGGATGGCTGCCGCCACATTGTCCCCACCGATACCAGGGGGTACCATACCCTCTATCCGCGTCTGGGGCGTCTGCTGTTGATTACGGCATTGGTGGCGGCCCTGTTCGGATTTCATATTGCGGGATATCTTGACCCTTTTTCCATTTTGGTGCGAGGTCTTGTCCAGACAGTCTACCCGGCATTTCACGGGGTGAGCCAGGAGTTTTTCGGCTTTACCTATGCCTCCGCTCCTGAGTTCGTCAATGCGGTGACCGAACCGATGTATACCTGGATGAAGGACTCTATCCTCCCTGGTGATCGGAAATTCTTCGAGCTCGTCTATGTCTCTTTTGCGGTGCTGATTCTTATTTTTCTGCTGGAAATTGCGCAGAAGCGTTTTTTCTGCCGCAATATCTGTCCACTGGGCGCCATGCTTGGGGTGGTAAGCGGTAGATCGATTATCAAAACACGCGGCGGATCGAAAGCCTGCGGCAAATGCCGGGTCTGTGCCCGAGTCTGCAGGATGGGAGCCATCGATGACAACCGGGGTGTTGCCATGTCGAGCTGTAATTTCTGCATGGAATGCGCGGTGAAGTGCCCCCGGCAGATCATATCATTTGGCCTTGGCAGAACCGGCTCAGAACCGGCAACCATTCATCTTGGCCGCCGGAGGTTTCTTGCGGCGGCTGCCGTTGGAGTGCTGCTGCCTGTCGTCAAAAATACGGATGTGCTGGCCAAACAAGATGTCCCGTCACTTATCAGACCTCCCGGGGCGCTTCCGGAAAAAGAGTTTTTGGGCAGATGTGTCCGATGCGGGGAATGCATGCAGGTCTGCATTGGCAATGCACTGCAACCAACACTGTTCGAAGCGGGGCTTGACGGCATTTTTACGCCGAAACTTGCGGCACGTACCGGCTATTGCGAATTCAACTGTACCCTCTGCGGCCAGGTATGTCCCACCGGTGCCATCAAACGTCTGGCGCTGGCTGAGAAGCATGAAGTGAAAATCGGCAACGCCTGGTTTGACAAAGACAGCTGCCTCCCCTGGGCCAAGGCTATTCCCTGTATGGTGTGTGAAGAACACTGTCCAACGCCGCAGAAGGCCATACGCTTTCAACCGGCGCAGGTGACAAATGCGGCAGGAGAGCTGGTTGCCGTGAAGCAGCCCTATGTCGTGGACGAGCTCTGTATCGGCTGCGGTATCTGCGAATATAAATGTCCGCTGCCGGGACGTTCGGCCATTATAGTGACCAATGCCAATGAGGACCGCGATCCGGGGAAGAAGCTGCCCCAGGCGACGGCTCAGCCATATGGATAGGATTGTATAAACGTAACTGCGTACAGGGTACAGGGCACCAGTCTTGGCCGGACCGCCCTGCAGAATCTTCTGGTTTATCATTGAAATGAGTACCTGGAATGACAAGCCAGCAACATGATGGGATGAGCAGGAATTTTTATAGATGATTATTGAAATTGAAATCGAAACCAATCAACGAACTACAACAAATCTACCACTTCTTTCTGCAACATTATCATCTACCGTCATTCCGGGTCAAGCCCGGAATGACGCCGGGGGATATTCCGCTTCAGTATTTCAAGGTTATCTTCGATAGCGGTGCTCCTTCTCGGCAAAAATATCTTCATTAATACGATTTACAGGTACTCGTTTATGCTATGGCCGAGCTCCCGGAAAAAATTAGTAGCTGCGGACTCCCCCCAGAGCCGGTCGGAGAGATTCCGGTGCACAATGTAGATGTTTTCATCAAAGTCCCAGAACACCAGAGTGATGCCGCTGGGTTTGAGCTTGAGCAGATCGTCTACGTTGCGCAGGTTGGCGACATGGAGCATCAGATAATCGGCCTGGGTCTCGTCAAGCCGGGCATAGAGTTTTTCCGTCAGAGCATCGAAGGGCAGGTACGTCGATGATGTCAGCCAGAAGATCTGGCCGGTGGGAATGTCGGGATATTTCATGCTGATATAGCTGATAACATCGCCGGAAATGGAGCTTATAAGGATGTCGTCGGTGCGCTTGCGGGTCCTGATGTCGCTGATTATTTCATCGGCAAGGCGCCGGTCTTCCAGGCTGTCGCCCTGGGACTTTATTTCGATGTTGAGCTTTTTCTCCAGGCGGTCCATGACTGTATGGTATGCGGCGATTTCACCGTCGGATATTCGGGAGAGCTCAGCGTAGGTGGTGTCGCTGATTGTTTTGAGGCTGCCGAACAATCGCAGCATCCTGTGGTCATGGTAGACAACGATTGTGCCGTCTTTGGCATACTGGACATCAAATTCAACAAAACCATACTCGTCATTGTTCTCTGCCGCCAGCAGGGCCGCCATGGTGTTTTCCCTGTAAATATCGGATGCGCCCCGATGCGCACCGGCCGTGCATCTGTAGTCATAATGGTTACGACTATGCATTTTTTCCCGCTCAAAAACATTTTCCAGGCTTATAACGTAGTCGGGAAGCGTGCAACTGGACATTATTCCGGCGAAAAAAAATATTGCCGTGATACTCCAAAATAAATTTCTTTTCGACATTTACGGCGTCCTGATAAAGATATAAACTAAGTGTCCGCTCAAAAATAACTTCACATTTGCGAATTTATTTTTGAGCGAACCCTAAGAGATAAACGATACTATTTTTGCATGACTGCGTGAAACGTTGATAGCCTTTTGGAAGATGATTGAACAAGGGTAGTTACGATTGACCACTATAATCCTCAGGTGCTTTATGGCAAATGAAAATGGTTAATGAAAATGGTTAACTACTGGGGGAGGCGACGTAATGTAACTACCCCCGGTATTTGTAACTGTTTGCAACATGTGAGTCTCCTGAGTCGAGGGAATCAGCTACCTGTAAAAAAAGATTGAAACATGTTATGTGATTCACTATCCTTGAGGAGAAGGTCACCCGGAAAATAATGGAGAAATTCTGAGGCTGTCTGGACAATCTGAAGAATCTGAACAATCAAAAGGTTGATGTCTTGGGCCAAAAGCTATTTTGCAAGAGGGGCGTATGCCTGATAATGAGAAAGAGCGTCCAGCGCCGCCGGAGATAGGGCCGTATGTTTTTCCAGTCATACTTGCCGTCATGGGTTTATGGTGTTTGTATGACGGCTGGTTTTCCAATGACCCCGATATGCAGGAGCATCTGCTGTTTAACAGGGTGGGGAGCGTTGTTCTGCTGGGCTGGGCAATCATTGATGTCGTTCGAATGAAACGATCGGACAAAGCGGCTAAAAGCGAGACCGAACAGATAGACGGCGGTGATGGGAAAGGACCTGATGATCCCCAATCGTAGGCTTATTCTTCCATATGCAGCTCCTTTCCTTGGCTATGTCTTTATTGCTTCAGCCTTTGGTGATCTGCTTTCCACTGAAGTAAATTACAGCCTGCGCATTGTCGTATCGACCGCGTTGCTGGTGTGGGCCTGGAGATGGTATATGCCCATCAGCGGTCCCGGATCGGTATATCTGTCGACCGGTGTAGGTGCTGTTGCCGGAGTACTGGGCGCCATAATCTGGATTGCTCTGCTTGCTCCCTTTGCCGATACTTCCGCAAATGAGCCGTGGTCGGCCGGTGCCTTTGTCCTGCGCCTGCTGGCGGCCTCTCTGCTGGTTCCGGTTTTTGAGGAAATCCTGATGCGGGGCTTTATTTTTCGCCTTGCCTGGCAATGGTGGGAGGCAAGAAAACAGAAAATCAGCGATCCCCTGCAGGTTGCCCTTGATGACAAATCCGTTAATGATATTCCAGACGGTGCATGGTCATGGGTAGCCATCCTTGTGTCGTCGCTGGTATTTGCCTCGGGCCATCATTTGTATGAATGGCCTGCTGCAATTGCTTTCGGTGTGTTGATGGCGGTGTTGTGGATTATCTGTAGGGATTTACTCAGCTGCATTGTAGCCCATGGCATAACCAACCTCACCCTTGCCTTGTATGTCCTGCAGTCTAATAGGTGGTACCTCTGGTAACGCAGCGACGGGAGTGTTTTTTTGTGTTCGGCAAAGTATTTTCTTGCATATCCTGGAAAACGGTATATGTTGTTCCCAACTTTTGGTTGAGTAAAGTAAATTCCCTTCAGACAGTCCTCGCTAACCTAGATGTCTTTTCACGCATTGTACGTTACCGTAGAAACTGATGTTGATTACTTAACAAGGTAACAGTATTGATGTGTAGTATAAAATGCAATACCCTTCATACATCAAAAAATACCAATACGAAATACCAATACAAAATATCAATACATCAGCATGACTTGCCGGTTGATAGGCAATCTGTGGGTCACCACGCCGGATATATCCGGTGAGAGCAGTACAATTAACGGAGTAGTAATGAGTTTTAAAGATTTTGAGTTTCACCCTGCAATTTTTGCAGGTATTACCGCCAGCGGGTATTCCCGCCCCACCCCCATCCAGCAACAGGCAATCCCGCCCATCCTTTCCGGAGGCGATCTTCTCGGTCTGGCTCAGACCGGTACCGGCAAGACAGCCGCCTTTGTTTTGCCGCTGTTGCAGCGCCTAATGAATGGTCCGAGAAGGAAGACACGGGCATTGATCCTCGCGCCAACGCGTGAGCTGGCGGAACAGATACACGAGAATGTAACAACCTTTGCCAAGGATACCGGCCTGAAAAGCGTCGCTGTCTATGGTGGTGTCGGCAAACAGCAGCAGATTGCAAAAATCCGCAACGGAGCGGAAATACTCGTCGCCTGTCCGGGTCGATTGCTCGATCTCCTTAATGATCGGTTTTTCAATCTTAAAAGTGTTGAGACACTTGTCCTCGATGAGGCCGATCACATGTTTGACCAGGGCTTTTTACCCGATGTCCGTCGCATAATCAAACAACTGCCCACGGTTCGCCAGTCTCTGGTGTTTTCGGCTACCATGCCGGACCAGATCCGGCATCTGGCAGAAGAGATTTTGAACAACCCGGCGAAGGTACAGATCAACTATAAAGCGGCTGTACCGACCATTACCCATACGCTGATTCAAGTGGCCCAAGAGAAGAAAACGGCGCTGCTCAAAACATTGATGCAGGAGTGGGATATGTCGAGCACGCTGATCTTTACCCGTACCAAGCACAAGGCCAAAAATCTGGCCTTGCAGCTGCAGCGAGCAGGCTGCAATGCAGTCTCGCTGCAGGGCAACATGTCCCAGCAAAAGCGACAGAGCGCCATGGACGGATTTAAAGACGGACGTCATAAAATTCTGGTGGCAACCGATATTGCAGCCCGGGGAATCGATGTGGAAAACATTTCCCACGTCATTAATTATGACGCCCCGGACACCGCCGAGGCCTATACTCACAGGACCGGACGTACCGGCAGAGCGGAGAAGAAAGGCAAGGCCTTTACCTTTGCGGCTCGGGACGATGGTAAAAAGATTGCACTTATCGAGCGCCATCTCGGCAGTAAAATGGTTTGTGAGCAACCTGCCGGTTTAGAGCACATCGAGAGCGAATCTGCTCCGCAAAAGCAGCATGGGCCAGCACCGCAGCATGGGCGCAACTCGCAAAACACGACGGCAAAAACTTCACACAAGAGCCGACGCAGCAGCGCCAGCACATTTGATTTCGGTTTTAAAAGAAAATCGGCATAACAACATCGGATTTTGTCTGGGAAACCAGACCCCAAGTCGAAACATTGTTTTCAAGGTTTCGATATTATAACAAAGAGGTTCCCCAGGGAGCCAGCTTCAAAGGAGTAGTACACAATGGCTGAAGGTACAGTTAAATGGTTTAATGATGCAAAAGGTTTTGGTTTTATAGAGCAGGATGGCGGACAGGATGTCTTTGTCCATCATACCGCAATCCAGGCGCAGGGCTTCAAGTCTCTGGAAGAAGGTGGACGGGTAACCTTCGATGTTGTCGATGGCCCCAAAGGCCCGGCAGCAGAGAATGTAGTCCAGAAGTAGCGTTTAGACGCAGCTATGGCCCATAGCCCCCGTTCTCAACGGCGGCTATGGGCGGTATGGTGCCCCACGTATAGCGCCCCACCCTTCCAATCCTCCATTTCGATGGACAGCACGTCTTCGTAGTTTTGTAGCATTTCTCCGCAGTTTCCCTATCATTCTACCCTGAATACCAACGAACCTCAGCTCGGAGCACTAAGGGCTGGCATTTACTTGTTTTTATTTTTTGTGTACTCTGTCAATGGCCAGCGTTGTGTGCCAGTTTGCCGCCTATACTTTTTTCTTCTAAGTGTTGTGCTGGTGAATGCCTGGCAAAACAAAGCTTCAGGGTAAATCTTTTTGCATATCCCGTTTTGTTGATATCAATGAAGAGGTCGAGTTTTCCACGGCAAAATCATGCAATAGATGGGAATACTCCCGCGAGAAATTTCAAGAGCGTTGAAGAGCTGGAGAAAAGGTTGTTTTCGGAGTGACTTTACTCTATTCTTGCAATGTATGCAGGATTTTTACATTTCAAGATCTGCTTGAAGCTTGAAGAGCAGGAGAAATGGTGACAGGAAGGATTTGTTGAACAACTTACGGAATGTGGATACAATGAAATATAAGCATATATTCGGCCCGGTGCCTTCACGGCGCTTGGGGCTCTCTCTGGGCGTGGATCTTGTCTACCATAAAGTGTGCAGTCTGGATTGTATATACTGTGAATGTGGCAAAACCACTGATCTGAGAGTGGAACAGAAGGAATTTGTGGGCTTTGACGAAGTAAAAAGAGAGCTGGATGATTATTTTGTCAATGGGGAAGACCCTGACTATATAACGTTTTCAGGATCCGGCGAACCCACATTAAATATGGTAATAGGCCGGGTCATTGCCTACATCAAAGAGCGCAGGCCCAATGTCAAGGTGGCAGTGCTGACCAACTCCACCCTGCTGGGCAGAGAAGATGTGCAGAAGGCGCTTGCTGGGGCCGATCTGGTTATGCCGTCTCTGGATGCCGTTTTTCAAAAGACGTTCTTGCAGATCAACCGTCCATGTGAGGGGCTATCCATTGATGAACTCGTTGCCGGATTGAAAGCCTTTGCGCGCCGCTTTACAGGGCAGATATGGCTGGAAGTCTTTGT
>JBHEOR010000086.1:11299-11545 GCA_046260685.1 Desulfopila sp.
AGCGTGTTCAACTCAACACTCTTGACAGGCCGGGAGCTCTGCAAGGCCTTACGCCCGCCTCAAGGGAAGAGCTGGAAAGAGTGGCGGAGATTCTGGAGTATGAATCGGTTGAAGTGATCGCCAGGGTAAAAAGCCTGCAAAAGGGCAACCGAAAGTCCATCGAAGATATGGAACCGGTTGTGGTGGAAACCATTCATCGACGCCCCTGTACCGTGGAGGACCTTGCTCAGGCCTTGAATCTTGATG
>JBHEOR010000087.1:0-11377 GCA_046260685.1 Desulfopila sp.
TCTTTACCCGTTCGGACCGGACTGATATACGAAAATTGCCTGACCTGAAAGGAGAATCTTTTATGGGGGTATCAGAGGATTCTCTTGGCGGCTGGCTGATGGCCTATCGGGAACTAAAGGAAAAAGGCATTGATCCTCATAAGGATTTTAAGGAGGTGCGTTATGGAGGAACCCATGACGAGGTTGTCTATGCGGTTCGTGACGGCCTGGTGGATGTCGGCACGGTACGAACCAATACTCTGGAATTAATGAGTGCCGAGGGCAAAATTAATCTGGAGGATTTTTTTGTTTTCCCCCAGCTATATGATCCCGAATCACAGACTCCCTATCTCTGCTCCACAAGAGAGTACCCTGACTGGCCAATGGCCAAGGCTAAAGAGACGTCTGATGAGCTGGCGGAAAAAGTCACGGTAGCCTTACTTCAAATGAAGGTCGATTCGCCCGCAGTCCTGGCTGCCGGCTACGCGGGCTGGACTATACCTCTGAATTATCAGCCGGTCATGGAATGCATGATGGAATTGCGTGTGGGACCTTATGAAGACCTGGGCCGGATTACCATTGGTAACCTTTTGCATGATTATTGGCCCTGGATGCTCGTTTCGCTTCTGGTTTTTGGCTCGCATGTCGCTTTTACCGGCCTGATTTTAAAACTCAATAGGAAAATTAAGGCTTCCAATCTTACTTTGTCCGATGAGATGGAACTGCACAAAAAAATGGATGTTGAACTTGGCCTTGCCAAGGAACAGGCTGAGGCAGCTACCCTTGCTAAAAGTCAGTTTCTGGCCAACATGAGTCACGAGATCCGCACTCCGATGAACGGGATTATCGTGGCAACGGACCTGGCCCTGGCGGAGACGGTCTCAAAGGAAGTGGAGCATTATCTGCATATCGTTCAGAATTCATCGTTTGCCCTCCTGGGGATAATTAACGATATTCTCGACTACTCAAAAATTGAGGCGGGGCAGCTGGAACTAAAGGACCGGGTTTTCAGGCTGGATGAAATGTTTGACCGGGTGTTGGACGTATTCGTTAACCAGGCAGCTGAAAAAGGTATTGAGCTGCTTGTGGATATCGATAAGGATACTCCACGAATCCTGCACGGTGATTCCCTGCGCCTCCAGCAGATTCTGACCAACCTGATCGGCAATTCATTAAAATTCACTGGTTCCAACGGAATCATCCTGGTGAGTGTCCGGGATATTAGCGATACCACGGAAGGTCTGACAGAGGATCAGGTAATGCTCGCCTTTGCTGTGAAAGATAACGGAATCGGTATCTCGCCCGACTACCTGCCGCTGCTCTTTGAGCCATTTACTCAAGGGGATTCCTCTTCGACCAGAAAACACGAAGGGACCGGACTGGGACTGAGCATCTGTAAAAAATTCGTGTCAATGATGCACGGGACCATCAGTGTGGACAGCATGGTTGGCCAGGGGAGTACTTTTTCTTTTACAGTGAAGTTGGTAAGGGCGGCGACTCCTTTGGGGTCGATGTATGACATCCCTCCCGATATCCGCGGCATGAACGTTCTGGTGGTTGACGATTGTACGGATAGCCGTATGATCATGGAAAAAATCCTCACTTCCCTTGATTTTAAGGTGGAGACTGTTGCCTTGGGTGTTGATGCCATTCGAAGACTGCGGGAACAGGCGGATGGAAAGCCAACAGTCGATCTGGTGTTGATGGATTGGAAAATGCCGGAAATGAGTGGATTGGAGACATCCAGAATAATCCGGAAGAAACTTCAACTTACCATGCCGATCATCATGATGACGGCGTTTGCACGAGAGGTGCATAAATCGGAGGCGGAGCAGGCCGGCACCAACGGCTTTCTGACAAAGCCGATATTTCAGTCAACTCTCTTTGATGCTATCATGGACGCTTTCGGCAAGGAGGCAGTGCGCAAAGGTGGCAGCAGGACCGATTTTACCACGAAAGCCTCTATGTATAGGAAGCACTTGAAGGGATGTAAGATTTTAGTAGCTGAAGATAATTATACCAATCAGCAGGTGGCCAGGGCAATCCTCGAAGGTGCCGGAGTTCAGGTCAAGATCGTGGAAAATGGTGAAGAAGCCGTATCTGCAGTGAAAAAAGAGAGGTTTGACGGCATACTGATGGACATACAGATGCCGATAATGAATGGTTATAAGGCGACTAGACTCATCCGGACTTTGCCCGGTTGTGATACATTGCCGATTATTGCAATGACGGCCCATGCCATGAAGGGTGATGAAGAAAAATGCCTGGAAGCGGGGATGGATGGATATGTCTCCAAACCTATCAATCAGGATCGATTTTTTTATACTCTCTGGCATCTGCTGCGGAATCGTAAAAGGACTACCGAAAATATATCAAATATCAATAGAGATGCTACAGATAACGAGACTGCAGGTAAAGAAGATGCCAGGTTAGAGAATCCTTCGGCAAGCATTCTGAGGTCGGACGTGGAATCGTCGATTCCTTTCCAGCTCCCTGGAATTGATGTGGGTGCCGTATTGCAGACAACCGGTCTTGATTGGCAGACTTATTTGACTATCCTGGGGGGATTCTGGCAGGATAATACGTCGACAATCCTGAAAATCCGGAAGGCACAGGATGAAAAAGATATTGATTCCCTCCTCAGGTTGGCCCATCGTCTCAAAGGAAGTGCCGGTAATATAGGAGCGACCGACGTACAGCAGGCGGCAAGTGCCTTGGAACAGGTTTGCAACCAGCCTGAATCATCGCATCAAGTGAGTATATTGTCAACCAAGCTCCAGGAAGAGCTGGACCGCCTGCTGAATCTGCTCCACCCCCTGGTTCTTAGAAATGAGACAGATGACATCCCCAAAATTGTTTCTTATGCAAATGATGACCCGGAGAAGCTCCTTGTGGCATTAACTGAGGCAATTGACAGAGCTGATCCTGAGGATGTTAAAGCAGTTACCGCCGAACTTAGAAAGAAGTTAGCCGCTCAAAAAACTGTCGATCCATCGTTGATCAAAACGCTGGATGCCCAGACGCGCAGGTATGACTACGACCAAGCCTTGAAGACAATTCGCCAGATCCGAGATGCTGTGGAGAAACAAAAATGATAGAATACCAGCCACTTATCCTTATTGTGGATGATAATGCAACAAATATAGATTTACTGGTCAGTACCCTTAAGGGAAAGTATCGCCTTGGTATTGCGAAAAGAGGGAAGAATGCCCTGGCCTATGCAGCAAAATATCACCCTAATCTTATCCTGCTTGATATCATGATGCCGGAAATGGATGGATACGAAGTCTGCTCAAATCTTAAAAATAATCCAGACACCCAGTCTATTCCAGTGATTTTTATCACAGCCCGGAGCGAAATGGTTGATAAGACCAAAGCTTTTGAAATGGGGGCCGTTGATTACATCACCAAGCCGTTTCATGCAGCGGAGGTCAGGGCCAGGGTGCAGACGCATATTGCACTTGAGGAGATGAAGTCCCGCCTGCTTTCCCAGAATGCGATTTTGGAGGAGATGGTTGAAAGGAAAACGTTTGAATTGCAGGAAATGCTCCATTGCAGTATCTACAGCATGGCTCTGATGGCTGAAATCAGGGATCCATACACCGCAGGACACCAGCATCGAGTGGCCCAGCTGGCCTGCGCAATCGCCCGAAAAATGGGATTATCTGAGGAGATTATCGAGGGGATTCGGATTGCCGGAATACTTCATGACGTCGGTAAAATCCGGACTCCTGTCTCGATCTTAAACAGGATGGGACAACTGCTTGAAGCAGAAAAGGAGGTTATTAAAATCCACCCGGAGATCAGTTTTGAAATCCTGAAAAATATTCCTTTTCCATGGCCCATTGCCCAGATCGTTTTTCAACATCACGAACGCCTTGACGGCTCCGGATACCCTCTAGGTTTGCGAAGCGAAGATATTCTGCTCGAATCAAAGATTTTGTCGGTCGCCGATGTAACCGAGGCCACGAGTTCCTTCAGGCCCTATCGTCCGGGTCAGGGGATTGAGACAGCACTTGATGAATTGAGAAAATACAGGGGAACTTTGTACGATGTTGAAGCTGTTGATGCCTGCCTTGAACTCTTTCTCAAGGATGCTTTTCAATTTGAGTATGATCTGCAAAAACCTTCTCCTATTCTCTGCGTGGCCTCGCCGCAAACGATTAACTCGAGCATGCCGTCAAGATTAACTCGTTAGCCCGGATTGTTACAGATTATTTCTAGCCCTGGAATCAGGTCACCTCAACCTTCACGCCACCGGTAATCTGTTGGAGATATTCAGGGCTCAAGGGGACGCCTGTGGCATCTGTACCAGCTGCCGGATATACAGTGTCATACTCATCAAGTGACATGTCGAGCAGAATAACTACAGAGGTGTCTTCCAATCCGAATGGGCACACCCCGCCTGGAAGAAACCCTGTTGCTTCCTTGGTCTCCTCCGCGCTAGCCATCCGGTGCTTGGTACCGGTTGAACGTTTTAGCGCTCCACTGTTAATTTTTTTATCACCGGCTGCCACTACTAATCGGTACTTATCATCCTTTCCTTTGAAAAGGATGGATTTTGCTATCTGGCCAACAGGTACTCCTATCCGTTGGGCCGCTGTTTCGGCAGTCGGCGTTGATCCTGGCTCAAACTCAAGGGCGGAAAGATCATGACTTGCTAGAAATGCTTGTACTTTTGGAGGAATATTGCTCATAGTCAAGACTCGTTAATCATTTATAAGTTATTGATTTATCCCCATCAGATCAGAAATACCAGAGTTGGAATAGTAAGACAATAGTGGGAACGATTCGGACAAAATAATTGACTTTAATACAGGAATTATCATCTATATTCATTTCGCTCACCCGGTGATTCGTCTTCTAACAATATCAATAAGAATATTTAATAATTTCCGAATTAAAACAGTTGAATATACCCTCCAGATGTAGTTTTAAGGTCATCATTGACCATAACCAAGAGATCAAGGAGGATGCAATGAACAGGAACCGGATACGTCTCGGAGTGGTCGTCGGTGCGGCAGCTCTCGCTTTTACCTTTACCAGTCCGCTTTTGGCCAAGGGAGTGGCGGAGCAGGGCAACGTCGGTAAGGCCAAATATGTCTTTTTATTTGTCGGCGACGGCATGGCCATGCCGCAGGTGAATGCCGCAGAGATCTATAAAAGTGCCGCGGCCAATTCCGGCATTAAAGTCTCGAAGCTGTCTTTCACCCAGTTTCCGACCAGTGGTTTAACCACCACCTATGATGCCAGCTCGTTCATTACCGACTCGGCCTCGGCGATGACCGCGATGATGACCGGTCGCAAGACGCTCTCCGGAGTCATCAACATGGATACCAAGAAAATTGAGAAATACAAGACCCTGGCCGAATACGCAAAAGAGGGTGGCTATAAGGTCGGGGTGGTCAGCTCGGTGTCTCTCGATCATGCCACTCCGGCGGCCACCTATGCCAAGGTCGCCTCCCGCGGCCAGATGTATGATATCGCAGTTCAACTCACCGAGTCCGAATTCGATTATTTCGGTGGCGGCGGACTGACCCAGAAGGGCAAAAAGGAAGGGGATGCGGATATCATCGATCTGGCACGCAACAACGGTTACACCGTGGTGGACAGCAAGTCCGATTTCGAGTCTTTGAAACCAGGGACAGGCAGGGTCCTTGCCTACAACGCTGTTCTGCAGGATTCATCGGCTTTATCTTATGACATGGACCGGGCTCCAGATGATTTAAGCCTTGCCGATTATACCCGCAAGGGTATCGAGCTGCTGGACAATCCGAATGGCTTCTTCATGGTGATTGAGGGCGGCAAGATCGATTGGGCATGCCATGCCAACGATGCCGCCGCGGCTATCAAGGACACCTTAGCCTTTGACGATGCGGTCGTCCAGGCGGTGAAATTCGCTGACGCCCATCCGGACGAGACCCTGATCGTTGTCACCGGCGACCATGAGACCGGTGGCATGACCATTGGTTTTTCCGGAACCAAGTATTCGACCTTTTTCGACAAGATCGGTCTGCAGAAGGGATCCTTCCACGCCTTCAACGACAAGGTGCTTGGCCCTTACAAAAAGATCCACACCAAGGACAACGCCAAACTTTTGGATATCCTGCCCGAGGTGGAGCAATATTTCGGCCTTAAATATCAGGAGCTGAACGATGGCGACAAGGAAATGCTTGAGCGCGCCTTTCGGCGCAGCCTCGGCAACGAAGTTGAGCGGGTAGCCCAGGAGAATGTCTACAATCTCTACGGTTCGTATGAACCGTTCACAGTGGCCCTCACCCATATCCTCAATCAGTCGGCCGGTATCGGCTGGACCACTTACTCCCATACCGGCGTTCCAGTTGCCACCTTTGCCCGCGGTGTAGGACATAATCTGTTCTCCGGCTATTACGACAACACCGATATCTTCGGCAAACTCGGTCAGGCCATGGCCATCCAGGTTCCGGTAAAAGTGGTTATGAACTAACTCTTTCCAGACTTATCAAACCTTCTGCTCAGACGATGTCGAAGGACTTTTCTTAGCCCAATTGACATCGTCTGGGTCCTTTGTCATTTTTTTAAGCTCACTCTTCGGGATTATTGACCATGGAACAAACCCTTGCCCTTTTACGAAGAATGTCGGATCGGATTATGCCGGTTAATGACACCAGGCTGTCCAGGGATACGGTTTTCACATTGATTGTCGGCCTTTTGACCGTCCTGCTGTGTTTTCTGCACACCGGTTTTGAAAGACCGTCGGTGCATGGGGTAATGGCCAAAGCTGAAGTCCTCACCGTCGACAATGGCGGGCTAAGGCGGATCAGTTTCATCAGCGAAGGGGCGCAGCTGATCAGGATCAAGATACTCGATGGTGAATTTGCCGGGATGGAGGTCGATGGTTCGAACACCCTGATCGGCAAACTCGAACTCGATAAGATTTTTCAGCCGGGAGATACAGCCCTGGTTGGCCTCGATATCGATCCTGGGACGGGGGAGATTGCCCATGCCAACATCATCGACCATTACCGACTCCATGTCGAAGGACTGCTTTTTGCCCTTTTTGCCCTCATCCTCCTGCTCTTTGCCGGAATGACCGGGGCTAAAGCCCTGGTGTCGTTTCTCTTCAGTATCGTCATGGTCTGGAAGGTGCTGTTGCCGTTGTTTCTCAAGGGCTACGATCCGATACTTATGTCTCTTGCCGTCATGGCGGTGCTTGCCGCGGCGATCATTTTTCTGGTCGGCGGCTTGACCCGAAAAGGAATTGTCGCATTTCTTGGCTCCTTCCTCGGGATTGCCGTCACCTGCGTCCTGGCGGTTGTCTTCGGCTCTGCTTTTCATATTCACGGAGCAGTCCGGCCCTTTTCCGAAACCCTGTTGTATTCGGGTTACGAATACCTCGATCTGACCAAGATACTTTTTGCCGGCATCTTCGTCGCCTCTTCAGGCGCGGTCATGGATGTGGCCATGGATGTTGCCGCCTCGATGGAGGAAGTTCGCCGCGCCGATCCCCGCATCTCCCGGAAGGCCCTTATTGCCTCCGGCCTCAAGGTTGGCAGAGCGGTTATTGGTACGATGACAACTACTCTGCTGCTCGCCTATTCCGGTGGCTATACCGCGCTGCTCATGGTGTTTGTGGCCCAGGGAACGCCGATCGTCAACATCCTTAATATGAGCTACGTGGCGGCGGAGATCCTCCACACCCTGGTCGGTAGTTTCGGTGTTGTCCTGGTGGCACCGGCTACTGCGGTGGTCGGGGGGGTTTTACTACGCCGTGGATCGGGCTTCGGTAGACAACAATCCTAACATTTTTACAGACTGTTTTTTTCTGGTATAACAAATTGTTGGTACCTTTGGTGATGGCTCCGCGCCAGGGAATGAACCACAATGGCTGTTGCCGGAGATGCAAGCCATAGCCAAAGAACAATACCAGATGTCGGATAATGACCTTCGAGGCAAAAAGTTTAACGCATATATTTTTAGATATGCGCTTGATGATGAAGGACTGTCGTTCTTGGACTGGTTTCTGATTGATTATGTTCCAAGTCTTCGTTTTAAAAAGCATATTGCCAAATTTCACTTCTAAGGGTAGTAATTGCTGCGGTGTATCGAGCGGCTACTTGGCGGAAGCCTGAACTTGAGGCTCGATAAAGGCAGATGACTGCTATCTTTAATTTCGACCAACTAACAGAAGGGAATTTATATGCAGAGAGATGTACATGGTGATGAAAGTCCTCTTGTCGACGATGACATTACCCGCTTCGACCACGGGGGAAGGGACTGAGATGGATCGAGATACCAGACCTGTAATAGTGTTGGGGGCCACGGGCTATGTGGGTGGACGACTGGTGCCTCTCCTGCTCGAACGTGGTTGGAAGGTGCGCGCGGCAGGACGCTCTGAAAGCAAGATCCAGGGTCGGCCCTGGGGGAGTCATCCTAACCTGGAGATCGTCGTTGCCGATGCTCTGGACACCGCAGTTCTCACAGAAGCCATGCGCGGTTGCCGGGCGGTGTTCTACCTCATCCATTCCGTCAGGCCGGGGGAGCAGGATTTCGCCACCCTCGACCGGCGCATCGCCTACTCCACGGTACACGCCGCGCGCGAAGCGGGTGTGGATTGGATTATCCATTTTACCGGCTTGGGAAACCCGAAACATCTCTCGGATCAGCTGCGTTCACGCTACGAGGTAGGTGAAATCCTGGCCTTGGGTGGTGCCAGGGTGACGCAGCTGCGTGCGCCTCTGGTCCTGGGCTCAGGCGGGGCCTCTTTTGAAATGATCAAGGCCTTTTGCGGCTATCTGCGGGTCATGTTCGCCCCACGCTGGATGGATACCAAGTGTCAGCCCATCGCCATTGCCAATGTGGTCGAGTATCTGGCCGGCTGCCTGGATCACCCGGAAACAGCCGGGCAGGTGTATGAGATCGGCGGTCCGGAGGTGCTTGCCTGGCGTAAGCTGTTCCACATCTATGCCGAAGAGGCCGGGCTGCCGAAACGGTTCGTCCTGGTACTGCCCATGCGCATCCATCAGATTTCCATTGGGTGGATGAACCTGGTCACCCCGGTATCCGTGGCTCTCATTCGGCCCCTGGTGGAACGCATGCGCAATGAGATCCTTTGCCGTGACGAACGCATCCGGGAGATTATCCCGCAAAAGCTTCTCTCCTGCCGGGATGCTATCACCAAAGCTCTGGGAGAGGTGTATCGGAACGAGGTTGCCTCCAGCTGCTACGACGCGGGGTCCACCCTTCTGCCGGAATGGGCCGGGGGGCAGGACAAAGCCGGGACCGGGGTCTTCCGGGACACTTTCTCCATAACTCTGGACGGCCCACCGGAACTTGCCTGGGACGTGGTCAAGCGCATCGGCGGAGATACCGGCTGGTATTTTGGTACCTTCCTTTGGCGCCTGCGTGGTTTGGTGGACGAACTTCTGGGCGGCCCGGGACTGTCCCGGGGGCGGCGACACGTGGATTCGGTGGCCATAGGCGACCACCTGGATTTTTGGCGCGTGGTGGCGGTTGAGGAACATCGCCGTCTCCTGCTTCGGGCCGAGATGCTTGCCCCGGGCGAAGCCTTTCTGGAGTTCCGGATCCAGGTTCTGTCGGACGGCTGTACTGAACTGCGCATGACCCCGAGTTTTGTCCCACGTGGGGTCTGGGGCAGGGTCTACTGGTGGATTATCGCCCCATCCCACTCGTTGATGTTCAAACCCATGCTCAGGCAGATGGTCAAAGCCGCCGGTGTTCGTGTTTTGAGCGGTCCATCCTGTGTCGCAGTGGATTGATCCGCAAGACTCCGGCATTTTGCCTGTGTATAGAGAATGAGCGGTATGGATTTATTCTTACGAAAATGTTAAGAAGAAAGAAGAGGGCAACTGCAATTGTTTGCTAACCGCACCAGCCAACAGCTACCAGGAGGTCATCATGAGAATAATATTGACGCTCATCGCCGTATTCGTAGTATTTCCGTCTCAACTACTAGCCGTGCAGAACAGTGAGGACACCGAGGGATGTCTCGCCTGCCATGAGCTAGTGACGCCGGGTATCGTTGCCGACTGGAAAAATAGTCGGCATTCCCAGGTGAGCCCGGCCCTGGGCATGGCAAAGAAGGCCCAGGAGCGCAGGATATCTGCGGTGAAGGTGACTGATAGCCTTGCAGAAACAGCAGTCGGCTGTGCGGAATGCCATAGCATGAATGCCGCCGCACATCCAGGGAGCTTCGAGCATAATGGCTACACCATCCATACCGTGGTATCGCCTGCCGATTGTGCAACCTGTCACCCAGTGGAGGTTGAGGAGTACGGAGAAAACCTGATGAGCCAGGCATTTGGGAATCTGATGGGTAATCCTCTCTACATGAAGATGGTCGATGTGGCTAACGGTCTCCATGAATATAGCAACGGTGTCATCAATTATCATGGCAGTAATGAGGCCAACAATGCCGATTCCTGCCTGTCTTGCCATGGCACCGAGGTGAAGATAACCGGTACAGAGACCCGGGAGACCAGTATGGGTGAGATGGATTTTCCGACTCTTACGAACTGGCCAAACATCGGGGTCGGACGAGTGAATCCGGACGGTACGCTCGGATCTTGTTCTCCATGTCATGCCCGGCATCAGTATTCGATCGAGGTCGCCCGTAAACCCTACACCTGCTCACAGTGTCACAAGGGACCGGATGTTCCAGCCTACAAGGTGTACTCTGTCAGCGTTCATGGCAATATTCAGAAATCTATCGATAAAAAATGGAATTACGAGGCGGTCCCCTGGACAATCGGTACCGATTTTACTGCTCCGACCTGTGCAACCTGCCATATATCCCTGGTGGTCGACGAGGAAGGCGAAGTATTGGCCGAACGAACACACCGGATGAACGATCGTCTTCCATGGCGTCTTTTCGGGCTGCCATACGCACACCCCCACCCGCTTGCAGCGGACACCACGCCCATCATCAACTCGGCCGGCTTGCACCTGCCAACGGAACTGAACGGAGAGCCTGTAAGCGAGTTTCTTATCGATGCCGAGGAGATGGCTGCCCGACAAGAGACCATGGCTCGGGTTTGTCTCGGCTGTCACAGTCGCCAATGGGTTGATGGCCATTTTGACGGTCTCGAAACCACAATCGCCGGCACGAATCACATGACACTTCAGGCAACGCGGATGATAACCGAGGCCTGGGAAGAAGGACTGGCCAAAGGTGACAACCCCTTTGACGAAGTGATTGAGATAAAATGGACGGAACAGTGGCTGTTTTTTGGCAACTCGACCCGGTTGGCCAGCGCCATGGGCGGTACCGATTACGGTGTATTCGACAACGGTCGCTGGTGGCAGCATAAAAATCTCCAGGAGATACGTGAACATTTGCTGCTGCTACGTGACCGACACAAGCAATCGGCTTCCGAATAAAAACCGACAGACCGGCATC
>JBHEOR010000088.1:0-318 GCA_046260685.1 Desulfopila sp.
CGTGGAGAGGTTGATAGCGAGCTGTTTCATGACCTCTGAGTCTGCAGAGACATAATGAGTATATTGCTCATAGAGCGTGTGGTGGGTAAAAACCAGAGGAAGATTTCGTCGGTATGCCGCTCTTATGGCTGCATCTCCAAGAAGAAAAGGATGATGGCTGTGGATTACATCCGGGTTGAACTCATCAATCTTTTCATCAATAAAAAAGGGAATGGGAATGCGGACCGAGAAATCGCTGCCGTTGAAATTCTGAATTGCCGGAACTCGAAGAAGAGTGTTGTGGTCCTCAGTCGACTCATCTATGTCGGAAAACGTTGG
>JBHEOR010000088.1:328-11339 GCA_046260685.1 Desulfopila sp.
AATCAGCACATTGTAGCCTTTTTCCCGCAGATCTTCGGCGAAGAAATGGACTGAGCGGGCCACCCCGCCCACATGGGGAAGATAGGTGTTAGTAAACATGCAGATGTTCATCTCTTACAGCTCCAGCAGCCTGAATTGTTGTCGGTCAATTTCCCGGGTTTCGATTTTTTCATAACCGGGAACATCAACGATGATTGATTCCGGCGGGCTTGCGGCGCCTGACGAATCAAGACTGAATTCCAGCACAGCATCTCCTTCTTTGGTGTTGAAGTGCACATCCGCAACGCCGAAGAGGGTCGGCGCAGGTCCGAAATGAAGCGGCTCTGCACCGCCCTGCCATTGCGGCAGAATTCCTGAACCGACGATAAGGCCGTCGCCTTCCTCACGCACTGTGTTGTGGTGTCGGGAATGCTGAGCTTTGCCGTGGGGGCCAGAGCCTCTCGCCATGCCGTGACAGCAGATTGAGGTGAATGCACCTTTTTTTTGAAATATGGAACTCCTTGATGTCTTCTTGCAGGGGAATAGTTGCCTGGATAGTCCGACTATTATCCTTTTCGACACTATCTAAACAGACAGGTATTGATTTTCCACATTCGAATCTGATTCATCAATGTTGATTTTCCAGCAGGCTATGGACGATGTTCGTGGTATCCTTTGCCTTTCATGGAAAATTCTCCTCAAAAGTGTTTTTTTTGTTGTTGCCATAGAATTACGCTGTTACGACTCCTGTGAATACGCTACTGCATCTGCTTGATTTCAATAAAATTTGACCTCTCATGAAATAAACCATGAACTTATTTTTGCAGCTTTTTCCTGCCAGTCTTGCACCACTGGACACAGTCCGTTATGATCGGACATTGCTACGATACAAAAAGAGAGCGGCTCTGACCATCAATTTGATAAAGGCCGCAGCTTCGGCCCCAGTGCCGGACTTTTCAGATGCACTTTGGCGATTCCCAGGTGCAGGACGGTAATAAGCTCATCCGGATCAAAAAAACCGATGGTTTTTGTATTCGGCAGCTCAGGCGTTAAGCCGGCCGCGCTTGCGTTATTTTTGTACTTAGCACATGCAATATTACTGCCTGATTACTCAAGAAATCAAACCGGGGTTTCAGCACGGTATTTGAGAAATCGTAAATAGACAACAGAATGCTGGGTTGGAGTAGCATTACATTTGTCTCACTGATCCAAATAAAGATCTAGCGTTTTTTCTTTTTTTGTCATAGATATACATCTTGTCGGATGATTCTATATCTGTTAACTGATAGAATTTTTTAGGTTATTATGCAAAAAAAATAATGAGCGCGCGAACAGCTTAGAAGATAACACAAAGGGTAAGTGTGGGTAATTTTATGAAGATTGCTGAATTCATTAGGAATAATCTCGAAACCATTCTTCAGGAATGGGAACAATTCACCCACTCAATTCAACCCAAATCGGGCGATCTCGACAAGAAGGCGTTACGCGATCATACCGAATATCTACTCAGTGATATCGTCGAAGATCTTGATTCGCCACAGAGTAAGTATGAGCAACGTGAAAAATCCATAGGTCAAGATCCGAAATCAATAAATATCAGTTTCGCTGAAAAACATGGTCTGGATCGCTTTTACACCGATTTCCTACTTATTGACATCATTGCCGAATATCGGTTTCTACGGGCAACTGTTCTTCGTTTGTGGAATGAGCATAATCCTTCTACATCAGTCAATACCTACGATTTGATTCGTTTTAATGAAGCGCTGGATCAACAGATTTTTGAGGCCGCCGGTCGTTTTCATATCGAGCGAGAACAGGCAAAGGAAGCCCTTTCGGAAAGTGAGCGGCGTTTTCGTACCTTAATCATGGCCAGTAACGAAGTTATTTATCAGATGAATCCGGACTGGAGTGAGATGCGCCGCCTCAGCGGCGGAAGTTTTCTCACAGATACGATAAAGCCAAACTCCAATTGGCTGCAGGAATACATTCACCCGGAAGACCAGTCGCAAGTAATTGAAATGATAAATAAAGCAGTAATGACCAAAAGTATTTTCGAGTTTGAACACCGAGTCTTTAGCGTGGATGGTACGCTGGGCTGGGTATCCTCACGCGCGGTCCCTCTGCTTGATTCGGACGGACAAATCACCGAATGGTTTGGGGTTGCAAGTGATATTACTGTTCGCAAAAGGGCCGAGAAAGCTCTTCAAGCACTTAATGATGAACTTGAAAACAGAGTTGAGCAAGGTATTCTGGAATTACAGGAAACACATCGACAGTATCTGCATGCCGAAAAACTATCAGCAATCGGTCAACTTTCCTCCTCCATTGCCCATGAGTTGATGAATCCTCTTCAGGGTATCAAAACCGTCCTTAAAGGCGTGAAGCGCAGAGCCGTCGTGGAAGAAGAGGATAAAGAGCTGCTGGATTTGGCTATCGCCGAAAATGAACGGATGGCAAACTTAATTAAGAGCCTTCGGGAGTTTCATCAGCCATCAACAGGCAAAAGAACGTTAATGGATCTACATGATTCTCTTCATTCCCTACTGCTACTCTACAAAAGTAATTTTAAACGCAACAGAATTTCTACAGTACTGAACTGTGCTGAAGGATTACCTCAGATCGAAGTAGTTTCCGATCAGATTAAACAAGTCTTTCTCAATCTGTTGAACAATGCACAGGACGCTTGTTCAGAGAAAGGCGGTGGAGTAATTACGATAAGTACATGTTATGAAGACCAGAGAATTGCTATAACTATTCAGGATACCGGCGTAGGTTTTGCACCCGACATAAAAGATCAGATCTTTGCACCATTCTTCTCAACTAAACCCAGAGAAAAAGGCACGGGCCTTGGGTTATCCGTCTGCAAAAAAATTATAGAACAACACCATCAAGGAGAAATTCAGGTTGAGAGCGAACCAGGAAAGGGTTCAACCTTTACTGTTCTACTGCCTGCCGTTTAAAATGGATGCACAGTATCACTGCCACACCGAACCTGCCTCTTCTTCATTCAGGTCCTCCTTTCCAATTTCTCCTTCCTCACCCTTCGCGCACTGTATAGATGACGTCGTCCAGGGAAGTGCTTCCAATCTTTTTTCGGAAATGAAGAATGTTTAGCCAGTGGATTCGGAAGTTGCGTTTGCCAAGGGGCAGGGGGCAGGCGACATACTCAGATGACAGCCGAAGAGAGCCATTGTGTCAGTGCCCAGAGAACGCCGACGATGATTGCCAGGCCCAAGCCGACGCTGAAACGATAATTCTGCCATAGGTTTTCCGCTTGCTCTCCGAAGACAAATACCAACCAGGCCAGTCCGAAGTAGCGTATGCCCCTTGCCAAGGTCGCCGCCAGTATGAATTTCCAGACAGGGTAGCCCGCAGCTCCGGCAGTAAGCATGGCTGTTTGAAAAGGTATCGGAACCACTCCCACCATGAGAATGGCAAAGAAGCCGTGTAGGTCGAAGAGGTTCTGAAATTTTTCATAGCCCTGCTGCCATCTCATTGTATTGATTATCCATTCCCCTGCGGTTTCAAAGAGAAAGTATCCCATGCCATAACCAAAAAGCGAGGCGGCCAGACAACCGGCAGTGACATAGGCGGCAGTTTTCCACAGCCTGTGACGGTTGGTGAGCATGAAGGGGATAAGAACGAATTCTATCGGGATTGGCAAAATAATGGTTTCCAGAAACGAAAGGCCGAAAAACAGCCACATAACGTGTCGGGACCTCTTTAGGCGCTCCAGCCAGTGGCCGATGCGTTTTTCGTGTCGTTTCCTGGAGGTGGAAGTATTCAAAGGTATTATCTCCAGCCAGATGGCATCCTGAGGCGACAAATCATCGCTTTGTACGTCTGTCCAAATTCTCCAGCAAATTTCTTTCCATCAACCACCGAAATAAATTCAACTTCAGAAAAGAGATCCTGATCCTCAAGAGGGAGTGCTCGTGCTCGGCATCTACCGCCATGACGGTAGTTATCTCGGAGTGCCGAAAGGGTCAGCCAAGATCAGGGCCGAGGACACCTTGATCCTTTATGGAAACGCCGTGAAAGGGACGCAACCCCGATGGGTTTGTCGAATCTATTGCGATGGTGATGACCTCAACCCACTGAGGGGGAATGATCACTTTCTTGCCGCCCGGTAAACAGTTACCGGTATCAACAATCAGATAGCGTATAATCCATGTCTCCTCGTCCAGAATAAAATCCTTGATGTGGCCGATATCCGTGTCGGTTGCCTTTATGGAATATCCGCGCACCTCTTGGGCTGACCTGAGATGAGAATGAACCTCGATATCGGAGACTTCTTTATGCAGCTTAGAAGAACGTAGCAGTAAATGGGGATAGGGGTAATGTCCCCAGGTTAAGGGTCCTTCCCAATAATTGCCCCATTCATGATATCGATTAAAAAGTGTTTCATATAAAGTGAATTTGAAATCATTTATTGTGGTGAACGTGAAAATACAGTACCGGAATAAGCACAAGCGTCAACAGGGTTGAAATCAGTACCCCGCTTGCCAGGGTCAGTCCCAGCGGTTTTAATGACGGCTCAAACACCAGCACACCACTACCAAACATTACGGTGGCAGCTGTCAGCAGAATGGGTCGGGTGCGCTGCACACCGGCTTGCAGTACGGCCTCTTTCAACGCCATTCCCTCATTTTCACGATGTTTTATGAAATCCACCAGGAGGATGGAATTCCGGGCCACAATGCCCGCCAGGGCGATAATGCCCAGAACCCCGGTACCCACCAGGTTGATGCCCCAGATCCAGTGGGCCGGTATGACGCCGATAAAAATGAGGGGAATGGGCAGCATAATCAGAAACGGCAGTGTATAGGAACTGAACCAGCCGGCCAGCAACAGATAAATAAGCAGCATCACCACAGCACCGGCAGTACCCAGATCCCGATAAACATCACGCGTCATTTCCCATTCACCGGACCAGTAAAGTTGCGGGTCTGCCGTATTCTCGGGTGGTGACAGCCAACGGATGGCAATCGGTTGGCTGTCACCTTCTGCATGAAGGCCCCTGCCGCCCGCCGACAGTATTGTCAATGGTTGCGCAACAGATCGGTCTATATCCGCTACCACCGTGATCATGGGCAGCAAATTCCGACGATACCGCACCGGATTTCCGGGTTGCTGATCAAAATTAACCAGTTCTTCCAATGGCACTGGTTGACCTTGGACGCCTGGAACATAAATCGATTTCAGGGATTTAGCAGTGTCACGCCGGGTTTCATCCAGGCGCAGAATCACGGGAACCGGCTCACGGGAACCGGCAACCGGCCAGTCCGTCACCGGGCGGCCTTCTACTGCCAGAAAAAGTGTCCGTATCACCTCCGCGGGAATTACGCCGCGGGTAGCAGCGCGCTGGGGGTCCACCGAAAGATTGAGAAGTGTTAAGGGATCTTTTGGGAATTGTTCGGTAGCCACCACACCGGGCTGAGTGCCAAGCCAGCGTTCAACTCGATCTGCAAGAGCCTGTCGGGCATCGGCATCCGGACCGTAAATTTCCGCAGTAATAGCTCGGTCACTGGAAGGCCCGGAAGGGATACGGCCGATATAACCTTTGCCATTATAAGGTGCCAGCCAATCGTCGAGTTGATGCGCCACCTCCCGACTGACCTCATAGCTGAGTCGCCGGCGTTCCTGATCCGGCACCATCTCTACATGCAGTTTGGCACGATGCGGTGGTAGGTTTTCAGGAACCTGTATTCCTGAGGGCGGATAAATAAATGGCGCCTGCGTACCCGCATACACTGTCAAAGATTTTACTTCCGGGAGTTCGCGAAGCTTTCGGCTCACGGCTGAAGTTGCCGTCAGTGTTTCGGTCAGCGTGGCACCGGCCGGCATTTCCACATCCACAACAAAAATTTGACGATCAAGCAACGGTGTCAATCCGACCTGGACCCAGCGCAGGCCCACCATGGAAAAACTGGCGATCAGAAGGATGAACAGGGCCAGATATAAAATCCAGCGCAGAATACCATGGGCCATCAGGGGGTGCAGTAAGGCCCGGTAAAATCGGGCGTATCTTTTTTCTGATGCCGCTGCTTCCTGCGCACCGTTGCCGGAAGTATTGCTGCGGCGGGCAGACGTATCGACTTCCAGGAGCTTAAAACCAAAATAAGGCGTAATCGTGAGCGCAACCAGCAGGGAGAACATCACGGCCGCCGATGCACCTACCGGTATGGCACGAACATACTGGCCCATTTCTCCGGTGATATAGGCGGTCGGCAACAGTGTCGCCACGACCAGCAGATCGGCAAGGATCGTGGGATTGCCCACCTCATTCACGGCCTTAACGGTCAGCTCCCGGCTTTTTTTCCCGGCGTTGCGAAACTGACGACTAATGTTTTCCAGCATCACTACGGCATCGTCGGAAAGTATGCCGATAGCCAGAATCATTGCCGCTATCGAGACCGGATTAAGGGTAAAATCGAACTGGTTGTAAATGAACGGGACAATGGCCAGTGACGATGGCATCATCAGGGCAATAATGATGGCCGCCCGCCAGCCCAGACCAAGCCAGATGATCCCCACCACGATAAGGGTGCCGGTGAGCAGTTGGCTGAGCACGTTGTAAACCCTTTGCGTCGCTTCTATGCCCGCATCAAAGGAAATGGACAATTGTACGCCGGCCGGTACCAGTTCGGTTTTTAACTCCGCCATTCGCTCAGTTATCCGGCGTGTCACATCTGCAACATTTTTGCCGGACAGGGTCGTCAGTGCGAGTGTGACTGCCGGATAGGCTGTGGACTGACCGTGCTGCCAGTTCAGGACCGCGCGGTTCCTGTGTACCGTGCCATTTCGTATATCCGCCACATCTTCAAGATATACCGGTCCCGCAGGTCCCTGGCCGACGGGAATACGGGCCAGCTTTTCGCGGCTGCCGATATCCGTCCCTGTCTGCATGGCTGCCACCGGTGCGCTTTCTAAAAAACCAAGCGGTATTTGCCGGCCCGCTCCGGCCACCGCTTCCGCCATCTGATGAAGGGATATGCCGTAGACCGCCATCTCCTCGAGCCGGGGCAATATTTCTATAGCCTGCTGATCCCCGCCGTGCCGTCTAACGCTGCGCACACCCGCTACGGATTCCAGCCGGGCGGACAATTCCCCGGCTATCTGTTCCAATTGTTCGGGAGAGTGAATTTTACTGCTTAGAGTGGCCATGAACATGACCAGGCGCTCCTCCCCGAAGGTGTCAATGCGGGGAGGACCGGCACCAACCGGCAGGTGGCTCGCATGGACACTGAACAATTCTTCAAGCTCTGCAAAAGCGGTGGTTTCTGCCGTTCCCGCTTTAAATTCCACTGTCAGCAATGCGGCATGATCCGTACTACTGCTGTGCATTTCCGTCACTGACGATAACTGACGAATCCAGGTCCCGGCGCGCCTTGCCAGCTGGTCGTCAACACGTTCCGCCCCCCCGCCGGGCCAGGGAATCATCACCACGGCAGTGGGAACATCAATATCGGGACGATCTTCCCGGGGCGTCACCAGCAGGCTGTAAATGCCAAGAATTAAAGATGCCAGCACAAACAGGGGAACCAGTGGGGAATCCAGAAGACGGTTTGCAATGCGTCCGGCCAAGCCAAGTTGATCCATCAGTGAAACTCCCGCACCGGCCGGACCTGTTGACCCTCCCGTAAATCCGGAGAAGGATTCAACACGACGAGTTCTCCGGCTTTAAGCCCTTGAGAAACCGGAATAAAGTCATTTTCTCCGGGTTCTCCGGCAACCGTACGGATCCAGCGCAGATGCACAAAAGATTTTCCTTTCTCTTGTGCAAGCACCATGGCTCCGGTCAGCTGGCCGCGACGAACCAATGCCGCCTCAGGCAATGCCATGCTCTCTTTTTTGGCGGTCCTTTTCAGCAGCACATCAACCACCTGGCCGGGCAGGAGCGCCGGCGGCGGAGTTTTGACGGAAAGCCGCAATATCTGACCGGCCAAAGCGCCTTCCAGTGCCGGTACAATCGCCACGTAACTGGCCGCCAGGGGTTCACTCAGTAATGGGCTGACGACGAACAACTCCTCTTCAGGGGCTAACCGGTCGGCAACTTTTGCTGGAACTGGAACATCGATTCGCAGGGTTGATCGATCTTCTAAGACCAACACCGGTTGTCCCGGCCCGGTAAATGATCCTTCATCCATAACCACTTCGCTGACCATGCCGATAAATGGGGCAGTGATATGAGCATAACCGCGGTTAATCCGCTGAACATCCAGTTCAGCCCGGATTTTTTCGACATTTGCCGCAATTTCCTGTTGCTTTACCCGGGCCCGTTCCAGACGATTTCGGGCAATTAAGTCTTCTTGGTAAAGTCTTTGTAAGCGGCCGACATCCCGCATTGCCTGATCATGAGCAGCTTCCGCGGCTTTGAGTTGCTCCTGGGCGGCAGCAATGACCGCTTCTAAATCCCGGGACTCAACGCGCGCCAGCAGATCACCTGCGGTTACCTGATCTCCGGCTTGAACACGGATTGACCGGATCGTTCCGTTTACCCGGGTGCTGAGCACCGCACGTCGGCCCGGACGCACCACGCCGGGAAAATGACGGATTGAACCTTTTTGCCATGGCTGTATTTCCGAAACCGTCACTTCCATCGGTTCTTCCAGGGGAGGCTTCTGCGCAGTGTCGTTCTTTTCGGATTCGGAACAACCCGTCAAAACCAGCAGGCTCCACACTAAAAAATGAAAAAAGAGGTGAGATTTGCGGTCAATTGTCTTCATTAAATTTCCCTGGCAAGGCATTTAACGGATCCTTTCCATAACGCAGGTAATAGTTCATAGATGCCAGCAGCACATTATATCGATACCGGCTGTATTCCAGGCGGCGCTGGTAAAGGCTGGCCTGGGTGGCGAGCAGATCGATCATGTTCCCCAAGCCCTCTTCGTATTGCCGATGAGCTAGTGTCAGGGCAGTGGCTGCAGCTTCCAGTGCCTTGCCTGATGCCTGCCAGGCAGACCAGGTCGCCCGCCAGTCACTGATGGCCAGTTCCTGTTCCCGGGCTACCGCACGACGGGCCGCTTCCACTTCAATATGCGCCAAAACTTTTTGGGCACGGGCTTCGCCAATCTCGCCTTGTCGTCCAAACCCGTCAAACAGTGTCCATTGCAGATGCAGTGCCACCATCCAGCCGTCTGCGTACAGGTCAAACGGCTCATCCCCGTCAACCCACTGCTGACGGGCCAGCAGGTTGACACTGGGCAACCACCCGGCTTTTGCCTTTTCCAGACCGGCTGCAGCGGCTTCGTGTTTTGCTTCCTGTGCCAGAAGATCACTGCGTTTTTTCGATGACACCGGCTCTGTTAGCGGTGGGATCGGTTCCGGAAAATCATTGACTAAAACTACTTGATCCTGGGGTGACAGACCCAGCAGTGTTGCAAAATCCACCCAAGCCTCCCGCACATCCGATTCAGCGATGTCGACACGCGCCCTGCCCGCCGCCATCTCCGCGTCAGCCCTTACTACATCCAGTTTTGCAACCAAGCCTTCCTGATAGGCGGCATCCGCCACCTCCCAGGCCTCCTGCGCGGCCTTCAGCGCCATACGGGCGGCTTTTTCATCGGCTTGACGAACGGCAACGGCATAATAATGTCCGGCTACCTGAAAACGCATCAGCTGCTTACCCCACCGATACGCTAGACGGCGGCCTTCAACTCCTCTGGCGGCCTGTTTACGAGCTTTGAAGGCATCGGCATTGAACACCGGCTGTATCATCTGGATTCCCTTGATCGTACCGTCCACCGGGCCATAATCCCGATAGACAATGCGTGGCGGCAGGCTGAGTGAAGGAACCGGAATATCATTGATCATGGAGGAATCTGCCCGCAGCCAAGTGGCATCGACGGAAATTTTCGGCAGAAATGCCTGAGCAGTGCGCTGGTGGGTGGCTGTTGCAAGGGCATGTTCGGCATGCAAGAGTTGCAATTCCGTGGCATTTTTTTCAGCTAGCTCCAGCGCCTTTTTGAGGCTCAGTTCTTCGGCCTGAGCAGAAGAAACGTAAAAAAATAAAACTATCGCCCAGATAACTTTCAAAATTCCTTCCTTTATAATTCATTCCGGTATCTTTATGTCGAAGTCAAAACCTGAAATCGAATTATACCTCAAAGTGATCATTAATACCTCAAGGTCATCATTGAGTACGGCACATATCCCAGGAAAAAGCCTAGCAGGATGTGTGCCATTTAAGTATATGCCATTCGTCAATTCAGTTCGATACCTCTCTTGCTTCAAATTAGTCTAGGAATTGGTCTAAGATCTGGTCTGAGAATTGCATATCCATGACCACACCATCCAAGCGCTTCATCAAATCAAGGAGAAGCCTATGGAATGCAGAAAACTCCCGAGCTGTTTGTTTGTCATTTTGATAAGTCCGATCATGCCGGACAGCTCGAGGATCTAAGTACTTTGCAAGTCACTTTAGTACCTTACAGATTGAATTCTTGTTTTTTTGCAAGAAGTCAATCTGTTTCAAGGTACTTATACCCCTCAAGGGGGCACTGAAATGAGTACCCTCTGTTGTAGGAGGGTATTACAGCCCTTGGGTTGCGGGCGTTAGCCCGCTTTAGGTAACAACCATGAAGATGAAAAAAATTGTCTTACTCAGGCATGGAGAAAGTAGCTGGAATAAGGAAAATCGCTTCACCGGCTGGACGGATGTGCCGCTCAGCGAGAAGGGGAGGAAAGAATCGGAAAAAGCCGGCCGAATCCTGGCAAAGCAGGGGTACGATTTTGGTATCGCTTATACTTCCGTGCTGAAGAGAGCCATCAAAACATTACGCCACTATTACCTCATTTGTCCTGCACTATCGGACAACCACCCTGTTTCTGAAAAGCTGTTGATTGCATCGACAGGCTGTAACATGTGTGAATTCTTCTGCCACACTTTAGTTGGCGATTGTTGGTATCGAAGGAACCATAGCGAAGAGTCTGGCATGGTAATTGAACTATAACCAAAAAATAACTAAGGAAGATGCGGGACAAAGCGAATCTCTTGCAATGCTGTGACGTCACAATGTCTACATATACC
>JBHEOR010000089.1:0-7504 GCA_046260685.1 Desulfopila sp.
GAAGAGACTCTCCCTTTGAAGATGGAACCAAAAATCCAGGGAATGTGGGTCGAGTCTGCCGGGGGATACACCCTGGAAATCAGGATGCCAAAGGATATGGTCGGACAGAAACTGTCTTTTGCCATCGCCGATGTCGATGACCCGGTTGGAAGAAAAACCGAAACATTGATCGGCACCGCCACTTCCGAGGAACGCGAGGATCTTGGCTGGGTACTTTCACCGTCCGGAGCAATTGAAGAAATTTTAAAATCTCTTGACCGTCCCCATTCACGGGTAATGATCGTCGATACCAACCGCAGGGTGCGGGCTAGTTTTGGCAGCCTGGCCGACGAAAAGATTTTTCCCGACACTGATACATCCATGCTCACCGCCATCAGCTCGTCTATCTACGATCTCCTAGCTCCTCTCTATCGGTTCTTCACCCAATCCTTTGTAACAGAGTTCAGCCAACAGAAGGCACAACCCTCCACCCTTGATATCAAAGGAATTAAAGAGGCGTTGCAGGGAATATCGAGCGTCACCAGCTATGCCATCAATGACGGACAGGTCGAGATCATGGCCGCCATTACTCCCCTGCAGGAACAGGATGCAATCGTCGGTGCAGTGGTGGTTGAGCAGACAACCAATTCTATTTTAGCCCTGCAAAATAAATTGATTGAGGAATCCCTAACCCTCACCATCCTTGTCTTCAGCTTTGGCGGAATCGGCCTTATTTTCTTTGCCTCGCGTCTTTCTTCCCGGATTCGCCGATTGGGCAGCCAGGCCGCATCGGCCATCAGCGAAAGCGGGCAGATCCGGTCGACCATAGTGCCTATTTCCTCCAGGGATGAAATAGGCGATCTCTCCCGGACCTTGACGACCATGCTTAACCAGCTGAAAATACAAACGGAATACCGTGAAAAGATGGCCGATAATCTTGAGCATGAAATGCGAACGCCGTTGGCAGGAATCTCTGCCTCACTCAAAAACATGGCTAAAGAGATGGACAATCCGCCAAAGCATCTCACCGAATATCTAAACTGGGCTCTGGAAGACGTGGCCAGGCTGGAAGCCCTGCTTACCACGGTGCGTGATGCTACCAATCTGCAGGAAGCTATCGGCCGAGATTTCAAAGAGGATTTTTTGCTTGATACCGCAATCGACATGTGGCTCACCCACAGCTGGCGTCAGGCCTTTCCGGAGACAGAGTTAATTTTTGATAAACCTGCCGATCCGGTTACTCTCCATGGCGACCCGGCCCGTATCCGGCAAATGCTCGACAAACTGATCGAAAACGCCGTCTCTTTTCATCGCCCGGGAACTCCCATAGAGATTTCCCTTGCCCAAAATGACGGCGTAATAACCCTGACGGTTATCAATCAGGGCCCAACCATTCCGGAAGAATTGCAAAGCCAGATATTTAATTCCATGGTCTCCTATAGACAACAAAAGGGACAACAAAAAGGGCAGCAAACGAGCTCCGGCCCGCATCTGGGTCTGGGACTTTATATTGTTCGGACCATTATCGAACATCATCAGGGCACGGTGAGCGTCGGTACCACCAGAGAAGGTACCGGTACGGTTTTTACTCTGACGCTTTACGATAAGACTGAGAAATTTTGAAAATCTAGATACGCCTGTTTTTGACAAATGGCATCTTTACGACAGCATTACAGTAGGAAACCCTAAAAAAAATTTTCCAAAAGTCTATTAGATTGTTCCTTGTTATCCAAATCTGCGCGGGAGAGTTCAGCGACCATTGTTCCGTCGCGCAGGACCAAAGCCCGATCCGCCAGGCGGTACATTTGACTGAGGCTGTGGGTCACGGCCAGGATGGCATAGCGGTCCTTGAGCGTCCGGAACAACGCCTCGATTTTCTGAGTTGCTTTAAAGTCCAGGGAGGCTGTGGGCTCGTCCAGCAGCAGAATTGAGGGCTCCAGTGCCAGCACCCGGGCTAAACAAAGTCGCTGCTGTTGACCACCGGATAGCGTTAGGGCGTTGTCCCCTAACCTATTCTCGACCTCGTCCCAAAGCCAGACATCCTTCAAGGCTCGCTGAATACGATGTTCCGATTCCTCCTTATCCAGGCCTAAAGAGACGCGTAAGGGGAGCATGAGGTTTTTGTAAATAGAAAACGGCAGGACATTTGGGTGTTGGAAAACCGTGCCCACGCGCAGCCGCAGATCGGTCAGGGAAATATTTTTTGCATAACAGTCCTGCCATGTATTCCTCCATCGGACGCGGACCAGGCCTTGTGTTACACACCTGGGGCTTTCTTCGTTAAGACGGTTCACAGCCCGCAGCAGAGTTGTCTTGCCGGACCCGGAAGATCCAACGATCGTAACCAATTCACCCGAACCAAGGCGCAGGTTTATCTCGTTTAAAACGATCTTGTCGGCAAAACGAACTGTCACATCGTGCATTTCCAGAATGGATTCTTGAAGGGCCATTATTTTTTCCAGCGGTGCTCCATGGTTATTTGAATAAGGAAGGCGAGACAGAACAGGGTACCGGTGAGCATAAGTAAAACGAGAGCTGCGCCGAACGCTTGATCCAGTTCCGCGGCTGAGCGGTGTTCCGCAGCCAGATAATAAATCCGAAAAGGCAGGGCCTCGAATTTGTCCCATAAGCTGCGAGGCAAGAAGGCTTGAGCTACCACGCCTGTAAGGAGAATCACCGCCGTGTCTTCAGCGGCTCGACCCATAGCCAGGATCACGCCACTGAGAATTCCTCGCCCCGCAGCCGGCAGCAAGACATGGCGCGTATTCTGCCAAGTACTGAATCCCAGGCTTGGTCCAAGCAGACGCAGCTGTTCCGGGAGACCGGACAGGGCATTCTGGGTTGTGCGCACCAGATAGGGCAGGATCAGCAAGGCGATGCATACCGCAGCCAGGAGGAGGCAGGTCCTGGCTGTGGGGAAAAACGTATGCCGCAGGACCACAATCATGCTGAAACCGAATAACCCCATAACTATGGAAGGGATACCGGCCATCAGATCCACAGCGAATCCTGCGACGTTTTGGAATCGCCGGGTGGCGTATTCGGAGAGGTAAATACCTCCGGCTATACCAACAGGAACAGCCATCACGCAGGACAGCACAACGAGGATCAGGGTTCCGGCCAAGGCCGGCCAGAGTCCGTCAAAGACCGGGCTGGCTCCGATTACAGCGTCCCAAAATGAAGTTTGTCCGAAAAACAATTCCAGCCCCAGGGTCCCGGATCCCCGATAGACCAAAAATCCCAAAACTCCCAAGACAGCAAAACCCGTGCCCAAGGCGGCGCTCCAACAGAGAACGATCGTTGTAATATCGGCAAGTTTTAGTTTTTGTACAGAGTTCATGGCGTTAAAGAACTACCCAGTTTACGGAGGGCCAGGTTGATGAGGATCATGATCACAAACAGGATCAGGCCGGAGGCAAAAACCGAATGATAAAAAGTACTCTGGCTATCTGTGGCGACAACAAGGCCGATGTGCGCGGTCAGGGATCGAATGGAGTCCATTGGAGAGCCCGGTATTACCGGAGCGTTCCCGGCAAGCATCAGAGCAATAAGCGTATCTCCCACGGCCCTGCCGAACCCCAGGATTACAGCTGCCATCAATCCGCGCCTGGACAATGGGAGAAGGACATGACGGATATAGGGAGGTTTGGAAAAACCAAGTGCGGCACAGGTTACCCGAGCCGTTCGGTCTACTTCGCGAAGCGTCGCCTGAAAAACCAGCACAATGGTTGGTAGAATGAGCAGTGTCAGCACAATCATAGCCGTCATCAGGGAAAAGCCCGTACCCCGATCAAACCAATGCCGCATCAGCGGAACGAGGAGAAATACCGACACGAATCCGTAAATAACTGTGGGAATGCTCGTCATATAATGTACCACTGCCAGGCACAACCCTTTGATTCGGTCAGGCGCCAGGACCTGCACAAAGCAGGAAACGCCAACGGCCAGCGGAGTGGCTATAATCAGAGCTCCCACAGAGAGCAGGAGCGAACCGACGACCATGGGCAGGATGCCGAATTTGCCTTGGAACGGCAGCCACTGCCAGGACAGGACAGTTCCCAATCGGCCGGAAGAGATCAAAGGTAGAACAAGGTAGATTAGAACCAGTAAAATGCAAAAAGCCGCCGCTATGGAGACCAACGCGGCGGCACAGAGCAGACGGCGAATCCACTTTTCGGAATTCATGAAAGTCGAGAGAGCATCACTTATTGGACTGGTATATATCCAGACGTTCCGATGATGCTCGCTCCTTCCTCGCTCAGGATGTAATCAATGAACGCCTGGGCCAGGGGGGTGGGTTCCCCTTTGGTGTTCATGAACAGGTGTCTCACTGCTGGATAGCTCCCATCGATGGCGGTCTCCTGTGACGGTGTGACTCCGTCCACATCCAAAGGGTTCACACTCGAATCAATATGGCCGATACTCATGTATCCTATGGCGTTGCCATCTTGCGAAATCGCAACTTTCATAGCCCCGTTGGACTGGATGACGTTTGCCGTACCGACCACGGCTTCCTTCTTCAACAGTTTTTTCCAGAAAACCTCATGGGTGCCGCTGGCTTCTTCCCGGCTGTAGACATGAATGGCTGCATCCGGTCCACCCACCTCGCTCCAACGAGTGATACGACCGGCAAATATATCCCTGATTTGCTGGGTCGTCAGGCTCTTGACTGGATTGTCCGGATGTACGATAGGTGCCACACCATCAATAGCAAAATCGAAGGATTTCAGGCCGAATTTAGCTATTTCCTCTTCTGAGGGAGCGCGTCCGGTGTTGCCAATATCCACAAGCCCTTGACCGACCTTTTGTACACCGATACCTGTGCCGCCGCCGGCCACTGTAATTCTGATTTTCGGGTTGTAGGTCATGATACGCTGGGCAGCTTCATTCATGACAGGGATATGTGCCGTGCCGCCGGCAATATCAAGGGTTCCCTCAAGGCCGGAGAACTTATCCAAATCCCCAGCCAGCGCACAGGTCACCCATAATTGAAATACCAGGGCAAGCACTGATAAAAATAATCCTTTTTTGCTCAACATTGTCCATCCTCCTTCAAGGCTCTAGAATTTTTGGCCGGGAAATCATCACTTTCCGGCAAAGTGAATAATGTGCAAATTTAAAATAAACAAAGAAGAATAGCCAATCGGAATTATTAATACATCTACAAGGTATTGATAGGTATTGTCGATGCGTTTCAGCATTTTCGCCAATTTGATGGATCGTGGTTGATTGAGCCCCAGAACCAGAATCGGTCGAGACGCCTTAGGCAGGCTTCTTTTACCGTCCTCACATCTCTTGCACTTTATTCTCAAGTCTTATAGCGCCCAGCAATTTTTAATAATCTTCTTCGAAAATTAACATACGTTTGAGAAGAATCCTTAACTCAGCAGTTTTTGTCATTTCGAAATATACAATTAAGCTATCATAGATCAGTGACGATTCTTCGTATCGCTAATGACGATGTATTGCAAAGAAAAGATAGAATCAATGTATTTGACTTCTCTTGTTTATTTCGCAATAGTAGGGGCCATCGTTTCCAGCGGCAGGAAACGATCCTTTTCGAATGTCTGCCAAGAAGGCTTTGTTACACTGTTGTGGAACTCTCTAAAGTGGGTCACCGTTAGTTTGTGAAATATATCGTAGTATGGTCTCCAGTTCATGCTACGATAAAAACAGGATGAAACTTGTTGCATGGGTGGGCATATCAAGAAGGTTAAATATATATAAAGTAAGATTTTCTGAGAAATTTGGGCTCAACCATAATTGCCGGACTTCCTCAATTGTTCTTCCAGCTCTGCAACACATTCATGGGGAAACAAAGCGGTACACTGCAGGCCACATGCATTGCTGAGTTGCACAACTTGAGGCTGTCGGAGACCACAATCTGCCATGAGTGCCGGTTTTCTAAAAAGGTCTCGGGCGTTGCCGTCAAACACCTTCCTTCCATCAGCGAGGGAGATTATCCTGGAAATATTTTCTGCGACAAAATCCATGTCGTGCGAGATAACAACGACAGTTTTGTTTTCAAATTGCAGTTTTTTGAGCGTGGCGATCAGAAGCGAAATCTCATACGGATCCAGCCCTGCAGTCGGTTCATCGAAAACAAGAACGGGGGTATCCATTGCCACGATGGAAGCCATCGCAATTCTTTTACGTTCGCTGTACCCAAAATCATGGGGATTTTTTTTCTTAAAAGGCATCAGCTCAAAAAGCGTCAGAGCCTCTTCCGCCAGCGATTCGATTCTCTTTGTGGGATATCCGAGATTTTTGGGGCCAAAAACAACTTCATCCCAAACAGTTCTCTTGCAGATTTGGTCGTCCGGATTTTGGAAGAGCAGCGCGACTTGACCAGCCAGCTGCGCTGTTTTGGCGGTTGTGGTATCCTTGCCATCTATCCAGACCTTGCCGGCAGAAGGCTTGAGTAAGCCATTCAGGTGCTTCACCAGTGTCGATTTCCCAGAGCCGTTGTGCCCTGTCAGAGCTACACGTTCCCCTGAGGAGATCTCAAGAGAGATGTTCTGCAGTGCAGCTACGGAATCACAATAGGTAAAGGATACGTCATCAACGCGAATAAACATGAGTTTTCCTGCGGTGTGAAAATCCATCAACTGTCTCGGATAGTGAAGCGGATAATGGTAGATCAACAGGCCACAATCCTTGCTGGCGAGCCAAGTCAGCTACCTGGGTATATCGTGTCCAATTGAGTTTGATACTTCGCATATTCGGTGAAGTCAGTACCTCTCTCGGTATGCCGTCCATCACAAGGTGTCCTTTGTCAAAAGCAAGTACTCTGTCTGCATATTCAGCGATCAGGTCCAGTCTCTGCTCGGCGATAACGATTGTTTTTCCATGTTGCTGTAATTGGCGCAAGATGTCAAAGACCAGCTTCGCACCCTGGGGGTCAAGAAATGTCGTCGGTTCATCAAGGACGAGAATAGCAGGATCGACAGCCAGAACAGTTGCCAGGGCAAGGCGCTGTTGTTGGCCTCCAGACAGCTGGAACGGCGAGCGTGTTGCATACTCCTCAAGACCAAGGAGGGACAGTACCGTCTCAACCCGTTCCCGCATCTTTTCTCTTGGCATACCCCGATTCTCAAGGCCAAAAGCGACTTCTTCGAAAACCGTATAACGCACCCCGGACATCTGGCTTCCAGGTACCTGCAGCACCAGACCGACATGGCGCGCAATCTCACTTACCGTCTTGTCGTTGTTGTCTGTCCCATCAATGAGCACTCTGCCCCCCATCTTTCCATGAAAAAGATGGGGCACAACACCTGCAAGGGCATAACATAATGTTGATTTGCCGCTATTGTTTGCTCCTGCTACTGCTATGAATTCGCCTGCCGGTATTCTGATCGATACTTCATTAAGAGCTGGTTTCTCAGATCCGGAATAACGATAGGTGAGGAGATCAGTTTCAAGCTCTAACATGTTTCATGAGACCAATCGAAAAAGTGAAATAGCTGCGGTAGCCAACAGCATCAGCCATCTGGCCAGGCGCTGCAATGTCGAGTCAGCGAGTATC
>JBHEOR010000089.1:7514-11291 GCA_046260685.1 Desulfopila sp.
CCGTAGCGAAGTTTTAGCAGAGTTCGATTTAAACCCACGAACCTCCAGGGCGATCGATCGTTGTTCTATTTCGATAATGGCACCAATAACCAAAGGGAGAATCAGCGGAGCCAGGCTGAAGAAACGCCGGAACACATTGCCTTCTGTTTGCAGGCCCCTCGCACGTTGTGTCGACTGGATGGTTTCGATCCGTTCGCGCATGCCCGCCAGCAAAAGCAGAGGGCTGCCGAGAAGATAAGCAAGAGACGGAGATTTTCCTGCATGTGATAGAGCCGTAATGAGATCAGCAGGATGAGTGGTGAAGACAAAGAGCAATGATGCCATCAGCACCACTGTCAGCTTTGAAAGGGTAGTGAGAGCGAAAATCAGCCCTTCCTGATACAGGGCCACGCCGTACGCATCTAACAGAACGGTCTTGTTATCGGGATAAAGAAAACCGTGGATGGGGATCATGAACAGCAGCAGGGGCAGTATGATTCGTCCCAAAGCATGGCATGCTTCCTTCAGAATTCCCCCACTTGCTATAACGATAGCGTTAACCAAGAGTAGCAGACAAATATACTTCCACCCAAAAGGTCCCACGTATACGATCGCACCCGTCAACAGGATATATGATAGTTTGGTGAAGGGATGTAACCACTGGACCCACGAGTCTTTGTCGATAAAGAGTGTGGCTGTAGTTTTTTGGGTCAGCATATTGATTCTGGGCTCCGCTCAGGACCTGGTTGTCATCCAATCTTGAGCGGAGCCAGTTTCACCGCTACCTCATGTTATGCCGCAGTGACGACGCATTTAGCCCGGGGCAGTCTGGCCGTGGTTCGCAAAGGCAGCGCTTTGACGATCCCCCAGGCAAGTACCGCTGTGACAACTTTATCGACCAGGTTGGAGGTGAATACAGTGACCACAACCGAACCAAACAGATCCCTGCCAAGTGCCAGCATATAGGAAGTGATAAAGTCAGCACCCGATCCAGTGATTCCACCAAACATATAGAGTCTGATCGGTACGGCGACAACAGCATTGATAATAGCAATAATTACACCACTGATAATTGCAAGCCACCAGGTCCTGAACAGACCGTATTTGGCACACAGGCCTGCTACAATACCGATAGCCATTGCCACAGGCGAGAACGCTGCGGCTACCGGAGAGGTGATCATTCCCCAGATAAGGTTGGTGAGCAGCCCGGTTAAGCCGCCGGCCCAGGGACCGGCCAGCAGGCCGACCAGAACGGTTCCGATTGAATCGAGAAATATCGGAAGCTTGAGCATTGAGACCAATTGACCGGCGACAATATTGATGACAATGGCAATGGACATCAGGACAATAATCGTTGTGGTGAAATCTTCTTTAAAACGTTTGCTGAGGCTCATGATTCGGGCTCCTTTTTTTATGGTAGGGAAACGATCTCAAGTTCGCTGTATCCTGTTTGAGGATCAAATGTCCTAAGGAATGAACAATTCGATATGATGCCAATGACGATTTCAGCGGTTGTGTATACTTTGCAGCCTTCCATCAAATGCGCGCCGAAACTTGTGCCCCGTTCATCCGCGATAGCAATATGGTAGTGGGAACCATATTTCGACAATACGCCTGTGAGCGAAACGATCTCGAAATGACCCTCAAGTCTTTCGGAAGTCTCCTGATTGGCGAATCGAAGCACGGCGGAGGTCAAGCTCCCCACGCAAGTTAGGATGCAGGCCGCTTCTATCTCATATTTTTGATCAGTCGATCAAGTTCTAATTTGAGATCCTGCCCGGGATGGAGCCTAAAGGATAATGTGTCCATACAACTTTACTTTTCTACCGGATTGTTAAAGGTTGAAATTTTTTTAATAAGTAAGCATGTCATTGTATACACCTGAAATCTATACAGATCAAATCGAAAAATCTTATATGTTGTGGAAGATTTATCAGTGTATTCGATGCGGCTGGATCAGCTAGGTCAAATTTTAGCAGCCGTATGCGTATCTACTGGTTTTTTGCAAATACATGATCAGTTCTGTAAAATCGAAAAGGAGGTGTAATCACTCCTTAAAAGAGGCCAATCCAAGATGTTGTTTCTGGTAATTCCTGAAATGATAGATACCTGCTGTTCAGGCAGGGAGCACGGTCAGGGAAATTATCATAAAAATACAGAGCATTGCAGATCAAATTTGACCGATGGATATCTTTGTAAACAGAAAGGGTTGCAGACTTTAACTCCGATTGTTACGCCAATGTCTGCATGATGCGATTGGTCTTGATCTGGAAACATGGTATCTTAGGATTAATAACATCACATACCTAAGGAGCTCTGACTACCATGACCTTGCCCATTTATCTCGACTACAACGGAACCACCCCCCATGCCCCGGAAGTGATCGATGCCATGCTTCCCTTTTTACAGACTGAATTCGGCAACCCCTCCAGTAGCCACTGGTATGGCATCGGCCCTAAAAAAGCGATGATGGCAGCCCGATCACAAGTTGCTGGAATTCTCGGCTGCACGGCGTCCGAGGTGCTCTTCACCAGCGGCGGCACAGAGTCCAATAATCAAGTTCTGAAAAGTATTGCGGGAGGGCGTTACGCCAAGGGGACTCACCTCATTACCTCCAGCATCGAGCATCCGGCCATTCTTGAGGTCTGCCGCTTCATGGAGGGGCACGGTTTTACCGTCACCATCCTTCCGGTCGACACCGATGGGTTAGTGAGCCTCTCTAATGTGGCTGCGGCCATCCGGCCAGACACCATTATGATCTCCATTATGCACGCTAACAACGAGGTGGGCACCATCCAGCCCATCGCCGAGATTGCTGCACTGGCTCGCCGATACGGAATTCTCATGCATACGGATGCCGCACAGTCGGTGGGCAAAATCCCCACTCGGGTTGACGATCTAGGCGTCGATCTTCTTTCTGTAGCCGGGCACAAAATCTATGCCCCAAAAGGGATTGGGGCGCTATACATCCGGAATGGGATCGAAAATGAGGTTTTCTGCCATGGCGCGGGCCAGGAGAATGGCCGCCGGGCAGGGACTGAAAATGTTCTTGAAATTGTTGGTCTGGGCAAGGCCTGTGAGATAGCTGCGGCGGAAATGACGTGCCATGCTCAACGGATGCAGGAGATGCGTGACCGGCTTGAAGAGGGGTTGGCAGCGTCACTTACCGAAGTGCGCTTCAACGGGCACAGGGAGCTTCGATTGCCAAACACATGCAGTGTATCCTTCCTGGGCCTGGAGGCCAACCGAATTCTCGAGGAGATCGGGCTCGAGGTTGCCGCCTCAGCCGGTGCAGCCTGTCACGCAGACCATGTGGAGATCTCCCATGTGCTGAGAGCAATGCAGGTACCGGAGCAATGGGCCAAGGGAACCCTGCGTTTCACCACAGGAAGGTTCACCACTGCAGACGAAATTGATCGCGCCATAGAGGTGATAGCGGCTGGGGTAAAGCGATTGCGGGGTTAAAGATTGCCGCACTGTTTCTTAACTTTTTTCTCGGAAATTTCATGTGTTCGCTTTTTGAACGACCACAGCTCGATCTGCATGCAGGGTTAAGTTGGATGAGCTGCTTTGCAGCCTCGCCATAGATCCAGCTTATGAGTGGCAGCAAGACCATAGGAACATCCAATTTGTAAAAGTCCTCATTTTATGATTAATGATCGGAATACTGATCATTACATTCAACCTGCTTCGCAATAACGAAACAATGACTACCGATACTATTCCTGACTGGGAATTCGACGATGAATTTGACGGCGGCGAAGAGACCTGTGGACGGGTCATCGTCAACCTGTATCT
>JBHEOR010000009.1:0-17734 GCA_046260685.1 Desulfopila sp.
CCTTATCATGGGGGAAACCGCCGCCGGCATTTTCTCTAGCATCCAGGCCTGGATTTCCAACTTCACCGGCTGGTTTTTTGTTTTCGTCATGAACGTGGTCCTGGTATTCTGTTTTGGTATGATATTCACCAGATATGGCAGCCTCCGCATCGGCGGACCGGATGCCAGGCCGGAATTTTCCACCTTCGGCTGGTTTTCCATGCTGTTCAGTGCCGGTATGGGGATTGGTATTCTGTTTTACGGTGTTGCCGAACCGATGTTTCACTTTGTCGGTAACCCCTTCACCGAGCCAGGTTCAGCCGCCAGCGCCCAGAAGGCCATGGACCTCACCTTTCTGCACAGGGGTTTCCACCCCTGGGCCGTATACGCCCTGGTTGGCCTTGGCCTTGCCTTTTTCGGTTTCTCCGAGGGGCTGCCGCTGTCCATCCGCAATGTGTTCTATCCGCTGCTCGGTGACAAAATTTACGGCGGCCTGGGCAACTTTATCGACATCCTGGCAACGGTCTCCTGCCTCTACGGTGTTGCCACCTCTCTTGGTATCGGCGTACAGCAGGTCAACGCCGGTCTTTCCCATCTTTTCGGCATTCCCCAGAGTGCTTTCGTCCAGGTACTGCTCATTGCCGGCATCACCGCCATCGCCACATGGTCGGTTGTCCGTGGCCTTGACTCGGGCATTAAACTTTTAAGTGAAATCAACATGGGTTTCGCCGCGGCACTGATGATCTTTGTCTTCCTACTTGGCCCGACCCTGTTTATCTTCAACGGTCTCTTTGAAAATGTGGGCAGCTATCTCCAGAATTTTGCCTCCCTTTCCACCTGGAACGAAACCTATACCGACGGCACCTGGCAAAACGGTTGGACAGTCTTTTACTGGGGCTGGTGGATCGCCTGGTCTCCCTTTGTCGGCATGTTCATCGCCCGTGTTTCCTACGGCCGTAAAATACGGGAGTACCTGCTTGGTGTTATGCTGGTCCCAGTGGCCGTTACCTTTATCTGGATGACGGTTTTCGGCAACAGCGCAATTCACATCGAACTCCTTGGAGACGGCGGAATTGCCAAGGCGGTCCAGGAAAACATTCCGGTTTCCCTGTTCGTCTTCCTGGAAAGCTTTCCCTTGAGCACGCTCACCTCCATTCTGGCGATTCTGGTGGTTGTCACCTTCTTTGTGACCTCGTCGGACTCCGGCTCCATGGTCATCGATATCATAACCGCAGGCGGCAACCCCGATCCACCGCGGCCTCAAAGGCTTTTCTGGGCCATCATGGAAGGTACGGTCGCCGCAGTCCTGTTAATGGGTGGAGGCCTTGTGGCCCTGCAGACGGCAGCCATTGCCACAGGACTGCCCTTTGCCATGGTGATACTTATGATGTGTTGGGCCGTCCTTCGCGGATTGCGAAACTACGTGGACAAATACGGTTGGGAGGACTAGTACTATCAACCACCGAAGGCATTGCAAATCCGAGATATTGATTATTTATAATCTTTCCCAGAGGGAGGTAGAAATGCATACATTTACAAGTTGGAAAGCTTTCCTGTTGCGAGCCCTGCTGCTGTGTTGCCTTATCATGCCGGCGATTTCGGCGCAGGCCGCCGATCAGACGGTCAAACTGGCCTATGTGGAGTGGTCTTCCGAAATTGCCAGTACCAATGTCGTCAAGGCAGTGCTCCAGGAAGAAATGGGAGTCAACTGCCGGATCATAGCGATGAAAGCCGATGAAATGTGGGAGGCTGTGGCCACTGGCGAAGTCGATGGCACGGTGGCCGCCTGGCTGCCCCTGACCCACGCCCACTACCTGAAAACATACCAATCCGACATGGTCGATCTCGGCCCCAACCTGGAAGGCGCCAAGATTGGCCTGGTGGTTCCCAACGTTAGCCTGGGCAGACAGACAGCCGCCACCGGCCTGAGAAACACCCCATATATCAAAGCCGACACCATCGGTGACCTGCAGAAATACGCGGGCAAGTTCAAACACCGCATCATCGGCATCGACCCCGAATCAGGAGTCATGCAAAAAACCAGAGAGGCCATCGAAGCCTACGGCCTCGATAACTACGAGCTGGTTGCAGGCAGCGAAGTCTCCATGACCGCCGAGCTTGGCCACGCCATCCAGCGCCAGAAATGGGTGGTCGTCACCGGTTGGGTGCCCCACTGGAAATTCGCCCGCTGGGAGTTGAAGTTCCTCGAAGATCCTAAAAACATTTACGGCGATAAGGAAAATATTCACACATTTGCCCGTCAGGGACTGAAGGAAGACATGCCGAAGGTCTATGAGCTTCTCGACAATTTTCAATGGACCCCCCAGGACATGGGCCAGCTCATGATATGGATCCATGACGATAACGGAATGTATCCCTACGACAAAGCCCTGCGTTTTATCAAAGCCAAAAAAGACCTGGTGCAAAGCTGGGTACCCTGATCTACTAAAGAAAACAGCAAACACAAAAGCCTCGATCATTGGCGGGGCTTTTGTGTTTCGAGAGACTCATTTTTAAGAGGCGTACATTGAATGATCATTCGGTTATAATACTACCCAGAACCTCAATATCACCAGCTGCCGATCTATGGACAATAACCATTTCACCTAATGCCGGATAGTATCCGGTGAGTGCCGTTATATTGACCTGGTGGGTAACCAGCACATGTGGAATATCAAAGTCCCTGGTGTCTAACCATTCCTGCAGGTTTTCAATCTGCTGATCGCGGCGCGCATATTGCCGAAAGAAAGAGTTTAATGGCGGCAATTCCCTGACTTCTCCAAGTTTTAGTAACTCCGCCGTTTCCAGGCATCGACACCACTGACTCGAAAAAACGTTCGCCTCGACTATACCGTTAGCTCGCAATGTATCGCCTATGGCTAAAGCCTGTTGGCGGCCGGCATCGGATAAATTCCTTTGTGTCGAGCAGTCATTCAGTGCAAAATTATCGGGATCACCCGTTCCGGGGGCTATGGCATGACGCATTAAAATAAAAGAATGACCGGCTTTGAGCCTCTGCAGTAGATAGGTGTTTCCTTCCGCAGCAAATCCGGAGACAGGTGAACTGATCACCAACCACACCAGGAAAAAAAGCCCTGCAACCATACCCAAGCGCTGTTTACAATTTGTATTCATTGGCAAACCTCTGTATCCAGGTGAATTACTTTGCGCACCGTGTTTATTTTGACAAGCACGGCTCGCTGCCAACCCCCGACGATTCAGGGGCAACCAATAACCACTAACAACAAATTTCTGTAGCGCCGTTCAAAGGACATGGTATATAATTGTCTTTTTTCATCTACAGGTTTTTTTTGTTTTCATCACTCCATTCCAGAAGGTTCTTTCATGTCACCCGCCAAAAGGCAATTATTATCCTCCATCAGTTGGAATCTGCTGCTCATTACAGTTGGGTCATTGATCTATGGTATCGGGGTCAAAGCCATCGTCGTCCCCCAGAACTTTATCACCGGCGGTATTACCGGTGTCAGCCTATTGTGCTATTACGTCACCGACATACTGTCACCGGGGATCTGGTATTTCGTTATCAATGCCCCCCTGTTCCTTGTCGGCTGGAAACTGGTGAGCAGACGTTTTTTTCTCTACAGCCTTTTTGGAATGGTGATGAGTTCTATCTGGTTTGAACTTATCACATTTACCATTCCCTTGCATGACCCATTCCTCGTCATGCTTGCTGGCGGTACCATCGTAGGTGCCGGCGCCGGAGTTGTTTTCCATTCTCTGGGTTCGCTGGGCGGCAACGATATCATAGCCATTGTGCTGCACCAGAAATTCAACATCCGTATAGGCACCTTCTTTTTTGCCTTTAATCTGGTTCTTTTCGCCTTCAGCTTCGGTGCCCTGAATTTAGAGATGGTTCTTTATTCCCTTGCCATGAGCTTTATCACCTCCTTTGTCCTGGAGCATGTGCTGACCATGTTCAACCAACGAAAGATGGTTTTGATTATCTCCGAAGCACACGAAATCATCGCCCGGGACATCAATAAAACGCTGCGCAGGGGCTGCACATATCTGGAAGGCAAGGGGGCCTATTCCGGCCGTGAAAAAAAGATAATCCTGACAGTGGTGCACAATTATCAACTGAAGCGACTCGAATCCCTTGCTTTACACCATGACCCATCCGCCTTCATGATCACGGAAAACACCTTCAACGTGCTGGGCAAGGGCTTTTCAAAACAAAAGGTTTATTGAGGTCCGCGAATTTCTAAAGCCCGGTTGTTGAAGGCTCCAGCACCGATCGTATTTTTTGGCTCAACTCATTAATGTCAAATGGCTTTTGAATAAAAGCGTTGCAGCCGCGGGCCAGGATTTCTGAGGCCTGGCCATTGATGGAGTAGCCGCTCGAGAGGAGCACCGGCAGCGTCGGAGCAATCTGGCGAATGCGATCAAAGGTGGCTCCTCCGTCGAACCCCGGCATAACCAGATCCAGAATCACCAGATCTATTGTTGAGCTCTCTTCCATTATGCAAGCTAGAGCCGCTTCACCGCTTTCTGCAGTGGTAACCCGGTAGCCCAGACGCTCCAACATGGCTTTGCCCACCTCGATGATCATCTTTTCGTCATCAATGAGCAGTATGGTTTCGTTGCCGCCAACCCGTCTGTTTGTTGTGCTTGTCTCCACCTCGGCTGTACGCCGGGAGAGAGGCAAATACACATTAAACGTGGTGCCGCGGCCAACCTCGCTATAGACCGTAATGGCACCGCCGTGGTTCTTGATGATGCCGTAGGCGGAAGCCAGCCCCAGACCTGTGCCCCGGCTTTTTTTCTTGGTGGTGAAAAAGGGATCGAAAATCTTCTCCAGAATATCCTCTTCTATGCCTTCCCCGGTATCCGTTAAGGAGACTCGCACATAGCTCCCGGGGGAGACCTGATGGATCCTGCAGGTTTCATCATCAAAATCGACCAGCTGGGTCTTCAAATAGAGATCGCCGCCGCCCGGCATGGCCTGCAGTGCATTGACATAAATATTCAAAAGCACCTGTTCGATCTGCTGCTTGTCCGCCTCAACCACCAGAGGCTCGGGCGCTGCCGTGACCTGTACTCGAATCTCCTTATGGGTTCGTCCGAACATGTCTGCGCTGGATTCCAACAATTCATTGATATCTATCGGCTTGACTTCATACTTGCCGCCACGCACAAAACCAAGCAATTGACGCGTCAGGCCAGCTGCACTTTTGACGTGTTTATCAATTGCCGCGGCATGCTCGGCATGCGGATGCGAAGGGTCCGAGTCTGCCGCTATCAGGGAACTATGCCCCTGGATCCCCATTAGCAAGTTGTTGAAGTCATGGGCGATACCACCGGCAAGCGTACCAATGGCTTCCATCTTCTGGGCCCTGGCCAGGGCACCTTCCATCTTTTTATTTTCGGTGATGTCCATGGCGATCTGGAGCCTGACAATTCGCCCGTCAGTCCACTCGATGGCACGATCGTAGTTCATGTACCATCGGCCCGTTACAGGATTTTGCCCCTGCCAGGAAACACCATCCGTTGCCCGACCGTTGTCATCGATCAGGCTGTCGTTGGTACATATTGAACAGGGAGTCGATTCGTTCCGGAAAACCCTGTAGCATTTCCGTCCAATATAATCGCCGCCGAAGGTTTCGATCATTTGATTGTTCATGAAAAGAACTTCATGGCTTTCCATGTCGGAGACACAGATGATGGCGTCAATACTGTCCAATACCTTGAAAAAGCGATGATGGGAGATCCTGAGGGCTTCCTCGCTCTGCACTCGTCCGGTAATGTCGGTATACACCGCCACAACCCCTTTGATCTCATCTTCAATAATAATGGGAGAGCCCGCTGCAATAACGTGCAGCGGTGTTCCATCCTTGCGGTAGCGGATGGTTTCAAAGGCATCGATGCGCTGCCCCGACAAAACTTTTCCCGTTACGCCACCGGCTTCATGGTGATGCTCGTGCCGCGCTACAAGATCATCAAGTTGATGGCCACCGGCCTCCTCCGGCGAGTATCCAAACATCTTGACGGCACCGGGGTTCCAGTCAATAACACGGTGCTGGTTATCCAGGGTGACAATAGCGTCCGGCGCATGGTAGAGCACCGACTCTAGAAATTGTTGACGCCGGTGGATCTCATTGTTGGCCTGCCGGATTTTACTGATATCGGTGAAACCTCCAACGAGACCGGCTACCGCATCATTTTCGTCATAATAAACGTTTTTGTAATAGATCACCGGCCTGATGCGGCCGTTTTTGTCGTGCACCTCAAATTCGTACACCTGGAGTGAAGGATCTTCAAAGAGCTTCACATCCATTTGATGGTAGTGCCGGGCCTGTTCGCTCGGCCATATCTCATACACGGTTTTTCCGCGAATCTGTTCGGTCGTAACCCCCATAAGGTCGGTGAAAGCCCCATTGCAGCCCTGATACCGTCCCTCGGTGTCCTTATAAAAGACCGGTGTGGGAAGTGACGCCAGCAGAGATTCTGTGAAGTTACGACTGCGCTGAAGCTCGCTTTGCACGTTGGACAAGCGGCTGTTCTCAGCCTCGAGCTCGGCCAGGCGTTTCTCCAGCATTTCATAGGTGGGTTTTGCAACCATGGGAACCTGCTTAAAGCGTCTAAAAAATCGACATCCGCCATGATATCATTGACAATGACACCATGTCGGAGCAACCATCATTACGTCGTATCATAAAGATATTCACGTATAACCACAGGGCCATACCAGCCCTATCATCCCTACCATCAGGGTATCTTTTTTCCATCGTTTTTACCATAGTATTATACTATTACACAAGAAACTCCTCCGAATCAAATGGCTAACGACTCAGTCGACATTCCCACCGTACAACACTTTGATCCGGCAATGTTCAAGGTCATTGCCGGATCGATTGATGGAGTCAGCGGCCCCGTTGATGATTTGCTGGTCGATTCCGATTACCTGGAACAGGCCTACTACCTATCAATTCCAGCCCTTTGACTAGCAGATGTTCTTTTTTCTGCGATCACTATTTTTTTTTATTGCATTTTTATGATCGTTTTTGATACGTATAGAGTATCAAAAATGAAATAAAGGGGAATAAGAAAAATTGAAACCCCAGATTATCCCAGCACAGCGGCGCAAGCTCATTCTTGACCTTATTCGACAGAAAGATGCGTTATCCGTTCATGAGCTAGCCGGCGAAATCGGTGCCTCTCTGCCTACAATCCGCCGCGACCTCGACTGGCTCGCCAAAGCCGGCAGCATTGAGCGCAGCCACGGCGGGGCCGTTATCAAAGAGTTTACCAGCACCACCTACGAACCCGATCATCAAATAAGCGCCACCATGGCGCGGCAAGAAAAAGCGAGCATCGGGGCACTTGCCGCTGACCAGCTCAAGGATCATCAAAGCGTCATTTTCGATTCAAGCACCACCGTTTACGAAGCAGCACAGCTTGCAGTCAAGAAACAGCTGCTGCTCACAGCCGTAACCAACGACCTGCGGATCAGCCAGCTTTTCAACGACAGTCCCAGCACCCGCCTGATTGTCTGCGGCGGTACTCTCCGGCCCTTCTCCTACTCCCTTACCGGTGAACCCGGCACAAGTTTTCTGGAGCAGCTCAAGGTTGACATTGCCGTTATGGGGATTCACGCCGTGAACAACGGCATCTGCTACGATACCTCTTTAGAAATATCCTATATAAAACGGTATATGGTCCAGGCTGCCGAGAGAGTTCTGCTTCTTGCCGACGCATCCAAATTCAATGAAGTGGCCTTTTTTGAAGCCTTCAAGCTGGACGAAAGAATGGAAGTAATCACAGACAGCCCTCCTCCGCCTTCCATAGAGCGGTCCATAGAAACACGAGGTGCAAAGATAACATACCCAAACATCGACAAAAGTGGTGATACTCATGAACAACTTGAAACTGCAGACAAGGAGAAATTGAATTGAAGAAAAAACTCACACGCTTTGATCTCCAGGAAATGAAAGAGAAAGGAAGCCGAGTGGTCTGGATGACGGCCTATGATTTCGTAACCGCTCAGCTGGCCGAGGAGGCGGGGATGGATATGCTGCTGGTGGGCGACAGCCTCGGCATGGCCGTCTACGGGTATACAGGTACTGTCCCCGTTACCATGGATCAGTGCATGTATCATACCGAAGCCGTACGCCGCGGTGCACCCAATACCTTTATTATCGGCGACATGCCCTTCGGCGCCTATCACTGCGGCATCGATGAGGCCTGCCGCAATGCGGTCAGGTTCCACAAGGAAGCCGGAGTTGACTGTATCAAGCTTGAAGGAGGAACGCGAGTTGCCGACATCATCAGGGCCATCAGCGACGGCGGTATGCTGGTCAAGGGCCATATCGGACTTACTCCCCAGAGTTCAAGTGCCCAGGGCGGCTTCCGTGCCCAGGGAAGGACCGCCAAAGCCGCCGCAATGATCATCGAGGATGCCCGCGCCGTCTATGAAGCCGGGGCCTTTTCCGTACTGGTGGAAGGTGTTCCACCGGAAGTGACCGCGGCGATAACCAAAGAAATTCCTATCCCGGTATACGGCATAGGCGCGGGCGACTGTGACGGACAGGTGATGATCTGCTCTGACATACTTGGCCTTTTCCAGGCGTTTACACCAAAATTTGTCAAACGATACGGCAATGTGGCCGATGAATACCGTAAGGTTTTTTCGGCATACATAGAGGATGTTCGTGCCGGCAAATTTCCTGGCGAAGAGCACGTGTACCGCATGGCCGAAGGCGAATCGGCAAAACTCGGCTAATCGACATGGGGCTGCAGACAGCCACGAAAACAACATGTGCAGCCCCCCTGTCTTTTGTTCTTCGAGCTGCGTTTTGTTGGTAATCGGGTAAATTTTTTTACACCGTGGAAGCGTTATGAAAAACGTTGATTTTACACTGAACATCGGCAAAGGGACGGTAAACTGCACCATTCCGGAACAACAGCTGCTCTATAATCTGGTGGGTGACAATATTGCCCCTCCCGAAGATCTCGAATCGGCCTATATCGCCGCTCTCGATACTCCCGTCGACAGTCCGCCGCTGCGCCAATTAATCAACCCCGGCGAGAAGATTGCCATCACGGTCAGTGATATTACCAGAGGCTGGCAGCGCAACGAGCGTACCTTGCCGATCCTCATCGACTATCTCGGTAACGCCGGAATCACCGATAAGGATATAACCATTATCATCGCCGTAGGGGCCCACCGGCAAAACAGCAAGGAGGAACTGGCAGAGCTGTGCACCCAGGAGATATGCGACCGTATCCGGGTGGTTAATCACGACGCCTGGGATAGCGATAATATGGTGTATTACGGCAAGACCAGCCGTGGTACCGAGGTCTCCTTCAACCGTATAGCAGCGGAAGCCGACCGGGTTATCCTTACCGGCGGAGTGATCTACCATTACATGGTGGGCTACGGCGGTGGCCGCAAAAGCGTCATGCCCGGCATTGCCTCCCTGAAAACCATCCAGCAGTGCCATATGTGGGCCATGCAGCCCAAGGTCGGCGACGGTTCAAGTCCCCTGGCCGCCAATATGAAAACCGACGGCAATCCTGCCCATGAGGACATGATGGAAGCGGCGGCCTTTCTCAAACCCGATTTCATCGTAAATGTCGTCCCCAATCTGGACGGCGACATTACCGGAATATTCACGGGCAACTGGGTTTCCGCCTGGCTGGCGGCTACTCACATGGTGGACAGGATGTTCGGCGTGACGATAGCGGAACAGGCGGATATCGTCATTGCTTCGACCGGCGGATATCCAAAGGATATTAATCTTTACCAGGCACAGAAGACCATCGATAACGCCGTCTACGCGATGAAACCCGAAGGGGTTATCATCCTGCTGGCCGAATGCCCGGATATTCAGGAACCGCAGGAGTTCTTCGACTGGTTTGATTATTCAACTCCCTTGAAACTGGAAAAGGCGGTTCGGGCCAACTTTCTCATCTCGGGATGGGTGGCCGTCAGGCAGATCGAATACAGCAGCAAGGCTACAATTATCATGGTGACACGAAAGGAAAACGTGGAAGCAGCCCGCAAAGCGAACATCCATGCGGTCGACTCCATTGAGGAGGCGATGAAAATTTCCTTTGAAAAGTGTGGTAACAGCATGCCGAAAATCACGGTCATGCCGCAGGGTGCCAATACTTTTCCTATCCTTAAAAGGTAAGGAAGGGGAAAAGTCTGGCTGAAGAGTACTATTTTTAGACACCAAGGAGGAGTTATGAACACAAGGGCAATGGTGGTAGGAGTTATTTCAATGTGTGCCATCGCAGTGGCTGCAACGACTGGGTATGCCAAAACGGTGCTCAAACTGGGGACCTCGACCCAGCCAAGCCACATCTACAACCTGGCTGCAGAGCGGTTTGGTGAAATAGTTACCGAAAAAAGCGGCGGGGAGCTTGAAGTTCAGGTCTTTCCAGCAGCGCAGCTCGGCTCCGAACGGGATATGGTTGAAGGCTTGCAGATGGGTTCGCTGGAAATGACACTGACTTCCACCGGACCGATGGGCAACTTCATTCCCCAGGTCAAACTGTTCAATCTGCCGTTTTTATTTAAGGACCGTGAATCCTGTTATCGCGTCCTGGACGGCGAAATAGGCACCCGGATTGCCGACAGGTTTGTCAAGATCGGCATCCGTTCTTTGGGCTGGTACGAAAATGGTTTTCGCAATATTACCAACTCGAAACGACCCGTTACAAGCCCGGCGGATATGGATGGGCTGAAAATTCGTGTAATGGAAGACGATGTCTTTATCCTCACCATGAAAGCCCTTGGCGCCAGTCCCACCCCAATGGCCTTCGGTGAGCTCTATACCGCCCTGGAGCAGGGTGTTGTCGATGCCCAGGAAAATCCCCTGGCCGTTATTCACTCCTCGAGGTTTTTCGAAGTCCAGGAGTACCTGGCCATGACTGGGCATTTCTACTCTCCGGCCGTTATGCTTATCAGCGAAATCACCTGGCAGTCACTGAGCCCGGAACACCAGAAAATCGTGGCCGATGCTGCCAAAAAAGCCAAGGATTATGAACGTCAGCTTTCCATACAAGCCGACCAGGAGCTTGAGGCCGCCTGTGCCGAGGAAGGTATGGTCGTGACCCATCCTGACAAGGAGCCTTTTGTCAAAGCGGTTGCTCCTGTCTACAATAACCCTTCCGTCATTAAAGCCATCGGCGGCGGTGACGCCGAAGAAGGCCAGAAACTGATAGATGCCGCCAAGGCAGCAGCCATGTAAACATCAGCGGCCGTCAACCCCGGCCGCATCTGTAGAGATTGTAACTTTAACCCCTTGATCAGCCGGTTCCAACCGGCTGATCATCCGTATGCCGCTGCGACACCGGCACGCGCCGCACGAAGGGAAGCCGATATCATGGAGGGAAAATGTTTGCGGGAAAGATTTTCGATCTTATGGACAGGTCTATTAACTGGTTTCTAGCCTTGCTGATGGCCGGAATGGTCGTTATCATCTCGGCCCAGGTCTGGTATCGCTTCGTCCTCAATGATCCACTCTCCTGGTCGGAAGAGGCGGGAAGGTATCTTTTTGTCTGGATTTCTTTCATGGGAGCCGCAGCGGGAGTCCGCTACCAGGTACATCTTGGCATCGATCTGATGGACAAACTCCTGCCGAAACACCTGCACCGCTGGACGGTGATTTTTGCTAATCTTATTATTCAGGTTTTTCTTGTGATGATCATCTACTGGGGTTTTAAACTCCTCGGCGTCGTCAAATTCCAGGAATCCGCCTCCATGCATATATCCATGAGCTATCCCTATATGGCGGTACCGGTGGGAGGAATCTTCATGTTCATCAATTCGGTGCGAATTATGGTGGCCGCCCTGCAGAACCGCCAGCTTGACAGGGAGGTGCGTCTATGACCGCCCTGCTTTTTCTCATACTTATCTTCTGTTTCATCCTGGGATTGCCCATTGCCTTCTCCATAGGCGTGGCCTCGGTGGCCTCTCTCGAACTCGCTTCCAATCTTCCGTTGACCCTTGCAGCACAAAGGCTTTTTACCGGGGCAGATTCCTTTCCCCTGATGGCCATTCCCTTTTTTATGCTTGCCGGTGAGTTGATGGAATCGGGCGGCATTTCCAGAAGGTTGTTTGATTTCGCCCATGCCATTGTGGGTTTTGTCATTGGGGGGCTTGCCATGGTGGCCGTTGTCGCCGCCATGTTCTTTGCCGGGATATCGGGTGCGGCAGCAGCCGATACCGCAGCGGTCGGTGCCGTTTCCATCCCCGCCATGATCCGAAAAGGCTATCACAAAGGATTTGCCGCTGCCGTGCAGGCCGCGGGCGGCTCCATCGGGGTTATTATACCCCCATCCATCCCCATGATCATCTATGGCGTGGTCGGCGGAGTTTCCATCGGCAAAATGTTTCTCGGCGGATTCATTCCGGGAGCCCTCATTGGCGGCAGCCTTATCGTGGTCAGTTATTTTCTCGCCAAGCGTGCAGGATATGAGCGCGATGTTTTCCGGGGCTTCAAGGTCATCGGTCAAACCTTCATAGGTGCCTTCTGGGCACTGCTTATGCCTCTGATCATCCTTGGCGGTATTCTCGGAGGTGTTTTTACACCAACGGAAGCCGCTGTTGTCGCAGCTGTTTACGGCGCCTTTGTGGGCTTTGTCATCTATCGCGAATTAAAGATCAGGGAACTTCCCAGGATATTTGCCAAGGCGGCAATTTCAACATCAACAGTGATGCTGTTGATCGCCACCGCCAATATTTTCGGCTGGATTCTCACTGCCGAGCAGGTGCCCCAGAATGTCGCAAATTACCTTGTTGGTCTCACATCCTCGCCTGTCATACTGTACGCTCTGATACTGATCTGCCTGCTGGTAATAGGTACCTTCATGGAGACCTCCGCCTCATTAATAATTCTGACTCCGGTTTTTCTACCCGTGATAGTGGAATTCGGCATCGACCCGGTACATTTCGGGGTGGTCATGGTCACAGCTCTATCCATCGGAATGCTCACTCCACCGCTGGGTATCTGTCTTTTTATCTCGTGTAATATTGCCCGGATTCAGCTCTCCGAGATCCTGCGATACATATTCCCCTTTTTGGTGGTTATGATCGGGGTACTCCTGTTCATGACCTATGTCCCTGAAGTAGTAATGTTTATTCCCAACATGTATGGAGATTAACGGTCATGGCTACCATAACCTTTCCCTTTAACGGCAGTCCCCGCAGCGTTGAAATTGCCGACGGTAATGTAGCTGAGGTTCTCAGCCCCAGGCCTTCCACCGTGCTTGCCGATCTTGACGGAGCCATAGCGCAGGCCCTTGACCGGCCCATAGGACAACAGACGCCGGCCGCAGGCATACAGCCGGGCAGCCGTGTCGTTATCGTCAGTGACGACAATACACGACTGACACCGTCGGACCGTATTCTTCCGCCGCTGCTCGATCGCCTTAATGACGCCGGAGTCAGTAACAACGACATCACCTGCATCATGGCGCTTGGCACCCATCGCTATATGACCGACGCTGAGATGAGCGACAAGGTAGGGAACACCGTTTTTGCCAGGATTCGAGTGCTCAACCATGAGTGGCGCAATCCCGATGCCCTGGTTGATCTGGGCCATTCCAGGCAGGGTACACCGCTCAAGGTCAACAAAATTGTGGCGGAGGCCGATGCCGTCATAGGCCTTGGAGCAATTGTCCCTCATCATATCCCCGGTTTTTCAGGATCTTCCAAAATCATTCAGCCGGGAGTCTGCAGTGCCGAAACCACGGCAGAAACCCACCTGCTCTCCTGTAAGAGCGGAGGTGACTCTTTTCTGGGTATTGAAGACAATCCGGTACGCAGCGATATGGATGATATGGCCGACATGGTGGGCATGCATACCATTTTCAACGTCGTCATGGACAGCCAGGGCGGCGTGGTCGGCCTGTTCTTCGGCGAAAAACGCGCCGCTTTCAAAAAGGGCTGCCGGCTGGCCCGCCAAATTTACGGCGTCCCCTACCATGAGACCCCCGACATTGTGCTGGCCAACTCCTATCCCTGCGATCTTGACTTCTGGCAATCGCATAAATCGATGTATCCGGCGCAACGCATGGTTCGTCCCGGCGGCACTATCATTGTCTGCACACCGGCGCCGGAAGGTGTCAGCCCTGTCCATACCGACCTCCTTGATTACACCTCCTTGTCATCCGCCGCAATACAGCAGGGGTATCGACAGGGCAGGATCAAAAACGGTGTGGCGGCGGCTCTGGCGGCGGCGTGGGCCATGGTCAGAGAAAAAGCCTCGATAATAACATATTCTCCCGGTATTCCGCTGGAAGACAAGGCAAAACTGGGCCACACGCATGCCGACTCCATAGAAGGCGCAATCGCCTGGGCTCTGCACTGCCAGGGCAAAAATGCCAGGCTGAGTGTCCTGACCCATGCTCCCGATATGCTGCCCATTCCAGCCGGTGCCATGCAGGACCGACCATAATGCACCCCCCGGCGATCGCAGTCATTGCAGATGATCTCACAGGTGGCGCCGATACCGGTGTCCATTTCTGTCCCGGCTTTGGACCGATCTATCTGAGTTCCGGCCTTCGCGGCACACTACAGCGCGACGACCTGGCCGGCGGCGGTGTGGCGCTGTATACCAATTCCAGACATGCCGATCCTCGGGAGGCGGCGGAAATGGTACACACCGCCTATGCAAATATACGCCATCTTTGTCCTGCGACTATTTACAAGAAGATCGATTCCTGCCTGCGCGGCAACATCGGCGCGGAAATAGACAGTCTGCTGCTGCACATGGGAGCACGCATGAGTTTTGTGGCACCGGCATTACCGGGCCAGGGCCGTACCACGGCAAACGATATCCATATGATACACGGTGTTCCCATTGCGGCAACGGAGACCGCCGCGGATCCGCTCTGCCCCGTCAATGAGTCTCGGCTGTCGGTGTTGCTGCAAAACCAGAGCGATCAGAACGTCGGCCGGGTCACAATAGCCACCGTTGACAAGGGTGTCCAGGCAATGGCGGAAACAGTACGGCAGCTCGGCGCCGCGGGCTGCAAACACATAGCCTTCGATGCCACCCGTAAGAAGCATCTCGACGACATCACTCATTTGGCGCAGAGTTGTTACAGAGACAACGAAATACTGCTGGTTGGGTCCGCAGGTCTGGCTGCAAGTCTGGCTGCGGGGCTGGCTGATGACATGAGCGGCAATACAGCCGCGCCAATCAGGACACCTCGTCCCCGGATAGACAAATGGCTCTTGGTCTGCGGTTCGGCATCAGCGACAATGGCCAGGCAGGTGCGTGCGCTGGTTGAGCACACATCCTGGGCGCAACTGAAAATAGAGCCGGAGCGGCTCGTCCAAAGCACTGCAGCCCAAGCGGAACAGTACAGCAGAACATTACCGGCAAAGTATTCCTTCCACGGCAGCCTGATTGTGACGGTGGCTGCAGCCGACAGCCAAACTTCCGCAACGCTCTCGCCGCCCTTGATACTGCGCTGTCTGGCAGAAGCCACGTCTTCCAGAGTAGGCCAAAACCGGCCCCAGGGGCTTTTTCTCTCCGGCGGTGATACCGCCGATGCGGTGCTGGAACGTATCCATGCCTCCGGGGTGGTTTTACACGAGGAGATCACTTCCGGACTGATGCTTGGTCGTATTGCAGGCGGCAGCTGTGACAATCTGCCGGTGGTCACCAAGGCTGGATCCTTCGGTAACGACAATACCCTGATTCAGCTCATTCAACGTTTACGATAAAGGTCGATTATGGAAAATACCCGCAACCTTCCACTCCTTGGCATCACCATGGGCGATCCCGCTGGAATTGGTCCTGAAGTATGTGCCAAGGCCCTTGATGTCCCTCAGATTTATTCCCTGTGCAGGCCCCTTGTCATCGGTGATGCCAAGGTCATGCGTGATGCAGTCTCTTTTTCGGGTCTGTCGCTTGCCATCAATGCCGTTACACAACCAGCGGAGGGGCTGTTTGGCCACGGCACCATCGATGTGTTGGATCTTGATAACCTGCCGACCGAAGAGCTCAAGCACAAAACAGTTACAGCGGCTCAAGGCAAAGCCTCCTTTGAATATATCGAACGTGCCATCACGCTCGCCCTTGCAGGTACAATAGACGGCACGGTCACCGGCCCCATCAACAAGGCGGCCATTAACTCTGCAGGCTATCACTATGCAGGCCATACGGAGATATACGGTGAAAAGACCGGCACCGCTGATTTTGCCATGATGCTGGCTGATCAGGGATTTCGAGTGACGCATGTCTCGACCCATGTATCGCTGCGGGAGGCATGTGACAGAGTACAAAAGGCACGTGTTCTCAAGGTTATCCAGCTCACCCATGCAACCCTCAGGCAGCTGGGCCTGGCAGCACCTCGCATCGCCGTGGCCGGCCTCAACCCGCACTGCAGCGAAGGCGGGCTTTTCGGCCATGAAGAGGATGCCGAGATCACCCCTGCCATTGCAGCAGCTCAAGCCGAAAAACTCGGGGTGGAGGGGCCGCTGCCGGCGGATACCGTTTTTTCCAAGATGAAAGGCGGCATGTATGATGCGGTCGTCGTCATGTACCATGATCAAGGCCATATCCCCGCCAAGATGTCCGGTTTCACCTATGATGAAGCAACAGATAGCTGGGGGCGGATGGCGGGCGTCAATGTCACCATAGGGCTGCCGATCATACGTACCTCGGTGGACCATGGCACCGCCTTTGACAAGGCTGGTGAAGGCAGGGCTAATCCTCAATCAATGGTTGACGCCATCACGATGGCGGCAGCTCTGGCCTCTACGTAACAAATACAGGCCCGCCACGACTGAAAACACCACAAGAGAACAATTATGAAGCTACGCAGCCAGAACATACTGAAGCGCCCGGAATGGTCGATCAACCGGGCATACTACAAATGCATGGGCTATACCGACAGCAACCTGGAAAAACCGCTCATAGGCATCGCCAACGCCTGGAGCACCACAGTTCCCGGCCACTCCAACCTGCGTCAGGTGGCCGAATCGGTAAAGGCGGGCATCTGGAGCAGCGGCGGTACTCCTGTAGAGTTCGGGGTAATAGGTGCGTGTGACGGCATCGCCGGACGACAATGTCATCAAAACACTTGCCGCACCATTCAGCGCGATAGGCGGCCTGGCCGTGCTTTACGGCAACCTGGCGCCACAATCGGCAATCACCAAACCGGCTGCCATTGACCCGCAAATGCTTGTCTTTTCCGGTCCGGCTCGCGTCTTTGACAGCGAACAGGACGCCAACCAGGCCATTCTCGACAAGCGCATCAGGCCTGGCGATGTCATCGTCATCCGCTATGAGGGCCCCAAGGGTGGACCGGGCATGCCTGAGATGTTCAAAGCCATGAAACTGCTCAACGGCATGGGCATGGCCAAAGAGGTGGCACTGGTGACGGACGGCCGCTTTTCCGGCACCAACAACGGCTGCTTTGTCGGCCATATTTCACCGGAAGCCATGGAGGGCGGTCCCATCGCCCTGATCAGGGATGGGGATGAAATACACATCGATATCTCCGCAAAGGAAATCAGTGTCAAGATGAGCGAAAAGATTCTGGGAGAAAGACGAAAAGCATGGCAAAAGCCGGCTCCAAGGGTGACAAGGGTGACAAGGGGCTACTTGAAGATCTACAGCAGGCTGGCCTCTTCAGCGGCAAAGGGGGCTGTCATAACAGTCGACGACCTCGATTCTCTCTCCTGAAAAAGCTGGTGCATTGTAAGCCCCGGCCTCTATTCGAAAAGTAACGTAGCTCGAAGCACCCAAGGGCCAGGAGTCCGCCGTGTTGT
>JBHEOR010000009.1:17744-45383 GCA_046260685.1 Desulfopila sp.
CATGAAAACAACACGGCGGACTCCTGGGTCGATCAGCTGCGTTTCGTTGGTAATCAAAAAACATAAAGTATGTATTTTCAAATATTTAATGAGTTTGTTACTTGGAAGAAGCACCGCCGTCCCACCAGGCATAGCTCGCGTGGGACGGAAGAACTTCGACGGTTGAGCGACCGGAGCTTTTCAGCGTTTTGCTTTATTCTGCATTATCTCAAAGAGACGTTTTTCTGCCTTATAACTCTCATGTTCTTCGACTTGGGCCTGCATGCGGTGTAACCCCGGAAAACCGACATTTTGTTCACAGGCCCATTCCCTGGCAAAACTGCCATCACGCAGTTCTTCGACGATTTTTGTCATATGCCCCTTGAGCTCCGGGCCTACGCCCAGTTTTGCCCTGGAGAGCTGTCCAAACTGGCTGGTGCGGGAATGGAGTTTCAGTTGATCCCAGATACCCATGTCCGTATACGCCTTGGCAATCTGTTCCGGCTCGCCGGAGGCGTAGAGCTCCAGAAGGATTGCCGAGGGGTTAAGACCATATCCGCTGAGGATTTCAAAAGCCGCCCTGTATGCCCACAACTGTAAACCGCACATTGCCTGTTCATTAAAGAGATCCAGGATAGTCTCCTCCTCAAAGCTCGACTCCAGGGCCCCCATTTTGGTGGCGCCGATTCCTTTTGCAAGAGACAGCAGTTTAGGCCAGGCCTCCCCGGAACCATCCTGCTGGACGGAGATAAGCGCCGGATAGCCTTGCCCGCCGACAAACCGGTCACGTACGCCCTTGCCGATCATTCTGGGTGCCAATAGTACCACATCAAGGGAGGGGGCCGGAATGATAAGACCATAGTAAACATTGTAGCCACTGGCAAAGATCACCATCTGGTTATCCACCATGAAGGGTGCGATATGCTCTGCATATACCGTGGGCATGATCTCGTCCGGGACCAGGACAAAGACCGCCTCAGCCCGCTCGGCTGCCTGGGCCACATTCATTACCTCAAAACCATCCTTTTCAGCCTGTTCCAGAGTTGTGTCCCGTTGTCCTCCGATAATGACGTTGAAACCACTTTCGGACATGTTCAGGGCCTGACTGCGCCCCTGGTTGCCATAGCCGATAACAGCCAGTGTTTTACCGCTCATGATGGAGAGATCTGCGTCCGCGTCAAAGAAAAATCTTTCCTGGTTGTCCATAGTAAGGCTCCTCAGTAATGGGGGTATATGATCGTATGCAGATGGGGTGCTGCTGTAGAGTTACCGCTCCTTTTCAAACAGTGCTTCCAGCATCCTGTAGGCTGTTTCCTTCATTCCCAGGCGCGTATATGTCTTTTGCGCCTGGACATTTTCCCGCTCGACATAGAGCCGGAAGCCGCATACCCGATCCGATTTTTGCGCCCGTTGCCGGGTTGCTTCATACAAACTTCTAAAAACACCTCTCCGGCGAAATTCCGGTTCCACATAGACGCTCTGAATCCACCAGAACTCGCCATTGCGCCAGTCGCTCCATTCAGTTGTCACCAACAGGCACCCTACAACCTGCCCACCGGCAACTGCAATCAGGTAAAACCCATGCCCCGGCTCCTTCAAAACCGCTTGCACCCCGGAATACAGAACATCGGGATCAAGCTTCACCCCTTCGGTTTCTTCTGCCATTCTTCCATTAAATTCTATTATCTTTCCGCTATCCGCAAACTCTGCAGAGCGAATTTCTATACTCTTTGGCATACCATTCTCGTCTAGAACGCAGGCAAAGGCACCTGCCACCATGACATTTTACATGTTTATCCGGGAAATGTAACAGAAAAGCAAACTATATTCAGAAGAAATATGGGGTTCATCACCTAAGTACCTGTACATCGTATTACTGAAGATATTTTTGCCGAGAAGGAGCACCGCTATCGAAGATAGCCGTGAAATACTGAAGCGGAATATCCCCCGGCGTCATTCCGGGCTTGAACCGGAATCCAGAAAACACTCCAGAGAAGAGAGCGCGAAAAGGATTCCCTTATCAGCCAGTGAGATATATGGCTCTCCACCTGTGCAGCATAAATCCAACTGTTTTTCCTGGATTCCGGATCAAGCCCGGAATGACGGTAGATGATAATGTTGCGGAAAGAAGTGGTAGATTTGTTGTAGTTCGTTGATTGGTTTCGATTTCAATTTGAATAATCATCTATAAAAATTCCTGCTCATCCCATCATGTTGATAAAGAGATAAGCGAACCTGTGAGACTTCGAGATCCTTACTTATCTGAATATCTTCGAAGAGAAGAAAAACCAGAGAGCGCCACCGAGAGCCGCACCCGACGATCGAGCCTCCCGAAATTGTACCATATGATGACGGCTGGCCTGGATATGATGAGCCGGTTTTTGATTTTTAAAAAACTCAATGACCGCTAATGGATGTGTTTGTCCAAAATTGGCTACCATAGCGGTGAGAAGACAGATTTTCAGCAAAAGCTGTTGGGAAATACCTTGAAAAGCACAAAATTGATTGAAAGGACGGATGGAAAAAGATAGGTTGCTCGTGCCGGCGAAAAATGCCGGGAGGTCCTTGCCATACTCGATGAGACAGAACCGTAAGCGTCACCCTGTGCCTTTGCGGCAGCAATTGCCTTCCGGCAAGAGCCTGTGAGTGAGGGAAAGCCTGTGGTTTATACCCGGTTTAGCGACATTTCTCCCTAATATCATATACATCATATACTGAACATTCCGTAAAACACTGCATAATCAACATTTGAGAGAGAAGGATGAACACAATGACTTCCGACGTCAGACATAAATCGAGGGCTGGAGCCAAATTAATCAAACAAGCGGTTGCCGAGCTGCCCAGGTACCAAACGGGCCTGCCTGAATCCCGGTGAAAAGGTGGTTACAGTCCATCCTTCGTTTCCGCTTCATGAAATTAATCCTGTTGAGCATGGTGCCGATGTCATTGCCGTGGCGATGACCGATGATTGGCAATTTGACGCCGAACAGCTGGCGGCAGAAGTACGCAAAGGCTGTAAGATGCTGGTATTCAGCAACCCTTCAAATCCAACCGGATCCATCCTTGATGGCGAACAACTCCTGTCTGTCTGCTCTGCCGTGCAGGCGGAAACGCTTGTTGTCGTCGACGAAGCCTACTTTGAATATGCCAAAGGTTCGAACAAGTATCCCGACAGTCTCGCCATATTGAAGGAAAGTGACGTCTGCCATGTGGTGCTGCGAACATTTTCCAAGACATATGGACTTGCCGGAGCGCGAGTAGGATACGGACTCTTTTCAGATTCATGGCTTGCCGAGACAATAGACACCCTGCGGACCCCTTTCAATGTTAACAGTTTCGCCCAGGCCGCCGCTGTGGCTGCCTTGAAAGACCTTGACCACCTTCGAAGAACTGTTGCATACAATGATCATGAGCGGCATCGAGTTACGGGCGAGTTACAGCGTCGGGGCTTTCGAGTCGCTGATTCCTGGGCGAATTTCGTTTTCTTTGATGTGGGCAGAGATAGCCTGACGGTGGCCGACGAACTGCTGGCGGATGGGGGTATTGTCAAACCGTGGCGCGCCAGGGGCTGTGAAACCAATCTGCGAGTCACCATCGGCAGCAGGGAAGATAACGATCTTTTCCTCGATGCACTGACCGATCCGGTGGCTGATTGATCCGGGGGTGGAAGATGTGTGGCTATGGAACCTGATATACTGTACGAGGACAACCATCTGCTGGTTGTCAATAAGCCAGCTGGGTTGTTGATACAGGGCGACAGCAGCGGTGCTCCATCATTACTCGATGTAGTTAAAGCCTTTATCAAAAAGCGTGATGACAAGCCGGGCAATGTCTTTATAGGTATGGTGCACCGTCTCGATCGCCCGGTTTCGGGGGTGGTGGTCCTGGCCAAAACCTCCAAGGCGGCAGGCCGTCTTTCTGCACAGATCAGAAATCGCACCGTTAAAAAACTCTATGTCGGTCTGACTTGTCACAATGGCCGGGTAGGCCAGTCGACAGGAATATGGCGGAAATACCGCCATTTCTTGATACGTCCGAAGGATCGGACCATGGTGACGCATCATCTTGCACCGGATTCCCGGGAAGGGGTGCTCCAGCTGAAAACAGTGCTTACCACGGCGCATCATGCCTGCCATCTGATCCGGCTAATGACCGGTAGAAAACATCAGATCAGGGCTCAGCTGGCCCATCTTGATATGCCGTTGTGCGGCGATACACACTATGGCTCAAAGGAATTGTTTCTTCAGGATGCCATTGCTCTGCATGCCGTCAGCTTTGAGCTGCTCCACCCTGTAAAAAAACACCCCCTCAGAATAACAGCCCCTTTGCCGCCATGGTTTGCCGGGTATTTCCCTGCCAAGCAGGTAGCATCCCTGGAGGCGAAGCTGCAAAAGGATAACGGCAATGCCGGAAATTGCTGATGTGGCGTAAAATGCTGGCAGGGGAGGCAAAAATTTTATAGAGTGGACCCAGTTTCTCTATACAGCAACTTTTCCTGTCAAAATTTTGAAGGTGTATTATGACAAACTCTCCCATGCAAGGCGCAGGTATGCGTGTCGGTAGCAATGCTGGCAGCAGCGTAGTTGATGGCGCAGTTGATGGCATAGCTGATGATTTCAGTGATGTTTTTCTCTTTGACCGTGAGCGGATCGCGCAGATTGCCTCGGCTGAGGCCGTCAAAAAGGGGCTTGTCTGCTTTAACGAGAACCGGGTGCTCGAGGTGGAGCGGGTTGATAACCGGTTATGGGCCAGGGTCGAGGATGAGGAGGATGCCGATTTCCCTTATCTGGTCATGGGAAAAAGCGATGAAGCCGGGCATCTGCAGTTTACCTGTGAGTGCAGTCCGGAAGAAGATGCGCGCTGCCATCATCTGGTGGCGGCGCTGTTTGCCTATGGAGATCTGTGCCAGGAAGACAGCGGTCTGGTCAGTGCGGTGGACAGGGCCATAAAGGACCGTATAAAGAGGGCCAAGGCCGAGGTGCAGGTAGACGCCGAGAGCGGTCAACCCTGGTTCGGCAGCTGGCGCGCCTCCTCCATCAATGCCGCCTTTCCCCGCACCTACAGAGTGCTTATCCGCAGTTTGGCAAAACGGAGAAATTACTGCTCCTGTCCCGATTTTGCCGACAACCAGCTTGGCACCTGCAAACATATTGAAGCGGCCCTATACAAAATAGGAAAACACCCAGAGTTTGCAAGCTTTCAAAATCGTCCCGCGCCGTTTCCCTATGTCTATCTCTCCTGGGAGCGTGATGAGGCGCCCGTTGTCTGTCTGCAGCGTGGTTCTGATATGGATGACGAGCTGCAGCAGTTCACCGCCGATTATTTTGTCTCCGATGGCACCTTCAAGGCCCGGATGCCCGATGATTTCTTCCGCTTTGTCGAACTGGCCGATAGCCGGGGCGACATTCATATCGGCGAGGATGCGGTTGACTGGGCCAATCATCAGGCACAAGCGGCGTCGCGCCGTAACCGTTCGGCAACCATCAGAGAGTCCATACAGGCCGGCAGGGGAAGATTGCCCGGCATCAACGCACGTCTTTACCCCTACCAGGTTGAGGGCACAGCCTTTCTTGCCGGTACCGGCCGGGCGCTTCTGGCAGACGATATGGGGCTTGGCAAGACCCTGCAGGCCATAGGTGCCGCCACCTGGTTGAAAAACAATGACGGCGTTCAAAAAATCCTGATAATCTGTCCGGCATCACTCAAGCAGCAGTGGGCCAGGGAGATAGAAAAATTTACCGATCTGCAGAGCCGGATAATCGGCGGCCCGCCGGCCAAACGTGCCATGCAGTACAGGCAGCAGGTAACCTTTTATATTCTCAACTACGAGCTTATCCTGCGTGATCTCTCCGTAATCAACGAAACATTGTGTCCTGACCTCATCATTATGGATGAGGCCCAGCGTATCAAGAACTGGCGCACAAAAATCGCCACCGCGGTCAAGCTCATCCCCAGTCGGTTTGCCTTTGTCCTCACGGGTACCCCGCTGGAAAACAGGCTTGAAGATTTGTACAGCCTGATGCAGGTGATCGATCTCAAAATCCTGGGACCGCTGTGGCGCTACATGGTCGATTTTCATGTCACCGATGACCGTGACAAGGTTCTCGGCTATCGCAATCTCTCCGTGCTCAGGCAACGCCTGCAGCCGGTCATGCTGCGCCGTGATCGGATCCTGGTCAACGACCAGCTGCCCGAGCGGATCAGCCAGCGTCTTGATGTCGCCATGACCGCCAAGCAGGTGGAACTGCATGACGACGCCATGGCAAAGGCGGGGCGCCTGGCACAGACCGCCAAGAGACGCCCCTTGACGCCGACGGAACAAAACCGTCTTATGGCATTCCTACAGCAGGCCAGGATGGCATGCAACAGTGCCGGGCTGGTCGACAAGGAGACCGAGGAGAGCCCCAAGATCGATGAAATGGCGGTGCTCCTTGATGAAATCTGTCTGCAGGAAGGCCGAAAGGTGGTTGTCTTTTCCCAGTGGGAGCTGATGACCAGAATGGTGGAAAAGCGTTTGCTGAAAATGGGGCTTGGCTATGTCCGCCTCCATGGAGGTGTGCCGACTGCTCGAAGAGGGGAGCTGATGGACAGATTCCGTGATGACGATGAAGTCCAGGTCTTCATCTCCACGGATGCGGGAGGCGTCGGGCTTAACCTGCAAAGCGGGTCGGCGGTGATAAATCTTGATGTCCCCTGGAACCCGGCCGTGCTGGAACAGCGCAATGGCCGGGTGCACCGCCTGGGGCAGACCAGGAAGGTGCAGGTTATCACCATGGTGGCGGCCGATTCCTATGAAGAGCAGGTTCTTGGCCTGGTCGGCAACAAACAGAATCTCTTTGACAATGTGGTCAAGGAGGATGCCAGCGAAGATGTTGTCGGTATTTCCAAGAAGCTGTTGGAAACACTGGTGGATAATCTGGCAGAAGACGATGGCGATGAAAAGCAGGCGACCATGCCGCCGCTCGAACCGATGGAAGAGGAAACTGCAGAGGAGGCACCTGATTTTGCAATAGAGCAGCCGGCATCGCCACAACAGGAGGACACCCGCACAGAGGAAGCCATCCGCCGATGCATCGAGCAGTTGCAGGACAATTTTGGTATGCGCATAGAACGTATTCTGGGCTCGCAGGGCGGACTTATCTGCGTGCTTGATCGCATTGATGATGCCGCCGAGCAACTGGCCGTCGAGCTGTCCAGCACAGTCCCGGTCGCTTTGCTTGACCGCTACGCCCTTCAAGGGCTCAACCGGCTTGGCGCCCATTCCCCTCTGGCTGGTGCGCAGACCTATTATGATCATGATGATCATGATGCCCACGATACCAGCAGCGGACCCTCGCGGCTTCAGCTGCTGGCCCTGGAGAAACTGGAGGCGGCCCGTCTGCTGGCCCGGCAGAATATGGCAAAGTCGGCCCTGGATCTTCTGGTTAATGCAATGCTGGCCAGGGCCGCTGAGCTGGCCGGGCGGGATACACCCGTGCATGCGACGGAGGCGGGTGTCTGGATATATGGCGAGGCCCTGCCCCAGGGGATGTTGCAGGAGAGCGATGCCGCCTTGCTGATGCGGGCAGTCAGTCTTAATCAGGCCGGGAGTCTTCCCACTGAACTGTTCGATAATCTTCTTGAAGATGCTGCAGCGTTTATTGAAGAGGATTAAAAGCACCGAAGAGTTTTAGCGGGTAGCGAATACTCCCGGCTGGTGGAGACTTCGAGGGGATTATTTCTGGATAAAAACGAGCAACGACGCACTACAAACGAGCAACGGCGCACTACTACAGGTGATAAATAGTGGAGGATTGTCACGATTTTTTGGCGCACTGCCTGCTCCTCGATATCGAAGTAAATGAGCGGGGCGTAATCTATGCCGTCGGTGCCGTCTATGGTGAGAAGACCTTCCAGTCTGCCTCTGGAGAAAAGCTGAGCCGCGGGCGCCTGGCCGAGCTTGATGCATTTGCCGAGAACGCCGGCTATCTGCTCGGACATAATATCATCGGGCATGACATTCCCAGGCTGGCCAAGCTTGCGCCGTCCTTACAACTCCTTGGCAAGCCCGTTATTGACACCTTGTACCTCTCCCCTCTGGCCTATCCGGCTAATCCCTATCACCGGCTGGTGAAGGATTATCAGATTGTTCGAGACAGTATCAACGATCCCGTCAAGGATGCCGTGCTCGCCGGTAAAATTTTTACCGAACAGCGGCAGGCCTTCACCGCCCAGCTGCGGAGTGGTTCCGAGTTGCCTGTTTTGGCGCGGAGTTTTTTGCACCAGGCGGAGAAACTGCGCGGTTGTGCCAATGCTTTGGGCCAAGCGGGAATTCCCCTGCTCGAAGGGGAGGATCTTCACGATTCCTTTGCCTGGTTCGCAGAAAAACATGGGTGTGTTCATGCCGCCCGGAAGCTGGTAGAGCGGTTTTCGCGCGGCCAGGTCGTTCCGGCGGTTCTCGCCTATACTACCGCATGGCTTTCCGTCGCCGGTGGAAACTCGGTCCTGCCGCCCTGGGTGCGTCACGCCTTTCCGGAAATTTCACGTATTCTTCATATGCTGCGGGATAATGACTGCGGTGATTACCATCATTGTCCCTACTGTGCGCAACATCATGATGCCGGCGTGTTTCTTCGTGATTTTTTTGGTTTCCAGTCCTTCCGGGCCGAGCCTGCAACCCCGGAAGGAGCGAGTCTGCAGCAGGAGGTCGTGGCTGCGGCGGCCAACAATGCAACACTGTTTTCCACCCTGCCCACCGGCGGAGGCAAGTCATTGTGCTATCTGCTGCCGGCCTTGATGCGCTATCTGCGGCGCAATTTGCTGACTATTGTCATCTCGCCGCTCCAGGCCTTGATGAAGGACCAGGTTGATAATTTTTCCAGGCAGAGCGGTACCGGAATCGCCGCCGCTCTCTACGGTATGCTGACCATGGTGGAGCGCCGCGAGGTTATGGACGCCATCCGCCTGGGGGATGTAGGTATACTCTATGTTTCTCCCGAGCAGCTGCGCAATCATTCCTTTGTCCAGGTCATCGGGCAGCGCGAGATCGGCGCCTGGGTCTTTGACGAAGCGCATTGTTTGTCCAAATGGGGCCATGATTTTCGTCCCGATTATCTCTACGCCATCCGTTTCATTCGGGAGTTTGCCGGCAGAGAAGGTGTGCGGATTCCTCCGGTGCAGTGCTTTACCGCAACAGCCAAAAAAGATGTCAAGGCGGAGATCGTCGATGTTATCCAGAGCGAACTGGGATTACGGGTCAGTCAGTTCACGGGTGGTCATGAACGTAATAATCTGCACTACGATGTCTACCCCGTCGATAAATATGATAAACAGGAGGTTATCGCCGAACTCCTCCACCAGAGATACACCGGCAGCGGCAGCGTCGTCATTTACTGCGCCACCAGAAAAAACACCGAAAAGCTGGCCGAGTTCCTGGAGAACAGGGGATATGCGGCTGATGCCTTTCATGCGGGGCTCGACACCCCGCTGAAAAAGCGGTTGCAGGAGAGTTTTCTCCAGGGGGAGACGCCGATCATCTGTGCCACCAACGCCTTCGGCATGGGCATTGACAAGGATGACGTCCGCCTGGTTATTCATGCCGACATTCCGGGCTCCCTGGAGAACTATCTGCAGGAGGCGGGCCGGGCCGGTCGCGACCATGACAATGCCGAGTGCATTCTGGTTTTTGAAGAGCAGGATGTGGAAAAGCAGTTTCAGCTGGGCAGCAGCTCCAGGTTGACGATGAGGGAGATTGGCCAGATGCTGCGCGGTATCCGCTATGCCGCAAAGGGCGAAGAAGAGGTCGTCCTCACCCCCGGTGAGCTGTTGCGCCAGGATGTCGTCGATATGGACCCTGCCGTCCTGTACGATCCGGCGTCCAAAGTGCGAACGGCGGTGGCCTGGCTTGAGCGTGCCGGATTTATAGAGCGCAATGAAAACAATACCCGGGTATTCCAGGGCAAACCGCTGGTCAGAGATCTCCAGGAGGCGGAGGAAAAAATAGGCATCATGAACCTTTCGGCGAGACAACGGCGGCGCTGGATGGCAATCCTGGAAGCATTGATGGCGCAGCAGCACACCGATGTTTTCAGCGCCGATGATCTGGCCGGGTTGCCCGCCTTTGCAGCGGCGAAAGAGGATGGCCCCCACCAGAGCGAAACCCAGCGGGTTGTTACCACCCTGCACGATATGGCGGAGCAGGGTGTGTTATCCAAGGAAACTACCATGTCGGCCTATATCCGCTATAAAGTGGCCAATAATGGGAAAAGCCAGTTGCAGCGGGTCTGCGAGCTGGAAAAAGATTTCATCGATATGTTGGAGCGGCAGGCCCCCGGTGCGGATCTTGACAGCGCACTTGAGCTTGACCTGCGCCAGGTTAATCAGCAGCTCCTTGACATGGGCCACGGGTATTCCTCTCCGGAGGGACTCAAGCGTATTTTGCATGGCCTGAGTAAAGACGGGAAAGGGCTGGCGGCGCAGGGGGGAAGCCTTACCATTCGAACACGGGGGCGCAACTGTTTCTCCATTTATCTTCATCGGGACTGGGAGTCGCTGAAGACCACCATGAAAATACGTCAGCAGGCTGCCGCCGTAGCTTTGCAGGCAGTCCACGCGGCCGTTGACTGCCATGAAAAACCCAATGCCAACCTTTTGGTGGAGTTCACGCTCGAGCAGGTCGTGGCGGCTCTGCAGGGGGATCTTGGTTTGCTGCCGCTTTTAAAAAAACCGCTGGCCGTGGCCGAACGGGCCCTGAGCTTCATGCATGAACAGCAAATCATTGATCTGCAGCAGGGCCTTGCCGTTTTTTCTCAGGCGATGACCATGCGCCTTCATCCCGAAGCCAGGGGCAGACGGTATACCAGGGCCGATTTTACACCGTTGCAGACCCATTATACCGAGCGCAATTTCCAGATCCATGTCATGAATGAATACGCCCGTCAGGCGCTCACCAAGATCAGCACGGCCATGCGGCTGATCGCTTCCTATTTCAACGACGACAAAGAAGATTTTGTGCAGCGTTATTTCCCAGACCGGAAAAAGATGCTTGAACGGGCGACCAGTGAGCAGTCCTACCAGCGCATTGTCGATGATCTAAAAAATGACTGTCAACAGGCTATTGTGGCGGCGCCGCCGGACAAAAATATGCTGGTGCTTGCCGGACCGGGGGCGGGCAAGACCCGGGTGGTCACCCATCGGGTGGCCTATCTGCTCAAGGTTGAACGGGTTGCACCGGATGCCATCCTGGTACTTTGCTTTAATCGAGGAGCGGTGCTGGACCTGCGTCGCAAACTGCGGCAACTGGCCGGTGCGGAAATGGGGCGGGTGACGGCGCTGACCTTTCACGGCCTCGCCCTGCGCCTGACCGGGCGATCCCTTGCCGCTGTGCAGGGGGGAAAACGGGACAGGCAGGTTGATTTCGATCAGGTCATTGACGAGGCGGTCAGCCTGCTCAAGGGGGAGGCTGAAGTGGTGGGAGTCCCGGGAGAGGTTTGCCGGGATGTGCTGGTCGGCCGTTTCAGTCATATCCTGGTGGATGAATATCAGGATATCGATGCCGGGCAGTATGAGCTGGTCTCCCTGCTGGCCGGCAAAGCACTGGCCGAGCGTGACCAGAAAATGGCCATTATGGCGGTAGGCGATGATGACCAGAACATCTATCGTTTTCGCGGCGCCAATGTCGGCTTTATCCGCCGATTCAGGGCAGATTATGGTGCCGAAGTCCACTACCTGGTGGAAAATTATCGTTCAACCACCCATATAATCGATGCCGCCAATGCCCTTATCCGTTTGAATATCGACAGGATGAAAACCGACCATGCCATCACAATCAATACCGCACGCCGGAATCTGTCGGCCGGCGGCAACAGGGAGATAACCGATCCGGTGGCGTGTGGCAGGGTGCAACGGATCGAGGTGGAGGACGAGATCGAGCAGAGCCGTGCGCTTGTCGCTGAAGTATTGCGTCTGCGGCAACTTGAAGAGGGTCTGGATATCAACAGCTGTGCAATACTGGCACGGGAATGGAAGGATCTGGACATGATACGCTCACAATGTGAAGCACATTCAATTCCTGTGAATTTTCACTGGGGCAGGACCGGCGGCTTTCCCAGTCTTGCCAGAATCCGTGAAAATGCAGAGATCCTCGAATATTTAGATGAGCATCGCCAGGATTTATTGTGTGCCGGTGATCTTCTTTCGCGTCTGGGGCAAGCGTCTGCCGGCGATACCATCTGGCAGGATAATCTGCGCCGGCTCCTGCTGGAATGGCAGGAGGAAACCCACGACAGCAAACAGCCCGTTTCGATGATCATGGAGTATCTCTATGAATCCTTCGCCGATCAGAGACGATCACGCAATCTCGGCAATGGCCTGTTTCTCTCCACAATCCACTCGGTCAAGGGACTAGAGTTCGATCATGTCTTTATTCTGGCACAGAGCTGGCAGGACACGTCGGGCAGCGCCATGGAAGAGGAGCGAAGGCTCTACTATGTCGGCATGTCCCGGGCCCGGCAGACGCTACAGCTTTTTAGCCTGCAAAGTACGCCAAATCCCCATGCTTCTGTCCTGTCAGGTGATTTTCTGGTGACAAGAAGACAGCCCGTCGTGGGGGAGACAGCAGAGACGCAAAGGCGGTATGCCCTGCTGGGCATGGAGGACCTGTTCATCGATTATGCCGGTATTCGGCGGGAGAACGATCCGGTACGGCGGGTGGCGGCATCGCTGAACTGCGGTGATAACCTTTGCATGGTGTTTCAGGACGATCGCTGCCAACTTATAACCGAGGGTGGTGTGCCCGTCGCCTGTCTGTCGCAAAAAGCCCGGAAAAGGTGGAAGGCAAGGCTTGACATGATAGTGGAAATTACCATTGTGGCAATGGTGACCCGCCACCGTGATGACATCGCCGATATTGCCTTCAAAAAAAGGTGCCATGGTGAGCGCTGGGAGGTTCCGGTGGTGGAAATCTCCTATACATCAATGGCAGGGTAAATTGCTGGTTTTCAGCTCTTTGCTGAATTTGATTACCAACAAAGCTCAGCTAATCGATCCAGGACATCACATGTTGTTTTTCATGGGACGCCGTAAACTCGTCCCTGGGGGCTTAGCTGCAGCCGTCCAGGCTGCAGATACCCATGAAAAACAACATGTGATGTCCTTCCCCTTTGCACGTTGAGCTGAGCTTTGTTGGTAATCAAATTGCTGAAGAGTAACACGTTTTTTTATAGAACAATCCGATGAAACATACAGCACAGGAGAACACGAAATGAAATTCTTACACACCATGGTTCGCGTAAAAGATCTGGAAGAATCCGTTCATTTTTTCACCGATATACTGGGATTGGTGGAAACCAGAAGAGGTGAGTATGAACAGGGGCAATTTACCCTGGTCTATCTGGCAACCGCTCCCGGTGAGCCGGAAGTTGAGTTGACCTATAACTGGGGTGAGCAGGATGATTACAGTGATGGGGACAATTTTGGCCATCTGGCCTTCAGCGTCGAAAATATCTACGAGTATTGCCAAGTGCTGATGGACAAGGGTGTGACAATCCTCCGACCGCCACGGGATGGTCATATGGCATTTATCCGTACCCCGGATCAGATTTCCATCGAGTTGCTGCAGGAAGGGGAAAAACTGCCGGTCGAGGAACCATGGGCTTCCATGGAGAATAAAGGTACATGGTAGTCATAACTGCTCACAGGGCACCAGATCTTTCCGCGATCAGCCCGGCTTACGTATGACCAATACGCTACACCAGTCTGCTTGCGGCAATATCCGGCGCCCTGCAAGCAGTTACAAATTATGTTGTAGTCAGTTTTTTCAGCTGGAATTTCTTCAAGGTTGGCTTAAAGAGTTTTATACCAGATCGTCATGCTTTGAATGGTGCCGGAGATCTGGGTGTTGTTTGCCAGAAACCCGGCATAGCTATAACCGCATCGTTTGAAGACATGATTGATGCCCGGGGATTGGGCCCGGGCGATGGTATAGGCTGTGTGTAAGCCCTCCACGGCCATGGCTTCGTCCATGTGCTGCAAAAGTGCCTCTGCCAGCCCCTGGCCTCGCCACATCGGCAGGGTTGCAAAATCGGTCATTTCAACGTTTTTGTGCGTTGTGTCAATTTCCGCGGCGGCCAGGGCGACTATCTGTTTTTCTTCCCGGACGCAGTAATAGCGAACGTCCTCTGCCATCATCTTTTGTATATATGCCGGATCCGTGATTGGAAAAGGATAGGAGGCGAAGGTGTTGCGGTAGATATTGCTCATGGCGGGGGCATCTGCGGGGATGCAGATAGTAATGTGTCCAGTGGACAAAAGCTCTGTGCCCTGGTCGTTCAGCGGTTCGGTTTTCCCGGCGATGAGTTTTTGCAGCTGATCGTCTGGAGCGGCAAGGCCGCGCTGCCTGTCAAAGTATTTGGCAATAAAAAAGCCATCGACACGGCCTTTGAAAAAACCTGGGATAACAGCCTCTTTGATATAGCCTGCGTGTTCAAAACTGTGCCATTGTTCAGCCGGTATTCTGGCAAGGATCTTGGTATAGCCGTGGCGGTGGGCCAGCTCGTCCAGTTTGCTCAGCAGCTCCTTGATGTTGCTGCTGTCGAGCTGCATCAGGTAGACGCGGTTGTTGTGATGGCCATGCTGGATAATGGAGCCATGGAGGTTTGCAATTGTATCCATATTGAATGTCGAGCAAACGATTACAGCAGGCGATGGACGATGCGGCCGTTAAACAGGGTCATGTCCACCGTTGTGTCGGCGATTGTCTCCGGCGCGCCGGCGAGGATGTTGTCGCTGAGAATTGCCAGATCGGCCTTGTTGCCGGGTTCTATGGTGCCGATATCATACGCCTTGTGCACCTGTGCGGGGGTTGAGGTGAAGGCGGCCAGCGCTTCACCGGCATCGATCCTGGCCTCTGGATACCAGCCGCCCTCAGGGGTGGCGTCACGGCGCTGCCGGGTTACGGCGGCATGGATGGCGGGCAGAGGGGCTGGACTGCATACCGGACAGTCGGAGCTGAACATAAGAGGGGCGCCGGTATCGAGGAGCTGGCGGAAGGGGTAGGTCCATTGGCCCCGTTCTGCAAGAATCTGGTCGATCAGGTTGATATCGAGAATCATATTGGAAGGGGTGACATTGAGCGCCAGATTGAGGTCTGCCAGCCGTTTGAGGTCCTCGGGACGGATCATCTGGACATGTTCGATGCGATGCGGGTAGTATGATCTCTTGTATGATCTCTTGTATGGTTTATTGCGATTTTCAGATGCACGGCGATTCTCAAGTGTCGCAAAGATATTGATAAGTTCACGATTGGCGCGATCGCCCACGGCATGGACCATAACGGCCAGACCATGGCTGTCGGCTCTCTCAATGTCGCGAGCCAGTTCTTCCATGTCCATGAGGGGCATGCCCGTGCCCGCATCAAGAAAGGGCTCCAGCATCCAGGCGGTGCGCGCCCCCATGCCACCATCGGAGAAATATTTGACATGGCCGAGGCGCAGTCTGTCATTGCCAAAACCGCTTTGCAGGCCCAGGCCGATGATGTCATTGAGCTGGTGCCCCGGCAGTGTTACCCAGCTGCGCAGGTCGAGCTGGTTGTGCCGGTCGAGTTCCTGGAAACTTCGCAGGGCTTTGGCACCGTCACTGTCATGCATCAAGCGGATATCGTGAATGCCGGTAATGCCGAGTTTGTGCAGCTCCCTGCTGCCTGCGCTAAAGGCCTGTTCAATCCGGCCGGCATCGGGTGGCGCAACAGCATTGCGGACCAGATTGATGGCCAGCTCGCGCAATATGCCGTTGGGTGTTCCGCTAGCGTCGCGTTCGATGCGACCTTCCGGCGGGTCAAGGGTGGCATCATCAATTCCCGCGAGCTGCAGTGCTCTGGAGTTGGCAACGGCCAGATGGAGATCGCAGCGCCAGAGCAGGACAGGATGGTCGGGGGCGGCGCTGTCGAGATGTGCGCGGCTTGGCATTTGGGGTATCGCCCAGTCGGTCTCATTCCAGCCCTGGCCCATGAGCCATTGCCCGGCAGGCAGGTTTTTCGCCCTGTGGCTGACCCGGGCCAGCAATTCCTCGAGGCTGCTCACATCATCAAGCTGGAGATCATGAAGCTTCAGCGACCATTCATAAAAATGGATATGGCTGTCGATAAAACCCGGCACGATCAGGCGGCCCTGAAGGTCTATTATTTCGGTGCCGGGTCCCTGCAGATGGAGGATGTCGTCGTTGGAACCGACGGCGAGGATGCTGTTGCCGGCAATGGCGAGCGCCTCAGCCCCGACGGCCAGACTGCGCCCGTTGGAGCGGCTGGCTATAGGGCCGTTGCAAAGGATGGTTGTTGCCGAAGATGAAGAATGGGCGATGCTCACAGTAGAAACCCCTGGGGAAAAGGGTCCGCCGGGTCGACCACAAAACGGTGGTAGCCGGTGATTGTGGCGCTTCCGCTGATACGGGCAATGATGCCGTCAAGCTCGCCAACCGGATGGTGTTTGCGGATTTCGCCTTCGAAGGTGGTGCCCAGCGGACTGCTGTTGCGGTATTTCTGCCCCATCTTGAGAGTCTTGTTGTGGTGGAGCAGGGTCATCTTGGCGGTGGTGCCGGTGCCGCAGGGCGAACGGTCCATATGCGACTGGCCGTAGACAACCACGCTAATACCTTCTCCCTGCTTATTTTCCGTGTAAAATTCGGTGACATCGACGGTTGTGACTTCGGGCCGCTGCGGATGATACACCGTCAATGAACGATTGGCTTCTTCAATGATTGCCATACCCAGCGACACCAGTTTTTTACTGTTGGCGGGCGAGAGATCGAGGCCGATGGAGGCAGCTGAAACCATGGCAAAGACACCGCCGACACAGACAAGATCGACCTCTATCTCCCCAAAATCAGGGATGGTAAGCCCACAGCCGGTCTCCAGGACAAAGGAGGGAACCATGTCCAGGCCCACCGAGGTAACCCGGCCATCCTTAACATTGGTGTGGGCCTGCAGCGGCCCGGAAGGCGTATCGACGGTAATGACGCTCTCACCCTCCTCTACTTCCAGAGCCCCGGTTTCAATAAGCGCGGTGACAGCCCCGATGGTGCCGTGGCCGCAGAGGTAGGGATATCGTCTGGCGTCCATGTAGATCAAGCCGAAATGGGCGCCGGGGCTGACCGGCTCGGTGAGAACGGCGGCAAACATATCGCGGTGCCCCCGTGGTTCCAGGGTGAGGAGTTTGCGCATGTGGTCGTAGCCCTGGATAAAGGCATCTCGTTTTTCCAGTATGGTGCTGCCTGGAAGTGTGCCACAGCCGCTGATCAGTAATCGGGTGGGTTCCCCCTGGGTATGCGAGTCAATGGTGGTGCACTGGTCTGGATAGCGGCGGTCGAAACCGCTTTTGAGTTTGTTCAAGTTGAGCATGTGATGTCCTGATATAGTGTAAATTGAGCAATCGTAACTGCTCACAGGGCACCGAATCTTCCCGCGATCAGCCTGGTTCACGTATAACCAATACGCTTCACCAGTCTGCTTGCGGAAATCTCCGGCACCCTGCAAGCAGTTGCACATTCAAGGGAGCCAAATGAAGTTGCTTGCCCTATAAGTAGTCACTTGTAATTTTTACATTTTTAGTGCTCAGATCTGTAAATAACACAACCTGAAAACGTATGCGTCGGGCGTTTTCAGGTTGTGTAAATATACAGCAGTGCCCCAATTATTCAATCGCTATAAGATGGCAGTGATGGGGAGCAACCTCAACGCTGACCTTTTCTCCGACTTCATAAATTCGCGTACGCATCATGCTGATGATGTGGATTTCCCGGCCGGACCCGAGCTCGATAAAATAGCTGACCTCTCCGCCCATATAGCTGCGGTCTTTGATTTGTCCTTCAAAGGAGTTCATACCTTCTTTTGCGGTAAACTCCTCCATATTGTAGAGATCGAAGCGCTGGGCCCGGACAACCAGTTCGACCTTTTCGCCTTTGGTGAAGCTCCCTTTGTTTTCGGCGATGAGCAGGTCGCCTGTTTCGATTTTGACATTGACATGATCATTGCCAACGTCAACGATTTCGCCTTTGATAAAGTTGGAGTGGCCAAGGAAATCGGCTACAAAGTGGTTGACCGGTTCGTTGTAGACTGACAAAGGATCACCTTCCTGCTGCTTGCTGCCGTCCTTCATTACCAGAATTTTGTCCGACATGGAGAGTGCTTCACGCTGGTCATGGGTGACGAAAATAGTGGTGACACCAAGGAGCCGCTGGAGGTTGTCCACTTCACGCCGCATCTCTTCCCGGAGATTCTCATCAAGGGCGGACAGCGGCTCGTCCATCAGCAGGACATCGGGTTCGATAACGATGGCCCGTGCCATGGCAATCCGCTGCTGCTGGCCACCGGAGAGCTGCGAGGGCATCCTGTTCTCCACGCCGGGGAGGCGTACCATTTCAAGGGCGCGGCCAACTTTTTCTCTGGCATTTTCCTTGGAGACATTTCGATATTTCAGGCCAAAGGCAACGTTTTCGTAGATATTCTTATGGGGGAAAAGAGCATAGTTCTGGAAAATCATACCCAGGTTGCGTTTGTGGACAGGAGTGTCATTAATGCGCTTGCCCTTGATATAGATGTCGCCTTCCGTGGGCTCTTCCAACCCTGCAACCATGCGCAGCAGGGTGGTTTTGCCGCAGCCGGAGGGACCAAGCAGGGTGACCAGGGTGCCCTCCTCGATGGAGAAATCAATTTTCTCAACGGCGACAACATCGCCAAAACGCTTTATAATGCCCTTAAACTCCACCATGGGCTGTTTCTTGCCGGTTGCCAAAGTTCTCTTGCTCCAGGTTCTGATTGTTTTTTTAAAAAAGGTTCATGCGGGACCGGATTATATACCGGCCCCCTGGTAGTGGTTATGCGTTGAACAACTTAACTGCCTGCCTTGATACGATCCCACTTTTCCGTCCATTCCAGCTGATGGGCGTTCCAGTAGTCCGGTTCGGCAAAGAGGTAGCCTTCCAGTTTGCCGGTGGGATCAAAGGCGGGCATTTGCTTGATTTTTTCGGTGAGTTTTACCCTGGTCGGGTCCAGGCTTGGCGGATAGTTCTGGCCCTCGGATACGGCAATGGCGGCACTGGGCTCAAGCATGAAATTGAGTAGCTTCTGGGCCACTTCGAGATCCGTTCCCTTGAGGACATAGAGGTATTCCATCCAGGAGTAGGTGCCGTTGGGAGAAAGGTAACCGATGGGATGGCCCTCCTGCTGCAGCGCGGCAACCCTGCCGGACCAGGCAACGGTGGCATAGATTTCCTCGTTGGCCAGCAGGCTCATCAACTCGGCGCCGGAGGACCAGTATTTTTTGATGAGATCGCGCTGTTCCCGCAATGCCGCCCAAATGGCTTTGAGATCGGTCATATTGTTGGGGCTCTGGCCGGTGTGCAGTGCGGCATACCACATATTGGTGCGGAAATCTCCCGCCCAGCTTCCCACCTTGCCCTTGAGGTCTTTGTCCCAGAGAAGTGAAGCCCCCAGTTTTTCCGCCTTCTCTTTGCTGATCTGATTGGTGTTATAGGCGATACCGGTCTGGCCAAGATCGTAGGGAACCGCGGAGAGCGTGCCTTGGGTGATTTGGCGCAGCGGTTTGATCATGGAGGGCATAACGTTTTTCAGATTGGGAATCTTGGACTCATCCAATACCGTGGAATAGCCAAGACTGGTGTAGCGGGCGTAGTCATAGACCGCACTGAGATGGGCGATATTAAATTCTCCGCCGGGTGGATAGGAGGCCTTGACCCGAGTCAGATAGGAGTTCATATCGCCGAACTCACCGTCGATGACCTCGATGCCTGTTGCTTCGGTGAACGGTTCGAAGGCGTACTTGCGGAAAGCCTCGGAGACCACACCACCCCAGCCGTCAAAGCGGATGGATTCAGCTGCCCGGGCCTTTCCCAGCATGTTGCCGAAGGGGGTACCCATCAGCCCGATGGAGGCACCGGCCAGCGAAAGGTATTTGATAAAATGGCGGCGGCTCAGTTTGCCGCTGGTGTAGGCATCATAGACCCGGTCAAGTTTCTCTTTGGTTACGATAGTCATCGGTTCTCCTCCCTTGTAGTTGGTATTGCTGTAGTTGGTACTGCAGTAGTTGGTACTGCATTGGTACTGCGGTTGGTACTGTAGTTTGCATTGCTGCTGTAGTTTGCATTGCGGTTGCAAGTGAGCTCTGCTCTTTGATAAAGTATCACTCTTTTATCTTAGAAAACCTGCGTGACAGATAGCCTGCCAGCAGTGGTGTAGCTACCGTGAGTACAATCATGACAGCACCAAGAGCATTGATCTCGGGGCTGATGGAGTTTCTCAGCATACTGAAAATTTTTACCGGAACCGTCTGGTTCTCGGCGGTGGCCCAGAAAAGCGTTGCGGTAATGTCATCAAAAGAGATGGTAAAGGCAAAAAGCGCACCTGCCAGAATGGCGGGAAGCAGCAAAGGAAAGGTGACTTCCCTGAAGGTCTGGAAGGCATTGGCGCCAAGGGTTTTGGCCGCCTCTTCATATTCCTTTTTGATTCCCACAAGCCGGGCCTGAACAATCAACAGGACAAAGGGCAGGGTCAATACCACATGTCCCATGAGGAGCAGGGCGAAACTCTTGGGCTGCTGGAGAAAGCGGAGAAAGAGCAGCAGGGCAACACCAAGCACCACCTCGGGGATCATGATGGGGGAGAGCAGCAGGGTGTTGATGGTGTTTTTGCCGGGAAAATCAAAGCGAATAAAGGCAAGAGCCGCCAGAATGCCGATGGTGGTGGAGATCACCGCGGTCATGGAACCAAGGATAAGAGAATTTTTAAAGGCATCGATGATGGATTCGTTCTGCGCCAGTTTAATAAACCAGCGCAGGCTGACCCCTTCCATGGGAAAGATGCCGAACTGCTGGGGGTTGAATGCCAGCACGACAACCACGACTATGGGCACGAACAGGAAGACATAGACGAGGAAGGTATACAACTTGATGAGTGACCAGCCTATGGAAAACTTTGGCATGGTTAATTCCCCTGAAAGCTTTTAAATATTTGGTTAATACCCAGGTAGCGGTTGTAGGTCCAGACGATAACAAGCAGCAACCCCAGTAATAGTACGCTGATGGCGGAGCCGAAGGGCCAGTCCAGCGTACCGATGACCCGTTTGAAGATGAGGTTGGCGATCATGTCGTTGCCGGGCCCGCCCAATATCATGGGGGGCAGGTAGGTGCCGGCGGTGAGCACGAAGACCAGCAGGCAGCCGGCGCTGACGCCTGGCAGGCTGAGGGGCAGGGTGACTTCACGGAAGGCCTGCCATTCCGTACAGCCCATACAGCGCGCCGCCTCAAGGAGACTTTTGTCAATGCCTTCGAGGCTGACATAGATATTGAGCACCATGAAGGGCAGCAGATACATGATCAAGCCCATGAGTACGGTGAATTCGTTATAGAGCATGGAGATCGGGGTGTCTATCAAACCGATTTTGAGGAGGAAGTGGTTGATGAGTCCGGAATCGCCCATGATATTGATCCAGCTCATGGTGCGGATGATAAAGCTGATCCAGAAGGGCAGCATTATCAGCAGCAGTAAAACCTGTTTATGACGGGTGGTGCTGCGATAGAAGAAGTAGGCGGGGATGTAGCCCATGACCACGCAGATAAAAACGGTTTCAAAGGAGATGCGGATGGTGCGAAGGAGGATTCCCGGATAAAAGAAATCCTCAAAGAACTTGGCATAATTGCTGAATTGAAAGGCGGCGATGTCTGCGCCGCTGGGGGCGCGCAGCCAGAAGCTGTAGACCACGATAAAACATACCGGGATGACCAGAAGAAAAAAAACGGCGCTCAAAGAAGGCGCCAGCAGCGCCCATGGTTTCCAGCTGTCAGATTTCATAGAAGTCCCTATTTGTAGGGTGTTTATAATGTGGTGGAACGTGCCTTGTTGCTCACCTCACTGTTGTGCCACCTCTCGAAGGGCCTGTTATTTGTTGACAGGCCCTAAGAATACGTGGACAGGAGCAGTTTCGACAGTCTTCCGGCGGTGTCACGTATCAGCTCGCTATAGTCTTTCTTGATGCTGTCGGGAGTATGCGCGAAAACGGAAAAATCAAAGGAAACAGCCCCGACCCCTTTGCCGCTGATTGGATCGATAAGGGGTGCGGCGATTGCCAGTACGCCCTGCAGGTATTCCTCTTCCTGCATGGCATAGCCGTTTTCTTTGCTTAACAGTATCTGGCGCAGCAGAACATTCTGATCCACTATGGTTTTACTGGTTTTGTTGACCAGATCCAGTGACTGGATTTTTTGCGGTATTTCATCATCGGTAAGGCTCGATAAAAAAGCCTTTCCCAAGGCGGTGTTGTGCAGGCAGTCCCTGGTGAACTCAGGCAGACTGTATGTCAGCGTCTCTTTGGCCTCGCGGTGATATATTCGAACAAGGGTGTCATTGACGGTAAAGGCAACATCGATACTGATGTTATGCCTGCTGTGAATCTGGTCAACAACTTCCTGGATCATCCGTAAATTGTCCGTGGCCTGCATCAGATTGATGCACATCAGCAGGCAACTGATGGATGGGCGAATTTCCTTGGTCTTGGTGTCCTTGTCAAGATACCCCATCTCCACCAGTGTGTTGATGTAGCGGTATGTCGAGGTCATGTTAAGGCCAAGGGTCGATGCAATGGCGCTTTGGGTGAGAACAGGAGTGTCCTGTTTGAAAAGGGTGAGTATGCTCAGCCCTTTTTCCAGGGATTTCGAAAAATAGTACTTGCCCTTTGTCATCCTGTCTCAAGGTTAAGGTTGTCCGGCACTGCCCAGATGGCCTGTAAATGGAAAATGATTACTATTATAGTTAAGTAAATGAATTGTGTCAATAAAGACAACCAACAAAACATGTCCCCGGCATCTTCACGGTGGAAGCCGTCTTGTGTCTAACGCCCTGTACCCGCCAATGTCGTCGAGCTAAGTTTTTTAATGTACTATTATAGTAATTGAATTTCTATAATAGTGTGCTACAATACGATATATGATGTTGTCAAGCGACTTGATTGCAAACAAGAATGACTGGTCCCCTGCCTGCCTGGGATACAAAGGTGGTGCGTAGGAAGATTCATTTTTGTTGGCATTGCGAAAAGCACATTTTCCTTTTGACTTTCGAAATTGAGATGCAGTAGTATCGCACTATAACAATAACTGAATTACTATAATAGTAATGCTCAGGTAGTAATGTTCATGTAATAATGCTCATGTAATAATGCTCAGGTAGTAATGATTAGGTAGTAACGATTAGGAGAGCAGCAATGGTGCCGCAAGACACAACCCTGAAAATAGTGTATGAACATTCGCACGACTATGAAGTGAAGCTTGCTGATCTGCAGGAGAAGCTCATAGCTTTTCTTGATCACCTGGCGGTGCGACCTTTAATCGAGCACTCCTTTTATCAAATTGTGCAGCAAGGGTCTGGAGCCGAGAAGCTGGTTCGGCTGCTGACGGCTTGCGGCCATGAAAACGATCCGCAATCCTTTTTTGAGGAATTGCTGACTGGTCTCGGCCGGGCGGATGGTACGACGGCAATTGAGGTGGGCGGCATTGCCATGCCGCACCTTTTGCTCATGGAAATCCTAGAGGTGGTTCTGCCCGGCAATCGCTTCGTTTCGGTGAAATCGACGGAGCAGCTGGAAAAACTCACCAATACTGCCTTCAACGATGCCGACCGGGCCGACATACAGAAGGTGATTGATACCTATCCCGTGCGGCTCTCCATGCATACGGTTCGCCAGATGCGGGTCTCCGGCAAGGTGGCCTACCAGTATCTGCCCTTCACCGAGGAGCTTGATACCATCGGCCATACCAACACCTGGATCGGCCAGTTCCACCAGGGGCTGCTGGAACAGATGTATCAGAACCGGGTCATTTTTCTGCTCAATATGGGATGCCCGGTATACTGCCGCTTCTGTTTCCGTAAGCATAAGGAGGCCAGAAACAAGGAAAATCCCACACCCGAAGATGTCAGAGCCGCCATTGCGCATGTCGCAAACTCCCCGTCGATCAAGGAGGTGGTCGTCACCGGCGGTGATCCCTTTATGAACCGTGACAATATGGCAAGCACCATCGACGGCTTGATGGAGGTGGAGCATGTCCAGACGTTGCGTCTGGCAACCCGCTCAATCTCCTACTATCCGCATATGTTTCTTGGCGAAGACGCCAGGCTGCTCCGTTATCTGAAGCGCAAAAGCATGGAATTGCAGGAGCGCGGCAAGCGCATGGAGGTGGCCACCCATTTCATTCATCCCGATGAGATTTCACCGCAGTGTCTGCGGATTATCGCCGATCTGGTGAAAAACGGCATAGCCGTCTATGTCCAGACCCCCTTTCTCAAAGACTGCAACGATCAGGGTCCTGAACTGGTGCGCCTTTTCAGTCTACTGCGCGGGGCGGGTGCCGAACTGCACTATATCTACATTCCCTGCAGCCCGATTCACGGCAACAGTGTCTACTGGGCACCGATTTCAAAGGGACTGGAGGTCGGCAATTATCTCAGGGCCCATCTTTCCGACAGGGTTATTCCCAGGATCTGCACGGCCACGCCGATTGGCAAGATGGACTGGAACAGCAGCGGCTGGGCGGTGGAGCCGGTGGCGGACAACAACAACTTCATGTGGATCCGCAGTCCCTATACGCCCGATTATTTCAAGGAGTTTGCCCCCATCGCCAATGAGTTGGAAAACATCAGGGTGAATGAGGAGGGTACCATCGATATCCAGTATATGGCGGATATCGGTGATAACGATCTTTTTCTCGGCGCCCGTCCACTGCGTCTCGGTGGCGGTATGACGCAACAGGAGAGTACCGAGGGCGTTCTTCAGCTGCTGCAGGAAAGCGAAAAGATGACTCCTTCGCTGGTGGATACCGGGTCCTTTACCGTCTCCAGGGTGCATGAAACCAGAGTCGAGGTTGACGCTGCCTGCAGCGAAGAGGATCTTGCCTATATCCGCAGCGATGAGCGTATCACCGATGTGGTGATTGTTGGTGAGCGAGACGGTATTGATGTGCTTTATCAGTTGGAAAGGATAGCTAAAATTCTCGATGACATTCCCCATGTCAACGCGCTTCGGCTGCGCAGCCTCACGTTCAACTATGCCCCCGGGAGGTACACCCCGGAGGTCATCGAGAGACTTGCTTGTCTGAACAAGCTGTCCCTGGTCAACCCCATGCGGCTCGAAATAGAGACCCAGTTTCTGGTTCCAGATGAATTCAACAAAGAGCACCGCAGGGTGGCCAGACTGCTGAGTAATGTCGGTGTTACCGTATACAACACGACCCCGCTGCTGGGCAGGGTAAATGATACGCCGGAGACCATTCACCAGCTGGCCTACTGCTGCCGTGAAGCGGGCATTGAGTTTCACCATCTGGTGGTCGCCGGACTTGCTCTCCAGGACCAATGGAACACAGAGAATCCCGTAGCCCTTTACGATGTTGTCGATATTGCAACTCGAGTTCGCAGGGAAGGCAGCGGCCGGGAAGTGCCGCGCTATATTATCCGCACCATCCTGGGAGAGGTCGATTTCGGGCTTTGTTCCAGATTCCTGGGCGAGGGCGCGGATCTTGCCCTGAAGCTGCTGCCCTACGACCTTGAATATTTCAAAGGCATTTCCGTTGAGTTCGTCTGGCCCGAAGGAGTCAGCGTGGGCAGCGACGGCAAGCCCGTGGTACCCCTCACCGGAGTGTCGAAGAGCACTGATTTCGCACTTTCATAGGAGAAAACCATGCGTTATCCCTATATACTATACGATCGCGCAGTTGAACATCGGCCAATCTTTGCCGGGCTGGCAGGGCGTCCTTATATTGCCGATCTTTCACCGGAAAGTACCCTTTTTCAGAACATTGACATGCGTGACCAGAGAGGTTTTCAGCGTATCCTGGAAGAACAAATGCAAGAGGAGTACACCTGGGGGGTGGCCGACTACCTGGAAAACAGGGCAACCTTGCTGGCCGATTGTCCCCAGATGGTTTCAGAAAAGCGGTTTATCCATCTCGGCCTTGATATCATTGTGGCGCTGGGTACACCTCTTCACGCGCCCCTCGACAGTGTTGTCGAGGAAACCGGCTATGAAAGCGGCGAGGGCAATTACGGCAGCTATGTCCTGCTTCGCCATGAAAGCCCGCGTTTTGCAATATTTTATAGCTTTTACGGGCATTTGCGCTATGCGAGCCTGCCCCGGCCGGGAGCCATTATTGCAGCAGGTCGGCCCTTTGCCGAAATAGGTGATTTTCATGAGAACGGCAATTGGTTCTATCATACCCATGTACAGATACTGACGCAGAAGGGTTTTGACAGGGGCTATATATCCAAGGGGTATTGCAGCGCAGCTGAACTGGCGGAGATGGACGGGCTCTGTCCCTCACCCATACCGCTTTTCAAGGTTTTTTGAGCGGACCCTATGCAGAAAAAAGGTATCATTGTTGCTCTCTTCGTTTTCCTGGTTGCGGCGGCACCATTATGTGGTGCCTACCTGTCAGGAGAGGAGGCCAGCCTTTTTACCACCTTTCCGCCTCTTACGCACACTGTTGAACATCCGCCCTTTTCCTGGCCGGTTTTCCTGCTCTATTCGGTGCCGGCCCTTGTTTGTCTTTTGTGTATCGGCCTGATCTTCTCTGCCGCATGGTCTAAGCCATCCACACCGGTATCGAAGGCTGCCGCCACCAGAGGGAAATTTCCCTGGTGGGGATGGGCGGCGCTGGTGCTACTCGGACTTGCCTGGATGCTTGCCTGGACCAGATTCGACTGGTTTGCGCCAGTGCAGCGCCACACCTTCATTCCTCTGTGGTTTTCCTCCATCTTTGTCGCCAACGCACTCTGCCTGCGCCTCTCCGGCAGGTGTCCCCTGCTGCACCAGCCTCGATTATTCTGGTCGCTCTTTCCCTTGAGTGCTGCATTCTGGTGGTTTTTTGAATATCTCAATCAATTCGTCAATAACTGGTACTATGTCGGGGTCGACTACGGAGCGCTTGCCTATAGTGTGCATGCCACCATCTCATTTTCCACAGTGCTGCCGGCGGTCTATACCACCACGGTCCTGCTCGCAAATTCCCGGTACTTCAGCTGCCGCGCGAGGGATGTGCCACCGCTACAGCGGTATGTCCCTGTGCATCCTTCATTGGCATACACCGTACCGGCTCTAGCACTTTCCTTTGCCGGGTTGGCGGCAATGGGGCTGTGGCCTAAACAGCTCTTTTCTCTGGTGTGGCTGGCACCGCTTGTCATGCTGTGGAGTTTAAAGCACATGGCAGGCCTGCCCACGCTTTTGCAAAAAGCGCTTCATGGTAACCTGCGCCCGCTGCTTTCTGCAGCTTTGGCTGCTCTGATCTGTGGCTTTTTCTGGGAGATATGGAATTATTATAGCATGGCCAAATGGATGTACAGCATTCCTTATGTCCAGCGCTTTGCCCTTTTTGAGATGCCGGTGCTGGGCTATATGGGATATCTGCCGTTTGGGGTGCTGTGCATCGAGATTGTCGAGCTGTTCAGGAATGAAAAGCGCGATAGAGAGAGCAACCTCCATTGACAACATTTAATAATTGACCTATTATGGTTCATATAAAGACCCTAAAATCCTTTTAGGGTCTACATAAGATGCAAATACGTAACTATTCAGGTGGGAGCACCAAATTGGCATAACCACCGAGTTGTAACTGTTCAGGAGTGCTCTATATTGGCTC
>JBHEOR010000090.1:0-11277 GCA_046260685.1 Desulfopila sp.
GAGGAGATCCTGATATCTAAACTCATTGCGACTTCGGCCAAACAGATCGGCATGTTTCTGGTGATTCTTGCTCTGGTCAGCGCCGCCATCGTCGCCTTCATTATCTACACCCTGACGCTCGGTAAAATCCGTGAAATAGCCGTGCTCAAGCTTATCGGGACGAAAAACCGGACCATTTCCGCGATGATCCTCCAGCAGGCTCTGGCTTTGGGATTTATCGGTTTCGTCGTCGGCAAGATTGCCGCCACCTTCTGGGCGCCCTTTTTTCCGAAGTACGTCCTCCTGACTCCACCTGACGCCTTGCGAGGTTTTGTTGTAGTCATGGTCATCTGCGCGCTCGCCAGTGTTCTGGCTATTCGTGCGGCACTCAAAGTCGATCCGGCGGAGGCTATCGGTGGATAAAAAACTCCAGACACCAATGACCGGCATTCATATCGAAGGGCTACGAAAACGTTACGGTAAAGGCAATACCGCCGTGGACGCCTTGAAAAACGTCGATATGGCCGTCGCTCCCGGGGAGGTCGTCGGTTTGATCGGCCCGTCCGGCTCCGGAAAAAGCACCTTGCTCAAATGCCTTGGTGCCATAATCGAACCGTCGGCCGGCAGGATGACGCTGGGGAACAAAGTCATATACGATAACAAATGGAAAATCAATGACCTGCGGGCATTGCGACGAGACCAAATCGGTTTTGTGTTCCAGGCACCGTACCTTATTCCATTTCTGAATGTTACCGATAATGTTGCTTTGCTGCCGATGCTTGCCGGCAACTCCAACAAGGAATCGCGCCGACAGGCAGTTGCGCTTTTGCAGGCACTCGAAGTGGAACATCGTGCCGAGGCTATGCCGTCCCAGTTATCCGGCGGAGAACAGCAGCGGGTCGCCATCGCGCGGGGTCTTGTCAACCGTCCGCCAGTAATCCTTGCCGATGAACCGACTGCACCTCTTGACAGCGAGCGCGCCCTGGCGGTCATCCGGATTTTGAATGAGATGGCAGAAAAATTCGGCACGGCAATCATCGTTGTTACCCATGACGAAAAGATTATCCCAACATTCAAACGCATTTACCATATTCGTGATGGGGTAACCTACGAAGAAACGGGGAAGGGTATAGATTTAACTTGATTTAACGACATTACAATAACTTTGATACAGTATGCTCATCAAGCTCAAAAACCTGTCGATCCCAGGTGGCCCGTACAAAACCACCCCTGCCCCGGACTTTTTGATACCCACGTCGCCTTTCCTCGCTTTCCTGGATATGCTCCCAGGCAACTACCGGATCACCGCTGGTCTCTTCTTTCGCTCTGCGCCAGAGTTTAAGCAAGCGCTTGCGGATCAAAGGGTATTTCAAACTATTGGCGGATTAGATGTACCCTGAAGATATTATCTGAAGTTATTGAATATTGAGATTTTTGTGCTAAAAAATCAAAATATTGACCATAAAACACCCTTTAATAAAAACATAATGTCGGAATAATAGGTGGATAGCGTGGCCCGACCCCAATTCGCAAATTCGGCAATTCGGCCTCCAATTCGGCCTACTTCGCCCGATCCCAATTCGCGCAAGGCTCCATTTGTTATTGGCCGAATGAAAGACGGGTGTTTTTGCCGGATAATTAATTATACTCACAACTTGTGTTGTCAATATAATGGTGGTAGCTTTCACGACATACCTTCTTCAATCAAAGGAGTCTCCATGGAACGATTTTCAACCAGTCTCCTCGGCCAGGCTGAGACCTTGTTGCTTGCTACGGATGGGTCCCATTTCAGCGGCGGGGCTATCCAGGAAGCGATTTTCCTAGGCCAGGCATGTGGAACCCGGGTGGTTGTCCTGCATGTGGTGCAGATTGAGGCTGAATCGGTTAAAGCCGCAAACTCGGCGGTCATGAAGCGGCAGCAGGAGATGGCTCCTCATCTGGATCAGATCCGAAAAATGGCACAGGACAGCGGGGTGGAGATTGAGGTCGTCGTAGTGGGCACATCTAGCCCGGAAAAGACCATCGTCGAACAGGCGCATTTACGCAAGGCAGATGCCATCCTCATGGGTCGACATGGCAAAACCGGCCGTCTCTCACGATTGGTGGGGAATATGACTTCTAAAGTTATCGGTCAGGGTTTTCCACGTGTTCTGGTGGTGCCAAAGGATTTTCTCATCACCGGCGCCCATGTCCTGCTTGCCCTGGACGGTTCATCCAACAGCCTCCTGGCGGCACAGGAAGCCCTAAGCCTCGGTCGAACATGTACAACCCTGCAACGACTTACAGTCATCTCGGTGGCAAAAAAAGATGAAGAGCTGCCTCAAGCCCGGCAAATGGTCGACGAGTTCTGCGCCAGGTGCCGCGAAGAGAATCTGCGGGCAGTCTGCGACCCTCTTGTGCTGACAGGCAACCCTGCGAAGCTCATCAAAAAGACAGCGCTGGAGCGAAGGGTCGACATGATCCTGATCGGCGGGCGGGGCAAGAGTTTCATGGTAAAGATGCTTTGGGGGAGCGTGACCGAAAAAGTTATAGGCAAAGCCCAGTGCGCAGTACTGGTAGTGACAGCCTGAGGATCGTTGCCTCTCCATCCCGCGATCGTTTTCCGGGGTGGAAGATCCCAGGACCAAATGAGTTCCGCGGGCTCTTTCAATAATTTTCTTTTGGCAGGGTGGTACATGTCCAATAAACTCTTGGTGCGATTCTTTCCCTTTCTCCTGTGGTTTCCAGTTTCCTCCATCATTTTGCGCGGAGATCTAGTCGCCGGCATCACCGGCGCTCTGGTGCTGGTTCCGAAGGCCATGGCCTATGCCCAACTTTCGGGTCTGCCGCTCTATTATGGCCTGTACACCGCCTTTATTCCTGCCATACTCGGAGCTCTGTGGGGCTCTTCACGGCAGCTGGCCACCGGCCCGGTGGCCATTGTATCGCTGATGACGGCAGCTGCCGTCACGCCGCTGGCTATGCCTTATACCGAAGAATATATCGGCCTGGCCCTGCTCCTTACCCTGTTGGTAGGCATCATCCAGCTCGTCCTCGGGGTGGTCAAGCTGGGCAGCATAGTGAATTTCGTCTCACATCCTGTCATTCTTGGATTCATGAACGCCGCAGCCATCATCATAGGCCTCTCCCAGCTTGATATGCTGCTTGGAATACCCAAAGGCCGCAGCGATTTTTTTCTCAAGGACGTCTGGGAAATGTTGCAATATCTCCCCCAGACGCACCTGCCGACATTGGCCATGTCTATTTTTGGCTTCATCCTGATGGTCATGATGAAAAAGATCTCGGCGCTGTCCAAGGCAAGCGTCCTCGCAGCCGTGGTCGTCACTACCCTGCTCAGTTTTTTAGTCGGGTTCGAACACACATCCAGTGGCCTGCCCGGCGATATCGTTTCGCCGGCTGCCCGGGAAATGGTGATTAAATACGAGAACACCGCTTTGCATATCGGCAAGTTGAATGCAGCTGCAACCAGTCTTTCCGGACAGTTGCGGCAGGCTGTAAAAGAGCACGATGCCAGGCGGGCAGCAAACCTGAGACATCGGATCGATCTAATAAAAATTGAGATACACGCCCTGGAGCTTGAAAACAGCACGCGCCTGCCCCTTGTCCGCCGGTTGTATTTTGTCCGCGGCACAACAGGAGAGAATTCACCCGAAGTATTATTCCAGGCAGATAATGTACCGGACACGGCAGTGACCGATGGCCGCAAATGGCATATCAAAAAAATCGAAGATGGAAAAATCCAGCTGTCGGGTGGTGGCGATGTTGTCGGCAAGGTTCCGTCCGGTTTGCCCTCCTTCCGCCTGCCCACACTCAGCCTCGATGCCGTGATGCAACTGCTGACCGTGGCTCTGATTATCTCCCTGGTGGCCTTCATGGAGTCCATATCCATGGCTAAGGCCATGGCCAGTAAGGTCAAACAGCGCATCGACCCCAACCAGGAACTTATAGGGCAGGGTCTAGCCAACATCGGTGGCTCTTTTTTCCAGGCCTATCCTGCCTGTGGTTCGTTTACCGGCTCGGCCATCAACTCACAGGCCGGTGCCAAGACCGGTTTTGCCATGGTTTTCAATGGAATTTTTGTCGCCGCAACCTTGTTGTTTCTCACACCTTTCCTTTACCATCTGCCCAAGGCGGTGCTGGCGGTTATCATCCTGCTGGCGGTCACCGGACTGGTTACTCCCCAGGCTCTCAAGCACACCTGGAAGGCCAGTCGGCCCGACGGCATCATTGCCCTGGTCACCTTTGTCGTTACCCTGCTGGCTGCGCCTCATCTGGATAAAGGCATCATGATCGGCACCGCTCTGTCGATAGGACTCTATCTCTACCGCACCATGGCTCCACGCGTTGCCGTCCTCGGTCGCCATGGGGATGGTACACTGCGGGATATCAAGGTCAATCCCAATCTGACAACCTCAGTGCTGGTAACCGCCATTCGATTCGACGGCTCGCTTTATTTCGCCAACATTGCTCACTTTGAGGATGCCGTTCTGGCAGCTGTTGCAAAAAACAAGGAGGCGAAATACCTACTAGTGGTAAGCGACGCCATTAACTATATCGATTCTTCGGGCGAAGAGATGATTCACCATCTCGTTGCGCAAATGCGCGAGTCTGGCGTCGAACTCGTCTTCTCCGGACTGAAAAAGCAGATTCTCGATGTGATGCGCGCTACCGGGCTCTATAACCTTATAGGGGAGCAGAACATTTTTTCCACGGAGAACAAGGCCCTAAACGCCATTTCCCAGCGACTGGGTGAAAAAGCGAAGAATGATGCTCTTTTCACCTATCAGCCCTAAGTGATGCCGATACATTGGGAAATCTCCTGCACAGCAAAGGCGGCATCGAGCAGGGGAACGTCGGCACCGCTAATTCTCGCTGAATGCTATGCTATCAGAGTTAACGACCTACTTGCACTCAAGTGATCTCAGCCAAGGTGGGGGGATCTTCTTTCACTACGGTGAATTGAATATTTTTAACGTGACGGCGTCGGGCAACATTGCTACAGGAGCGACGTCTGCACTGGGGAGCGGTAATGCAAATTTCGATAGGTCTTACGTCCGTAACTCAATCTTCTGGGAAAATTCGCCCGATCAGTTGCATGGTGTTTCTGCCTCATACTGTATCGTCCAGGATGGCAATACCGGCGATGGCAACATCATAGTTGATTGATCTGACGGTACAGCTCAGCGGTTTGGGCATCGGCTTGTTTTCTGGAGCGCTGGCTTTTATCGAAGGTATCGGCCGCACCGTCGAGCATCTGCCGCTTCCAGGCGGAGATCATCGTGGGGTGAACACCGAATCGACTGGCCAACTGGGCGACGGTTTCCTCGTTCTGAATGACTGCCAGAGCGACCTTGGCCTTGAACCAGAGCTTTTCCATTTAATCATCCTGCGTGACATGTTCTCCTCCTTAATTTTTTTTTTGTGGTTGACGAACACGTCCTCATTTTTCCTGATCTTACAACAAAATATTATCTAAATAATTGACATTGTTTATGCCTTTTCAGGCTTAGTAGCGCCAATTCCTGCTTGACTTACGCTGCTCCCCCCTTTTGCATTGCAGTGCCGTCCTTGGGGGCGGCCAGGCTTTGGCCGAGCCCCCCTGACAGCAGCAGCGTGCCTGCCAGAAAGACACTAAGAAATCTAGAGTGTGTGCTCATAATACATTCCTCCCTGTTGTATGCCTCAGAAAAGGTGCATCCACGTATTTTCGTTGCACCACGTTTTCCGGGAAATAATGAGAAGCGGCCGCAGCGGCGCCGGCTCGAACAATCGTCGACCGCAGTGCCATTGTGCATAACAGTTTTTCCATCTTCACCTCCTTGCTCATGGGAAAGGTCGGCGCCCTGGTCCGGGCACGTTAGCTTATAACTCTCCACCTCGGTAATCAGCATTTCAACCAAAACGATTTGTTTTGCTGGGTAAGAATAAATCTCATCTCAATGAAAACACAATATGCTATAAGCATGATAAGTAATTGATATTAAATGTATCATACTTCTCCCGGAGATCGTCCCGCCGATGCTCCCCGCTCATCCCTCATCTCCTTTTTTTTCCAGCTGCTGATGACTCTGTGAAGCCAGCAACCGCAAACGACTCTGTTTCTCCAGGCAGAGCCGGATACGGGAAATAAGGTCATTCACCTTGCAGGGTTTCAGGATGAAATCATCTGCTCCCAGGCGCAGGGCGTCATTGAATGACTGCTGGTCGCCATAGCCGGTGAGAATGATGACACTGGTCTGGGGAACACGCTTTTTCACCTCCTTAAGCACGCCGAAACCGTCAATGCCGGGCATCATCAGGTCGATGATCACCAGATCATATGTTGTTCTCTCCACCTCTTCGATTGCTTCCCTGCCATCGGCAACGGCGGTCACCTTAAACCCTTCCGCCCGGAGTTCTCTGGCAAAGGAATTCCGGATAAGCTTTTCGTCATCGACAAATAAAATGGATATTTCGCTCATGTTTTTATGTCCATCAAGCACAAGCTCCCTTTCAAAACTTAGATCCAGTTGAAAAATTTAACAGGGATCAGGATCTCTGTCCGCACGACAATGACGACTTGTGCAAGGGACTCGACCTTTGTGAGGCTCGACCGCTGCAATCATAAGAAGCAACATCGGTATCACAGATTTGCAGGAGGACGGTAAAGGTTGAGCCCTCGCCCGGATGGCTCTCAACCCGAATTTCCCCGTGGTGGTTCTGGACGATGCCATAGCTGACCGACAGGCCCAGACCGGTGCCTTTAACCTCGGACTTGGTCGTATAAAAGGGCTGAAAGATCCTCTCCATATCTGCGGGATTTATGCCGATACCGTTGTCCTTAATCGCCACGGCCACCGTATTCTCGTCTTCCTGCCGGGTGCTGACAACAATTTCCCCGCCGCGCTGCCGGCAGGCATCCGCCGCATTGATCAGCATGTTCAGAACTACCTGTTTGATCTGGTCGAAGACAGCATGGATCTGCGGCAAACGCTCGGCATAATCGCGCATCACCGTAATCCGCTTTCCCCTGAAATCACTTTTACACAACAGAAGTATAGAGTCGAGGGCCTTGTTTAAATCCATCAAACTTTTTCTGCCGGCGGTGGGGTCGCGATAGTCTTCGAAACAGATCGGCTGGCCTGTACGAAGTATCTCGTTGCTCCGCTCGCTGCGCGATACCACCAGATCGATGGGGACCAAGCTCTGCCATTTTTTGCCGACAATCGATTCGACCGTCCTGCCCAACAGTCGAGCGGCGGTCTCGTTGGCGGTAAGGATCTCGCCATCTATACTAACAACCAGATTGACTCACTGGCGGCATCGATGAGCGCACGCAGCGTGCGTTCATTTTGGCGCAGTGCCGTCTCGGCCTGTCTACGTTCGGTGATATCTTCGAAAACACTGTACACTCCCGACGGCAGCGTCGCCCCCCGGGGAAACACCGGTACCGCGTCCACACTGATCCAACGGTAGGCGGCGAGCCTCGGATTGAAAACACCCATAATCTCGTTTCGCACTGTCTGTCCGGTCCCTAACGCCACCATGGACGGATGCTCCTGGTCGGGAAAAGGTTCGCCGTTCTCGCGAATGGTGTCATGTTCCGGCACAATCTGCTGCTTGAAAACTGCTTCAGGTTTTTGCCGAGGATATGCTCGGCAGCCTTATTCATCACAGTAACCCTGCCATCGGCATCATAATGAATCACACCTTGCAGCATTGTTTCAGCCAACACACGGTGATGTTCCTCGCTGCGGCGCAGTGCCTCCTCGATAAGCTTGCGCTCATTTATGTCCTGTACTATGCCGAATCCCCCGGAAAGCTTTTTATCCTTGTCAAACTCAAGAAACGCCTTTTCCCGGACCCGTTTGACCCGACCGTCCACCACGATACGGTGCTCGATATCGTAGGATTTTCCGCAGATCGCCTCCTGCCAACTGTTTTGGACATACGCGCGGTCATCCGGATGGATCGTGGAGAGAAATGTCTCATAGCTCAACGGCATTCCTGTCTGAATACCAAATATATGATAGGTTTCATCGGACCAGGTCAGGACATCCCGCCGAATATCGAGGCGCCAGCTTCCGATGTTTCCCACCTCCTGGGCGCGGGCAAAATCCCTTTCTCTCTCGCGCAGAGCCTTGCCGGCACGCTTCAGTTCGGTGATATCCTGGATGGCTACGGCGCTTCCGGCTATATTTCTCCGGTTATCGTAGACGGGAGAGGCACTGTTAATGACAAAGATCTCGGAACCGTCGAACCGCTGCAGCCGCATCACCTGCCGGACCGTGACTTCTCCCTTCCGGATCGCTATGGCCCAGGCCCATTTCTCGGGAGCGACAGGCTCGCCCGTGGCATCCCACCAGGCCTTGTGTGCGACATAGTCTTCGTCGAATCGAGTCTCCGGTCTCGGCCCGCCCCAGATTCTTTCATAAACGGCATTTGTCTGAATAGTGCCGCCGTTCGTGACGAGAATGGCTACTCCGACCGGCAGGGCCTCAAGTACGGCGGTCAGCAGGCGCTTTTCAGACTCCAGTCTTGCCTTCGCCAGCACCAATTCAGCAGTCTGCTGCAATCTGGTCAAACGCTACACCCGCATATACAGGTCTTCGAAGTAATCGACGGGAAGATTAGCTGTAGTAAAAACTATCATTATACTACGACATAAAACCTATTGAAAAATATCTACCAGTTCATAATGTTGTGGGTGTTCTGATGAGTATTATTTCTTAGATGCTTTATCTAGCAACTCAAAGGGCGAATAACCAATCGAAGCAAGATTTGCGGAACATGGGAAACCATGGAGAATTTATAAAACGGTTTTTAAAAACTAATGAGGTAAAGACCATGACAGAAAAAACTCTGGAAACCAACACGTGGCCTGAAATGTTTGTTGGTTTGTATGAACGACTTACTGGTAACAATGCGGAAATATCATACGAGTTCGAAAATTTTCAAATCGGTGTTCCAGCCAGCACAGCGAAGGACGCACCACATGCTCTGTGGGATTTTAACGGAGTTTTGAAAATTACTACTCGAGAGGTCAATAAATAGCGATATAACCGGGGTGCCGCAGTATTTTCGCAATTTCTACGGCACCCCCTACCTTAGAGATCGACAATGTATGAAACGACAATGTATGAAACGACAATGGACAAAAAATTTGACACAACTCACCCTGTAAATTCAGCATTAAAGGCCATGATTAGTCAAACGGGGAAGATTCCATTTCTGATGACCAGTCTTGATATAAACTTTGATCATGTACCTTTTCATCTTGATATCAATAAAAATAAAGCCACCGTTTTTTTTGACAAGTGGTCAGACGGCCTAGCCCTATTTAGAAAAATTAAAGAATTTGCTGACCTACATTATGTCACGCCGGCAGATATTGAGGAATTACTCGCAACATTGAATATCACAATCTATTTGCAAAGCCGCCACCTTGCCGTGATTGGACCCCAAGCGGGAATAGTTCTGCCGCGAATTTTTGCCATTATCGCATCGTTCCTTCAAAGAAAAATGCGATAAGACATTGCTTGTTTATCGAATTCTAATTTTTTTGTACTTTCGATTACGTTCTTATCACCCCATCACCGGTTGCTCCAGTTCTTCTGACGTGATCAGGAGGTAACTTGTACTTCGTCCCCCGCCCGGATTTTGAATCAGAATGTGGTGGGCGACGAGTTCCCGCATATCCCTAAGTGCGTTTTCGGATGAGCATTTGGTACATCTAGCAATATGGTCATGTGTACCTTAAAATTGTCGAGCATGCGATTAATAATATGGAGCTGTCGTTCATTTACCGGATCAGAATTAATCCGGCTCCACAGTTCTTTAAACATTCCGTACGGCAGCACGACCCTGCAGAGCTGCTGCCGGAAGGTTCCAACTCCCTGAAAATAAAAATTTTTATTTTATCATTAATGCTATAGCAGGATACTACTTCTCCTGGAAAATATCTTCTTGGTTCCATACTTTGGATCATTTGACCCTTCGAGGCCTGTACCCGAGTGTTTCTGAATAAAAAACCAGGATGTGTACCCACGTTTAGGTTGAATTGTTCAGATTTGATGATTACACCAGACAATAGAAGGCCATGGGACAATCCATTGTAAAGCGAATTTCCGGATCGAAACTCCTTTAAAATTGAAGCCAATATGAAAAACATTATGCCTCATGAGTTAAGAGTAAACGGGCCAGTACAACTAGCCGAGCTTCCAACCCACATCGAGACCCACAAATCGAAAAAAGAGAAGAAAAAGGCATTGAAAAAAGTGGGAAAAAAACTCAGTAAAATGCAGGACATCATGTATGCCCACAACCGATATGGTGTATTGGTATGTCTTCAGGGAATGGATACGGCCGGAAAGGATAGTCTTATCCGAGAAGTATTCAGCAAATTTAATCCCAGGGGGGTAGTAGTTCATAGTTTCAGATCGCCTACTACCAAGGAATTACAATACGATTATCTTTGGCGGCATTATGTGGCGCTGCCGCAAAAAGGGAAATACTCGATTTTTAACCGAAGCCACTACGAAAATGTCCTGGTAACCAGAGTCAATCCACAGTACCTGCTCAACGAAAATATTCCCGGCATCGAAAATATAGACGATATTCCAGGCGATTTCTGGGATAAGCGTTTTGATCAGATCCGTAACTTTGAAAAACACATTGTTCAGAACGGCACATTGGTCTTTAAATTCTTTTTGCATCTTAGCAAAGAAGAACAAAGGAAGCGGTTGTTGCGACGACTGGAAAAACAAAACAAAAACTGGAAATTCGACCCCAGCGACTTAACAGAAAGAGAGCTTTGGGACAACTACTGGGTACATTACGAGCAGGCTATCAACAACACTTCATTACCCCACGCTCCATGGTATATCATACCTGCCGACGACAAGCCACTTGCAAGATTGCTTGTGGCAAAAATACTACATGAAGAGATGGTAAAGTATACCGATATCGTTGAGCCGCAGCTGGATAGCAGTATTCGGGAGAATATTGAGCAATACAAAAAAAAGCTATTAAGGAAGGAGCTGTAAATTTCCAATCTTTAGAATGCCGCCCTCCGTAACTGGTTGAAGGAGCATAGACCGTGATGCAACCTACAGGTTTCTCGTCATATCACACTCCGTCCACCGATTACTCCCGGTGACACTCGAACTCGACCACTGACTTTTAACTCACCCGGTAAGCGTTTCCTGTATGCATAATGTTGTTGCACATTCCCCATACAACCACAACCCAGGAGATGCACCATGAAATCTTTTATATCTTTCGTTCGAGGAAAACTAAAGATCATCACCGGAGTTTCAG
>JBHEOR010000091.1:0-10649 GCA_046260685.1 Desulfopila sp.
TCAACACAATGTTCACCAAAGGTCAGTCCATGCGGCGCCATCTTCTACAGTATTTTGCCAGTGAACATAGCCTACTATGGTTCACTACCAAAAACTTTGAAGCTGACGCCGCCTGAACTGATGAGAAATCCGGGTTAGTTGCTCCCAATGAGGTTTGTAGTCGTGGTTGCCAAGTTTTTTCCGATTGTCGGTCCAATTGGCTTCAGCCGCATAATCGACCATCAGCGACAGGGCGGCGGCGATTTCGTCGCCTGGGTTGTCCAGCCAACGGGCATAGTTGATGGTTTCCTTTTCACCATGCCGGTTGGTGATGGTGCCAGTGCCGTCATAAGCATCGTCGCCCCAGGCACAGTGGTTGAGCCAGTCTTCGAGTGGGTTGTTATCGGCGTAGAGGTAGTAGATCGTTCCGCCTATGTGCAAAGCGACACCGACCCAGCCACACAGCCGCAGAACGGGGGCAAAGCGGGCCAGGGTGGCCAGCCGGGCGGTAAAACCGATGTTGGCCAAAGGGCCGGATCCTGTGGCGAGAGTAGCCGCGGCTACACTGGCCTTCCCCAGCCCGCCGAGAGCGAACAGCAGGACGCCGGCAGATTGTAAAAGTACATTCCGGCTACACCATTGCCTTACTTGAACAACCGCGCACCCGGCAATAACCTATCCATGCATTCTTTCGGGATATGGTCAGCAGGTGGAAGCCTGTTCCAGGGAAAGTTTCTTACTGCGGCAGAGCCTTCGTCCCTTTGATTTTTGACCTGTTCAATCGGAATATCGTGCCAATAGTGTGGTGGTCGATTGTGTTTTTTATCATATGCGGCTGTTGCGGGATCCAGGTGGCGATAGGATTCCAGGTCCGGAGTGTCCGGCAAAGGCATGCTGATATCCATGTATTGTTGATAATATTCCCACTCCTCATGCAGCCAATGCCGCTCATTCCAATCATTAGGGCTATCGATACTAACTGGGCTGTAACGGTGACCTAAATGAAGGGAGTATTGGGAACCTACAGTAGATTGTGGACAGTGATAATAACCATCAAACTCGGCGAAGGGGACCACTTTTTTCGCACTTGGGATAGTCACCATGCCGGTGCGGCGGTTAAACACAATATTGTTTTTATCTGGGGCAATTTTTTGGAAAATGGTTGAGAGGACAAAAATGGCGAAGGGGACTATCAAATACAAATAACAATAAATGTCCTCGGTAGAGCTAGGAGGAATATTAATATTCAGATTAAGAACTGTGAATAGGCCGATAAGTGTTAGAACCCCCGCCACGCATTGCAGGGTACCAAAAGCCACCTTGGGATTGGCCAGCGTGATCATCTCGGTATATTCATGGTTGGGGACGGGATCAACAATTCCATCTTTAAGCGCCAACACTTCTTTATCTCTAATGTTCGTCCGGTAGTCGCCACAAAAAACCCCAAGAGGCAGGGGGTGGGCTCGCAATGCACGCTCTCCCATTTTCCAAGCTGACGGATCCGGCGGAGCGAGGTCCTTCTTTTTTTCGGCAGTGTAGGCAGTGTCGGCGTACCAGTTTTCAGATGAAGGGGTATCCATTAGTTTTCCTTATGAAAGTTCTGCGTAGACCCAGCCGGGTATCGCTTTATTGAAATCTGTATTCAGGTTGGCTTGGTACTCTTCATACCTTTGCAGAAAGGCGGTATCGCTTTCCCCAGCCTTTTGGACAGGTTTTTCAGGGACGGTCTCTTTTGAGGGAGCATCTTGCGGATGCTCGGGATTGGGTAGGATGGGTCCCTTGGCCATTATAATCCGGGCCTTGGCGGCCCAACGGCAGTCACTGATCATCGGCGCATGATAAAAATATTCCATGGCAGTCACCTGAAGATCGGTGGTGCACTGTTTAACGATATATGGCTCTGCAGGGGTCTGCGGATTCCAGGACTCGACTTTATTAGTTATGCAGCTTATTTCTTCCGCCCGTTCATAATAAGTCCGCACATCAATCTCATCCTGATCGACGGTGAAGTTGGGCAGATACACCTTGACCCGGATATCGCCTTTTTGACTTTCGTTAAATACCGGGACGGTCAGCCGGCTGATCTCGATGCGCGGGGCGAACAGGCTGTTGGCCAGACTGTTATAGGCCAGTTGGTCCTGTGAAATATCGCGCAGGTATAGGAATTTTTTATCTCCTTTGCCATTGCAGAAGGGCCCGTTGGCGGCCCAACTTTCGATGAGGCTATTGTTACAGGCGTTGGCGATAAGTACGCCAATAAGAACTATACCTAAAGAAAACCATAGGTAGGGTGCAAAAGCGACAAAAATGGAAAATTTTGCCGATGCACCGAGAAGGCTAAATCCCATGAGGGTAAATCCTGCAAAAGCGATACCATGACCAACTGCGGAATCAATGTCGTTTTCTGCCAGATTATCGATAATATCCAACAGGGAAATGGCAGCGCTGCCGAATGCGGCCACGGAGCCTAAAAGCGGTAAGAATCTAATTTGGTGCCCTTTTGCTGTTTTGTGCCCTGCTTCAGCAATTTTCTCGCCCAAACTACCTTCTTTGTTGAAAACCTGGGTGATACCTTGAAGGGTGGCATAGGACAGATCGGCCGAAGCACTCGCTAGTTCGGCACCGCGTCGTGCTTCTGAGGCTTGGATTGCCATAGTGACCGAACAAAGGTTCCATATTTCAAACAACACCACAACAGGCGGCAGGTTTTTTTGTATAGCATGCACTAGCTTGGTTTGTGCTTCTACACCAGTACCGAGGTCGGCTTCCATATGTTTGAGCTTATAGGCCAGTGTGGATTCTTTAGGAATAACGGTAACATTTACATCAACGCTGCTGAGCTGGGAAATTTTCAAACGTTTATGATTTAATTTTGCAACATCGTTCCACTTCCAGTCGTTGCTGATTGGTATGCCTTTGAATTTGGAAAGTAGCCGGATATTTTGACTAGCAATAACATTGTCTGCATCATCGACAATTTTAAAGGAAGATGATGCGGTTTTAGAATTGCGAAGTTTTTTATGAGCCGCCGTTGCGGATAAATTGCGGGTACTGCCGATGTTGGCGTGAACAATGACGAATTCTTCCGTTACCTTGCCAAGAGGCATAATACGCAGTCCTAGGAGATCGTCACTGGCAACTTTGCTTAGCCGGGTAAGAGCCTTGATATCAAAGCTGGTCTCCCAGGAGCCGGCTTGTTGCCATTGTTTGCTGAAGCGGGCTAAAAAATCATGGACACTCTGCTCTGCCAGTGCGGCAAGCCGCCGAGCCTCCTGGCTGGCGAGACCGGGAGTTTTAATGTTCCCGCGGACAGCGACAGCAAAGGCGGCCGGACGAAAATCGCCCATACCGTCATTTGGGGCATCGGTTTTTTGGACAGGGCCATCACTTTCCACGGGAGCTTGCTGTTCCGTGGGAAACAGCATAGCGTGTAAAGGATGGCTGGGCTCTAATAATGTCTCAAGATATCGGCATCCTCGATCTTCTTCATAAGCCGGCCGATCCCGCTCTGTGGACAGGAGCAGGCTGCCGTCGATAGCACAAGGATCGACATCCAGGTTGGCAGTGATGCCGATAATACTTTGCCAGCTCTCAAAGTATCGGTAGCCCTCGCAACTGAAATAGTCGACTATGGCGGTATTGACGTCGATAAAATCAGGGCGGGATATCGGCTGGTCTTTATGGATGCCCTGGAGAAAATCGACCTGAGATTTTTTCAGCTCACGTATCTTAACGCGTAAGCCCCGACGCTTGTCGACTTCCAGCAGCTCCTTCAGTTTGTTTTCATCCGTGGAATCGGCACATTTACCGAAAATGGTTTTTGTTTCAACATCCGCTCCATGACAACCGATTCCAGAGCGTATTTCCGGGCGCTGTTTTTGTTCTTTATAGGCGGTTTTGGGATCGAAAAACAGCCGGTAGGCCAATACCGCACTTTGGTAAAAAGGTTGTTCGCTGATTGTTTTCATCAGGGCGGTTAATTCATCATAGCCCTGCAGATGGGCCATGGCATTATCCAACGCGATTCCCAGCGGGTCCTGCAGAAACAGCACCGGCAGTTTGCTGTTTTTGTGCAGCAGCATGGAATAAATTTCAGAGGTAACGTTTTCGGCGCTCTGGATATTTTCGGTGTCCTGCCCTTGGCCAAGTATCCATTGCCCCAGCTCACCGGTGATATCCTGCATTCGTTGTTGCCGGTTTTTTGCGGTTTCGCTTGCAAGCAAGGTCGGCATGGGAGTGGTGACTTTTAAGCGGGGTTCTTTGGTATTGTCCGGTTCCATCCCGCCCATGGCGCTTATTCGCGCCCAGCTCCACTGCACCTCGGAAAAGGCGATTTCGATGGTCTGGAGCTGGTTGTCGATTTTCCAGGGGACAATAACCCGGCTGTCGGATTCGCCACTGGCGCGGCGGGTATGCTCGCCCTGATGGCGGCGCAGGTTGACGTCCGCTATAAAGCTGTTTCCGCGGACTTGTAGTTCCCGCCAGAGGTAGCCGTTGCGGTAGATATACAACCAACCCTGGCGAAGCTCTGCTGTTTGTGCTTTATCAAACTCGGCTGTGGCATATCGTTTGAGGATGATGGGAACAGTGAAGTTGGCAAATTCTTCCGGGCTACGAGGATGGGGGGAATCTTTTTTGACGGTTTTGGTATGACCCAGCGGGATGACGATATATTCCTTGTCTTCTTCGTCGATCGAATCGAATTCCTTGTCATTGAATAATAAAGACAGGTGCTGCGTTCCGGCTTCCAGGTTGTTGCTGAGCAATTCCCGATAACGCTCCGAATCTTCCCTGTCTATAGATTGAAATATCCGCTGGCCCTTTACCGTATTGCCGCCATTATCACACCGATAAAGGCCTCTAAGCAATTGAGCCTGTTCTCCGCTCTGGCCCAGATGAACCTTGTCCGGTAATTCGGTCTCTTCCGGTGGTGTCACCTGCGAAAGTTTAAAGGTACGGGCGATTGGCGCGCCGGGCTGCGAAAGCGGCATGGGTGCGGTATTGCAGTTATTGCTGACCATCATGTCGCCTTGGCGTACGGCGGGAATGCCCTCGATAAAGACGTTGGGCGAACCGGTGATGAATTCGGCCTTTCCGGTAATGGTGCCGCTGCGAATGCCCAGGCGCGTGCCCGGTTCGTCGCCGGTGCTTTTGGAGAAGGTGGAATTTTTATGGCAGATGGGATGGCCGTTGACAAAGACGGTACTGGAGGTATTGTCGGCATCGACACTGCGGGCAACGTTGGTATAGGAAATGGGCACGGTGGACTTGCCGATCTTGGTCAGGCAGACGTCGGTCGTGATAAGTACACCCCCGCTTTCTTTATGGACCACGGTACGTCCGTTGATCAGGACATTGCCTTTTTTGGGATTGGGCATGGATTGTTTCCTCTTTTAAGTGGCGTTGCAGGTAGTAAAGAACCAACTGCCGCTCGATGTTTATATTATATATGCAATCTTATAACGAATCATTATCTTCCCTGCGCTGTAGGCGCCTTCAGATGCACAACACCGCGAGGGCTGTGGGGACTGGTTTCGCACACAAAAACGTTATCGACCGAAGGATACCTGAAGTCGAGCCGAGCGGACGCTAAAGCGAGAGCAAGGGGTAATGTGGCGGCCCCTGTATCCCCTAAAGAGAGGTAGGGTCTTAATTCTTCAAATCTTCGCGGGATGTTGTCCCGTCGTGACCAGATAGTTTCAACCGTCTGATGCCACTCCAGCTCGTCGGCAATATTGCCGTCCAGCGGCAGGACAATACTTTTAATTGCGGCCGGGCTCAGTTGAGCTGTAGCTAAAGTGTTTCTCAGAGCAGTTGCCAGACCGGTCATATGGTGATCTTCCTTACCCGCATGTGGTTCTTCGCTTGCTGCCATCGCCCCGATTAAGGGGAACTTACTGGAAGGATTAGCGGGATTACCTTTCTCAAGCAGCAGGAAAGCCGCACCCTCGCCGAGAACGACTCCTCCATCGTCTTTTTGCAGCATCGCCGGATTTGTTTGCACGAGCGATGCACAGGTTACAGTGTCGACCAGTGAGTCTGCGCCGCCAAAGAACACAATCTGCCACTTTCCCTCGATCAGCTCTGCACAGGCTTTTTGCAGTTGCAGAACGGCGCCCTGATCGGGCCCGGCAAATCGGAAACACGCCGTGGCCAAAGTACTGTGTTGACTTGTAAGAGCGGTTTGCACCTGCTCGCGATTAAGACTGCCTCCTCTTTCCGTTGCTGCCTCGGGAAGAAGAGTCAGCACAAGAATATCTTTCCCCTCAAGGTTTTGAATGTTTTGAGGGAGAAAATTCAGCGTTTGTATAAGCGCCGACACGGCCAATGAAGTAATCCTCTCCTGAGGTATATCCAAATTTTCCACCTCCGGAACGGCTGCGATCAGCAGACGAATGTCGGCTGCACTGTCCCCATTGTCCCCACTGCCCGAAAAATCATGATGGGGTGTGCTGCTAGAGAGATGAGTCGCCACTGCGCCGTAAAGTGAGAAAGGCCGGTCACCTGTTGTACAGACGAGGCCCACCCCGGTAACGGCGACCTCCGTCATGGGGACAACGGCCTGGGATCCGATGCCGGCGGCGGTTTGTGGCCGCGGTATGGAACGGGAAGCATTCATATGGCGGCCTCCATTGATTCCGTGTTCGCTTCTTCTGTTTCTGTATTTAGGTCGATAAGATGCACCATCAGCGGGGTATTGGTCTTTATCTCCTGAGGGATCGCAATTCGAAACAGCAGAAATATCTGTAGCTTATCCGTATGGACGAGAAGTGTGTCGCATCGCGGCAGAAGTTCGGTAATGTTACCGCGGGTAACGCCATCTTCCAGGAGAACCTTTGGATGCAAGGCAGGTAGGTTGATCAACACGCCTCCGGGTGCTCCTGCCACCATGCCTTTAAGGCTGAGAGTCATTTCTCCCTCAAAGGGCTGTTCAAACCGTTGGTCCAGCGGAGCGGTATTGTACAGTGATTCGGGTGGTTCTTTTGCCCAGGGACAGCCGCCGCATGCAGCCATCCCAGTGTCAATCTCCACGACTTCTTTACACCGCGGTTGCCAATGGGGCGCCAGCGGGCCAAAGCCCGCAGGCTGAACCCGGCCGGCGGGGCTGCTGATAAAGCTCGGCCCTATTTCAATCCGGGGCAGAGTGAGCGCTTTAGTGCGCAGGCCTCTCAGGCTGTAGCCGACCCCAGCCGGGTTTTCAAGGTACTGCTCGTCGGCGTTGGCGGGATCGGTGCCTCCGTAGGCATTTTCATAGGTCAACTTAACAGGTTCGGTAATGGGTCCCGCCTTACCCGGCAGGACCATCAGTATCCTGCGTTGCCAGGTACGGGGGCCAAAGACTCTGAGCTCTTTGTTCCAATAGTCTTTATCTCCCCGGCGTAAACCAACCTCCACCCGCATTATTGACTCCCCTGGCTGAGAAGGATAGGCTTTGCCGGTAAGTAGAATTTCGGCGCCCTTTTTAAATGGGGCGATTTCATTGGTGATAACAAGACTGGAAGTTTCCGGTTCCCCGCTATAAATATCGGCAGTTTCGATGGGTGGCTGTGGTAGAGAGCTGAGTTGTCCCAGTCGATCAAAGGTGTACCCAACCTTAAATACAAATGTCTGTTGCCGTTTCCGGTTTCTTCCCCAGCCGGGGTAGAGTTCCGCCGCCCAGGAGGTCTGATTGTCAAGCTGGAGCATGAGCCTCCTCCATGGTATTGATATTTTGTGATAATTTCTGTTGTAAAATACGCCGGCGTTGAAGCTGGCTTGCGCGAGCGGTAACACCGATAGGAGAACCGAGGCTGTAGGACAGCAAATCAAGCAGATTGTTGCTGACGCGCCCAGCTTGCAGGCCACTTTGCCGGAACAGGTGTTTAAGGCCCAGTGTCTGCCCAAAGAGAAATCGTCCACCTTCCTGCAGCAGGCTATGATGCTCCTGCCACCACCATTCGACTGAGTTTAGCGAGTGCGGAGGCGTGGATTTCTCGCCTGGTTGGACAACGCGCAGACGTGGTGTAACTGTCAGGCTCCGGCCACTGACCCAATGCCACGCTTCGAGTATTCCTGCTGAAGACTTGGATGGCTTGCTCGTCTGGCTCAGATCCAGCAATGCCCGCAAGGCTGCTTCGGTGCCATGAAGTGAGAGCAGCTCTGCCGCGGATTCGGGAGCCTTCTCGGCAAATTTCTGCAGGATCGGGACAATATCAGGGTCGGCAACGATGGCACCCAGACGCAGCAGATAATACAGACTGTCGTCATGGGTTTCCGACTCGATGCAATGCCAGAGAGGTTTGGCCAGTTTCTGTTCGCCCCGGAGCAGGCCTCCCCAAAGGGCAGTGGCGAGCAGGTGTCCCGATTTTTCCGGACGTTTGGCCCCTGACAGTAAGCCCTGGTAGTAGGCCGTGAACAGCTCCAGACCAATGTGTGGCTGACTGGCGGCGTAGCGCAAGGCGGCGATCTCCAGCGTCGTATCGTGGCTCCGTAGCTCAGCAACGCTTACCAGCGCGGTAGGAATAGCTCGTGACTGTTCCCGCCAAAGATCGAACAATAAAGGCCGCAGTTCGGGCTTTTGCCGATACAGATCCAACATCCTTGTGTCAGCCTCTGGCGGCGGTAACAGCGACAGAGCGTGAAATGCTCCCTCCTGCAGTGGTCCGGTTTGGCTAAGCAGATCTAATGCCTGGTTGTAGCCTGTTTCGCGAACTGACTCGGCTGCCGAAAGTAACCGGCTGGTCAGATCGACAAAGGCTTCGGCCTGGCTCTCCAATCTCTCCAGGCTTTCAGGTGGCTGCGGCTCCATTGAGCTGCGGGACAATACCTGAAGATGGACCCAGAGCTGTTGCTCATTACGTGCCATCAATCCTGCCTCGACCACACTCTGCTGTTGAAGAGTGCACCGCTGACGATAGAGGGTAAGTGCCGTATCCCGGTGGGTGGATAAAAAGGGAACATTCATGTCTTAGTTCAGCTCGATGGTTGGACTTTGCAGCCCGATATGTCCTGTTGCCTGTCCGGTAATCTGCCTGCCGTCGATCTGAATCCGGCCATCACCATGAACTTCGATCGAACTTTGACCCGCCTGGAGACGAACACTCTGTGCTGCCTCAATAATCAACTGCCCATCCTGTGATTCGAGACGGGGAGCGGGGGTTTCCGTCGGGGAACGTAATCTTCCGGCAATAACTAATCCCATGGGTATTTGGAGTATAATCACCCGATCCCCAACCTTTAGAGCCTCGACCTGACTGAGATGCCCGGCCACTGGACAGCAAACTCCCTCGAAATCAATTTCGGCAGCATGTCCGTCCTTGACCGTCGTGACCGTGGCAATGCCTGTGGCGTCCGGCGTTGTAGTTTGAAAAAGTTCTATAATATTTTTTTTCATAAATTAACCCACCTGTGGTGTTAGTTGCCCCCGATTGCGGTGCCTTTGAGGTTAATGCAGGTTCCGTTGATGTCGATTTTGGCGGCAGAGAGCACTACATTGCCATTCTGTGAAATCTGTATGGTGCCGCCCCCTTGTGTAATTGTCATTGGTCCACCACCCCGGCCAAGAATATGGATGTCCCTGGCCGCTTCCAGACTCAGCCGACCATTGTTGACCAGAAGACTCATATCCTGTTCCCGTACCTCCATCGACAGATTCCGACCAACTTCCATTATCATGTCTTTGCCGGCAGTCATCTCGATGTTCTGTTTTTCTGCCTGAAACTGAATGTTCTGTCTGGCCTTGAAGAAAAGATCGGTGGCGGCCTGGAATTCGATTTCCTTGTTGCGGGTCATCAAACGCTGGGCATTTTCTACATTGACGATGTGGTCGTTGCCGACCTGCACCGTCTGGGTATCCCCGGATTCCATGCGCAGGGTTTTTTGGGCAAAAATCTCCATTTCCCCTTCCTCGGTTGCCAGTCGCACCTTATGACCTTCGGCATTAGCGTCAAGAGTTAGGATATTTTTCCGATCTGCGGTAAAAAGTTCGATCCGTTCCCGCTTGAGCAGATCGTCCATCACCAGCTCGTTGCCACCGGCCGTGCGGATGATATTTTGGGTATTATTCTTTGAAGTGACTACACTTGGCGTGTTCGGGTTGGACAGGGTCCCGACTAAAACCGGGCGGTCCAGGTCCCCATTGACACAGGCAAGAACTACTTCTGTCTTGGCATGTAAAGGAAAGTGCATGCCGTAGTTATTTCCTCCATAAGGCTGCATCAATCGTACCGGATGGCTTGCTTCTCCCTGGGCTGCGGAGCCGCGGTCGAAATCGGTCCGGACCCGATAGCGGCCCTGATCGTCCAGATAAGCATATTTGGTGCCGGTGGTTTCCACCCGAGCGGTAAATAACCCCAGGAGTTGTCGATTATCGGGAATGGGGGGACGGAAAGGGACGTCTGCCCGGATCATTTGTACGGTATTTTTGTAGGTAGCGCCTTTAACCGAGCCGCCCATTTCAAGGGCGGCTCCCTGGTCGGCGCTATGGGTAACATTTATTATTAAATAATCCCCGTTAAGTGCATCGTTTGGGTGCTGGGAAACTTTCAGCAGAAAGCCCGGGAGAATACCCCGGCAATCGGTTTTACCGATGTAGATTTCGCGCTGGACATCGATTGACTGTTGCCGGATGGTGGCCATCTGCAGCCCTTCTTCGGTTGTTTTGAAATGATCCCCGTAAAGCGAGGTGGTAC
>JBHEOR010000091.1:10659-11253 GCA_046260685.1 Desulfopila sp.
CCCGCCGATTGACCTGCAGCTGTGATTTTCGACGCTTCCAGGCGGATATCCGGGGTTCGGTAATTATAGTCGGTCAAGAGTGTTTCGCCCGGCATGAGGCGTGCCTGCGGAGACAGAACGTAGATGGTTTCTACCGAGCGGACCGCACCTGTCTGGGGCTGGTACATTAGTTCGCTGACTCCGGGCAGAACGGGCCGATTGGTGCTTTGGTCGCAGAAAAGAATCCTGGTTTTTGAATCGTCGCTTTCAAAGGTAAAGAAAATGCCGCAGTGGGCCAGTAGCCTGATGATAAAGTCGTAGTCCGTTTCATTGTATTGCACCACAAATTCCAGCACGGGATAGGATGCATTCAGACCGATGGAAAAGTCATCCCTGGCGTAGTCGGCGGCAATCAGAACCTCTTCGAGAATTTGAGGGACGGTGCGATTCAGAAAAACCCTGTTTTGAGTATTGAGCTTGAGTGAGGACAGGGGCGAGGAGACCACTGCCCGATATGACATTCCTGTTGGGGTGTCATTTTCTCGGTTAAATGAGGAAACGACACCATGGAGAAATACCGGAGTGCCGCCCCAGCGCATTTCGAGGGTGGCGGAA
>JBHEOR010000092.1:0-11205 GCA_046260685.1 Desulfopila sp.
ATAATTGCCGGTGTTGCGGCGGCGTTGTTTCTTGCCAGATCAATTGTACATCCTCTTCGAGAACTCAAGCATGGGTTGAAAAATATCTCTTCGGAAAAGGATTTTGAGGAGATCCATATCAATCGCCAGGATGAATTCGGAGAGCTTGCCGCGGCCTTTAACGATATGAGTCGGCAATTGAAGGACGAGGAGGATCTTCGTTCAGAGTTTATCGCGACTCTCAGTCATGAGATCCGCACGCCGCTGTCATCGATACGAGAATCCGTCAATATGCTTCTCGAAGGCGTGCTGGGGGGTGTGAATGAAAAGCAACAGAAATTTCTCGATATCGCCCAGTCGGAAATATTTCGCATCGGTGATCTGCTCAAACATCTGCTCCAGGTTTCCCGTCTTGATTCGGAATCCCGTAAGGTTACGTCTATCCTCATGGATCCTAATACGCTGGTCCTGGAAGTTTCACGCAGCCTGATACCGACGGCAAAGGCCAAGAAAGTGGCTATGAAGCTCCATAAAATGGCTGATCCTCCAGTCATTATCGGGGTAAAAAAGGAGTTGCAGCAGGTCCTTTTCAATGTGCTGGAAAACGCCATAAAGTTCTCCCCGCGAGAGGGGGAGGTGACTATTCGACTGTTTGTCGATGCAAATGGTGAATCTCTGACCTACCAGGTCGCTGATCAGGGACCTGGGGTAAGTGAGCAGGAAGAATCGCTTATTTTCAGCAAGTATTATCGCGCCAAGAATGCCAGGAGCCATGTGGATGGCGTTGGCCTGGGACTGAGTATCTCAAAACGCATTATTCAGTTTCACGGAGGTGATATATACGTTAAAAATAACGATGACAGTGGCTGTTCTTTTTATTGTTCACTACCCTGCGAGATGCATACCAAAACAGCATGACAGGTTATGGCGCAAATGTGTGCAGTGAATAAACACATTATCTGCGGCGCTTGCCATGGCAAATTGTTTTAAGCAAGTGGAGTCGCAAGTGGAGTTTTAAATGGTAGTTGTAAATGGTAGTTGTAAATGAAGTGCAAGCTGAAGAAACGGTGTGAAAAGTTGAATATAATGAAAATGAAAAAGCTCTCCTGTCTTTTCCTGATAGCGCTTTTTGTTGCAGGTTTTTCCGGCTGTAAAATGGCCAAGTCATTCAAATCCTTTGAGGAGGCGCTTGACAAAACGAGAATCCATGGTTCCGGCGCAAAAGCCCTACTGCAGGCGGAGACAGCCTATTTTGCCGGTGACTACCAATTAGCCCGGGAACTCTATTCCAGGGTGAAAAACAACAATAGCGAGCCGCTCTATGGCAATCAGGCGATTTACGGTCTGGCCTGCCTGCGAATTGTCAGGGCCGAAAACACAGCGGAGCTGCGTCGGGCTTTGGCGCAGCTGACTGCATGGCAGGCGCCCGAGAGTGACGCCTTCCTGGAAAATCCGGAAATGTTGATTACGGCACTCAATCAACGCTCAGATCTTTTTGACTGTCAGGTTGAGATTCGCGATGCCATCTCGAAAAAAAAGATGGAAGACTCAAACACGTACAAACAGGAAATTGAAATACTCAAGGATACCATCGAAAAGCTTGAGCATCAGATATCCGTTCTTGAAACCATCGATCAGGAGATCCAGGAAAAAAGGAAGCCGATATGACATCTGCGGCGACAATACTGGTTGTGGATGATGATCCTAATATTCTTGAGGTGATAAAGACCCGTCTCAGCTCAGTGGGGTTTACAGTTTTAGCTGCGGATGGTGGTCCTTCGGCGCTGCAGATTCTGAATAAGAATAGTGTTGATCTGGTGATTTCAGACATGAAAATGCCTGAAATGGGAGGGATGGATCTTTTTGAGGAGATACGCAGGGTAAACCGGCTGACGCCGATCATCTTTCTCACCGCCTACGGTACAATTCCGGATGCGGTCAAGGCTGTTAAGGCCGGTGCCGTCGATTATATATCCAAGCCTTTTGACGGCAAGAAACTGGTGGAAAAAATCAACCGGATTCTGAAACAACGTCATACGACTGATGATGCCGGTGAGGCGCCGCTGGTCGAGGGTGATTTTTACTGGGGCAATAATCCAGTCATGCAGGAGCTCCACGGGTTGATCCAAAAAGTCGGCCAGAGTAATGTCAACGTCCTTGTTCTTGGTGAAAGCGGTGTCGGCAAGGAGTGTATTGCCAAGGCGGTGCACTGTCAGCCCTCACGGAGCGGCAAGCCGTATGTCGTGGTGGACTGCGGTTCAACTCCTCCGGGGATTCTGGAAAGTGAGCTTTTTGGTCATGTCAAGGGGGCCTTTACCAATGCCGTACAAGATAAACAGGGACTGATAGAGGCCGCCGACGGCGGTACGCTGTTTCTTGATGAAATTGGTAATATTTCATCAGATATGCAGAGTCGGCTGCTGCGTTTTCTCGAAGAGCGTAAAATACGCAGAGTTGGCGCCGTCAAGGAAGTTGATGTTGATTGTCGCGTTATTTCAGCGACCAATGCCGATTTAGCTGCAGAGATACGCGAAGGCCGATTCCGGCAGGATCTCTATTACAGGCTGCGGGTGGTTACCCTCAATGTGCCGCCCTTGCGCGAGAGAAAGGAGGATATTGCTCCACTTGCCCGTTACTTTGCCAATCGGCAGTGTCTGCAATCCGGTATCCCGGAACTTGTAATTGCTCCAGAAACTATCCAAATGATGGAGCATTATCAATGGCCGGGCAATGTTCGGGAGTTGAAGAATGCTATGGAGGCAGGGGTTGTTCTCTGTAAAAATAATACATTGCTGCCCGATGACCTGCAGTTGAATACTTGCGATCTGTTGCGTGAAAATGAGATGGAAGGTAATGGTATGAGTGCTTCCTTTTCCATTGAAAACAGTGAGAAGGGTGCAATTATACGGGCCTTGAAAGAGGCCAACGGGGTGCAGAAACGTGCGGCTGAACTCCTTGATATCAGCCGTCGGTCAATCCATTACAAGATAAAGAAATATGATATTCGAGTGGAGGAGTATAAATAGCTGACGGTGAGCCCGGTGCCGTCACGGCCGATTGCGTTTTACCGGGGGGAGTAGTGATATGCAAAAAGCTGGTTGAGCAGATGATGCTCGGCTGTATTATGGTAAATGGCATTTGTCATGGGTGTTGTGTCTTCCTTCTGCCGGTCATGAACAGAAGCTTTTACGCTCCCGCCGCTTCGAAGAGGTTTGTCATTGTTGCTCTGCAGCAGCTCAAACCATCCATTGCCATGATTACGATGCAACTCAAAAAAATTGATCGCTGCGTCGTATGAGTTGCTTGCAAAGAGTATTTTGGTGTGTGGACGACGCTGCATGATAATATACATAGAAAGGACTCCACATGCTAGATGATGGATAGTTGCGTTTGTTTAATACTACTCCGGAAGAAGCTGAGCACGGACAACCTCTATTGTTTTCACATCTCCCCGGCGAATAATTGTGCCGATGATATTGACGCGACTCCCGACGATTTCCTCAAGGTTTACTCCTTGCAAAAGATAGGTGCCGCTACCTGTCAAAAGAGCGGTTCCCGCTGCGGCTTTTCGGATAGTACCGGTGAAAACCAACCTGTTGACATCTGCTCCGTGCTTTACCGGCGTGACAGCGGCGTCCCGTACTGTGGGTGGAGTTTCTTGAGCAGCAGCAATGAACGGGGTTGTCATCAGCAGACAGATAAAGACGATCAGCGATGAGGATGGTATGTGCATTTTTATATGCTTCATTCGTAACGACCTGTGAGGGAGGCAACGTAATCCAACGAAACCTTGCATTTGTAACTGATACCTAGCAAGGCTTGTGCCATATGAGATATTGCTGTAATAGGTTGATTATTTGTGGAAAATCTCAGATGGCAGCATGGGGTCGACAAAATTTTTCCCGTTGTGTTTCAATTTTTGCGCACTCGATGAACCTTTTAAAATGAACATCAGGAAAGGCAGGAGCGAGGTACCATCCATATTGAAATTCAATCAAAAGTCGTGTAGTTCTATGCCGGTACTGTCTATGAAATTCTCTGATTTTACATATGTCCGATATTTTCCGGGTAGTGGCTATAAAGCAGGTAAATTTTCTTTTTGGAGGGAAAACAGATGAGATCGAATATGAATGGGTTGGTACGGCGATGTTCTGCAATCTTTATGGGATTGATCTTCCTTTTCGGGGCTGGTCAGGTGGCGGCGGAAACCATCAAGATCGGGGCGATTCTAGCGGTCACCGGGCCGGCGTCGTTTCTCGGGGGGCCCGAGGTGCGCTCCCTCAAGATGTTGGTGGATGAAGTTAATGCCAGTGGGATGGCTGGCGGACATACCATCGAGCTGATCGTCAAAGACAGTGGAGCAAGTTCTGAAAAAGCGGTCTCTTTTGCCAAACAGCTCATTGAGGAGGAACAGGTCTTTGCCATTATCGGCCCGTCGACCAGTGGTGAAACCTTTAAGATCAAGAGGCTTTGCGATCGGAGTAAGACAATTCTCATCTCCTGTGGTTCCGCCGAGCTTATTGTTAATCCGGTGGCGCCGTTTGTCTTTAAAACAGCACCGAGCGATTCGCTGGCGGCGCGCAAGATATTCACCGCTATGCAAGGCATGGATATTGATAAAATAGCGGTCTTGACCGGCAATACGGGGTTTGGCAAGGCGGGTAAAAAGCAGATCACCGATATTGCGCCGCAATACGGAATTGAGATTGTTGAAGCTGATGTCTATGACAAAAAGGCCACCGATCTCAGTGCCATAGTCGCCAAGATCAAGGCCAATAAGGACGTTGAGGCGGTTATCAACTGGTCGATCGTGCCGGCGCAATCGATTATCGCCAAAAATATACGGCAGATCGGCTGGGACGTTCCGCTCTTCCAGAGCCACGGCTTTGCCAATATTAAGTACGTCAAGGCGGCCGGGGCGGCGGCCGAGGGGATCATTTTCCCGGCAAGTAGACTTATCGTTGCGGACTCATTGCCGGACGGTCCCAGAAAAGAATTTTTGATGGACTATAAAACGGCCTATGAAACTCGTTTCAAAGAAGATGTTTCTACGTTCGGCGGACACTCCTATGATGCCATGATGATCCTGGCCAAAGCTATTGCCGAGGTGGGGCCGGACAAGATGAAAGTTCGCACGGCCATAGAGAACATGAAGGGCTATTTCGGCACCGCCGGCGAGTTCAACTTCTCCGCCGAAGATCACAGTGGCCTGCGAATAGATGCCTTTACCATGGTGACGGTCAAGGATGGTGTTTTTGTTCCATACTCCATGGAGTAACTGTAAGCTTTTCCCGATAACACTGATCTCCAGCAACGGCAGGGATTGTAGGCCTTGCCGTTGCCATGTCGTTTTTTTCCTCAATGCACGGAAGGCGTGGACCTGCACGTCTCTGTCGCGTATTACTGCGCTACCGCCCGGATCCGGCGGATCGATGATAACGATTGTCCCATCAGTCATATCAGCCATATCGGCTTTATTGGCCTCATCGCTATAGTGCCTGCCAGGTGCCTGCCAGGTGCCCGCCAGGTGTCAGCTATGGCGCCGCGGTAATGCCGAAGATGGTGTGCCAGGTATGGTCGCGGCTCCATTTTTTAAGGATATGCACCGGAAGAGTGGCCAGATGGTCCTTCACCCTTGCGGCCTCGCTGGTAAGCAGACCGGACAGGATGAAGAATTTTTGCTGGAGAAATCCGGGAGAGGCGATAATGTCCTTCATGATATCGTAGTGGATGTTAGCGACCAGAAGGTCCGAGGTAACTGCGGTGAATGGTTCCGCCTGCCCTTGAACGGTAAGTATTGTATCACCAAAGTCGTTGAGGAGGCAATTGCGCCGGGCGGTCATGGCCGCCAGAAAATTACAATCCACTGCCAGGACCCTGCGGCAGCCGCGGGCGGCCGCGGCCAGCGCCAGAATGCCGGTTCCGGTTCCAAGATCGAGCATGGTGGAAACTTTCTGTCCACCACAGGCGATATCGATGGCCTGAAGGCAGTCTCGGGTAGTTGGGTGAAGGCCGTTGCCAAAGACAACCCCGGGATCCAGTGTGAGCGTGGTGGAGGGTTCCCCGGCAGGCGGGGAAAACCATGGCGGACTGATGAGAAAACTGCCGATCTGGAGTGGCTCGAGTTTGCCGCCCTGCCACTGCTCATAGGTCATCTCGTAGGTGTCGAGTAACGTGAGCTTGTCATTGTGTGCTGTAAGGGCATCGATGACAGCCCTGGCCGGCTGGGTAAAGAAAATAAAGGAAAAGCCGTCCTCCTCCCAGGTGCCCAGATAGTTTTTATTAACAATTGCTTCGTCCTTTGATATCCTGCCTTCAAGATAGTAGATGTAGAGCAGCGTATCGGCTGATGGTATGGTAGGGTGCATGGTGAAATCGCTTGAGATATGAATATATTGTTGTAACTTCGCCGCTGCTTCTAAGTAACAAGCCCGGGTGTTCCTGCCGGATCCCCTGGTCAACACAAATGCTTTATACCCATTGTTGCAGTTTGGCGAAAGAGCAAAATGTTCAGGATGGCCTGTAGTGTGATTCCAATGGCTAATAGAGTATGGTTTTGTTGTTACCTCCGAGGGGTGTATGATTATTTGCGTAGATTTTGACGGCACCATCGTCGATCACTGTTTTCCTGCAATCGGCAGGCCCGTCCCGGGTGCTGTCAAATGGCTGAAAAGATTAAATAAGTATGGGGCAAAGTTGATACTGTATACCATGCGCTCCGATAGTAAGATGTTTACCACGGCGCTCACCGATGCGGTTTTGTACCTGCGGGATAATGGTGTTGATCTCTTTGCGGTGAATGAAAATCCGGCGCAGTCGTCCTGGACGGTCTCGCCCAAGGTGTATGCAGAGGTTTATGTTGATGATGCAGCTTTTGGTTGTCCCTTGATATTTCCAAAAAAATTCAATCGGCCCTGTGTTGATTGGGAGGCAGTGGGCCCGGAGCTTGAACGTTTGTGTCTGGCCAGGAAGTAGGGTATATCCACTGACAGAGGATGGTCTGCAATGGTGCAGCTTGAGGGGAATTCTGCTATTTGAAATTTACCAGCAAGTGTCATGCATGAGGCTTTACGAAACCTGGGCTTTGTGGTTAAATGCGGTCGCAACGGCCGGCATCGGCTCCGCATTTCGAGCTGAGTTTTGTTGGTAACCAGCGTCCCACCCGGGCAATGCCGGACCAGTTTATGCAACTTCCTGAAAACACACAAATACAGCACCTTGTTGATTTGGTAGGTAGAAACAAAAAATATGAGCGGCCGGTTTTTCTAAAGACCACGATGCTCAAAGATAGGTGTACCAATATCGGTCCGCACAACCGGATCATGAGAGAGGAAAAGAGATTTCACCATGGAATCAAATGTTATACAGCTTTACCGGGCAATTGATGAGGCGCGCGCCTATTGCTTCAATATTGAAACAACCAGGAATCTCAGCGCCCGGGAGATGGAGTGTCTGCGGCTTATCCTGGCCGATGGCTTTTTGTTGGAGACGGTGACAACAACACCGATCCTCCAGGGGGACAGAGTCGTTGAGGTGGGCCCCAGGCTCAACTTCGCCACGGCCTGGTCCTCCAATATGGTATCGATATGCCATGCCATCAATCTCGACTCCATTGTCCGGGTGGAGCGTTCGCGGCGCTATGTGGTATCCGAAAACAGCACCATTGAGGATTTTGTTGCCCGCCATCATGACAGAATGACGGAATGCCGCTATTTCGAGCCGCTACAAAGCTTTGAAACGGGCATTGAGCCCGAACCGGTGTATGAGGTTGATCTCAAGAGCGAGGGGCCCGAAGCTCTTGCAGTACTGCCCGGCATTTCCATGGACGAGTGGGATCGCGGCTTCTACTATGATTACTTTGTCAACAGACATGATCGCAACCCCACCATTGTTGAAATAATGGATCTTAATAATGCCAACTCGGAGCATTCGCGGCATGGCTTTTTCAAGGGCAAACAGGTCATCAACGGCAAGGCCGGCGACACCACCTTGTTTGAGATGGTCACCGATACCCTGGTGGCCAGCCCCAAGGGGTCCGTCATTGCCTTCAAGGACAACTCCAGCGCTATTGCCGGCTATACTTTTGAGACACTGCTGCCCATCACTCCGGGTGAGCCCGGCGCCTTTGCCAAAAAAAAGGTCTGCTATGATATTCTGCTGACCGCCGAAACACATAATTTCCCCACCGGTGTGGCGCCCTTTCCCGGGGCGGAAACCGGTACCGGGGGCAGGATCCGGGATGTTCAGGGGACCGGCCGGGGTGGTTTTGTCGTTGCCGGCACCGCAGGCTATTGCGTTGGCAGTCTCCACATCCCGGGATACCCGCTTGCCTGGGAAAGAGACTACACGGTACCGGATAACCTTGCCTCTCCGCTGGAGATCGAAATTGAAGCAAGCAACGGCGCCTCCGACTATGGCAATAAATTTGGTGAACCCCTCATTCAGGGGTTCACCAGATCCTTTGACATAGAACTGGGCAGCGGTGAACGCTGGGCCTATGTCAAGCCCATTATGTTCACCGGCGGAATCGGTCAGATCGCCCATGAGCACGTGGAAAAGTGTGCCCAGGAAAAGGGTATGCTCATTGTCCAGGTGGGTGGTCCCGCCTATCGTGTCGGCTTCGGCGGCGGTGCGGCTTCCAGCATGCTGCAGGGAGAGAATGTCTCCGAGCTCGATTTTGATGCCGTGCAGCGTGGTGATGCCGAGATGGAGCAGAAGATGAACCGTGTTATTCGAGCCTGCAACGAAATGGGGGATAAGACGCTCATCGATGTTATTCATGACCAGGGTGCCGGCGGACCGGCCAATGTTTTGAAGGAACTGGTGGAAAAATCCGGTGGATGGGTGGATATACGCCGCATCAGGGTCGGCGATCCCACCATGTCGGTTCTGGAGATATATGTTGCCGAGTATCAGGAACGTACCGGTTTTCTCATCCATCCGGATAATATCGAGCGATTTGAAAAGATCTGTGCCCGGGAAAAGGTTGGGTGTGAGGTTCTTGGTGAGGTTACCGGCGATCTTCGTTTTGTTCTCCACGATTCCAGTGACGGCACGAACCCGGTTGATATACAAATCGATGAGCTGCTCGGCAATCTCCCCCGGAAGGTCTTCGAGGATAAACGGGTGGAGGCTGCGCGTGTGCCGCTCGATTTTGATATGAAGATGCCGGTTCGTGAGGCCCTGGAGGATGTCCTGCGGTTGGTTTCCGTCGGTTCGAAGAGGTTTCTTACCAACAAGGTGGACCGCGCCGTTACCGGCCTGGTCGCCCGGCAGCAGTGCTGCGGGCCGCTGCAGCTGCCGTTGAGCAACGTCGCCGTGGTAGCCCAGAGTCATTTTTCCACAACGGGAGGAGCCACCGCCATCGGGGAGCAGCCCATTAAAATGGTGGTTAACCCCGAGGCGGGCGCGAGGATGACCGTGGGTGAGGCCCTGACCAATCTGATGTGGGCCAAAGTCGAGGACCTCGACCAGGTCAAGTGTTCGGCCAACTGGATGTGGGCGCCCAAGCTCGAGGGGGAGGGTGCCGCCCTGCGTGATGCGGTGCAGGCCATGCGCGATGTCATGATCGATCTGGGGATCGCGGTCGACGGCGGCAAGGACAGTCTTTCCATGGCCACCATGGTCGAGGGTAAGGTTGTGAAATCACCCAGACAGCTGGTTGTCTCCCTCTACGGTGCCGTGCCTGATATTACCAGAGTTATAACGCCGGATATCAAGGAGCCCGGCTCGACCCTGCTGTTTATCAATCTGAGCAAGGACTACAACCGACTTGGCGGCTCATCCTTTGCCCAGACCAGGAACCAGGTGGGTTATATCGTCCCGGATCTTCGCGATGCCTGGCTCATACGGGCATGTTTCAAGACCGTGCAGGATCTCATCGGTAGAAATCTTATCCTTTCCGGGCATGACAGGAGTGACGGCGGGCTCATTGTCACTCTGCTGGAGATGGCCTTTGGTGGGAACTGCGGTTTCAGAATAAACGTCCAGGGCTGGGAGTCCGCCATTGCCTCACTGTTTTCAGAAGAGCTCGGCATCGTTCTCGAGGTACGTGAGGAAACTCTGGAAGAGGTCAAATACGCTTTTGACATGGCCGGTATTGTCTATGATGAAATCGGTCGCACCACGGTGGAACCTATTATCACCGTTTCGTACAACAAAGAAGTCGTGCTTGAAGAGAAGATGCATGTGCTCCGCCAGACCTGGGAGGAGACCGGCTACCAGCTCGAGCGGCTGCAGATGAATCCTGAGTGCGCTGACGCGGAAAAGAGAAATATATTTCTCAGGACCGGACCAGATTATACCCTTCCTTTTCCCCCTGAACCGACATCCTCAAGCATCCTGGATCAAGAGGATAAGCCCAGAGTGGCTATTCTGCGTGATGAGGGATCCAACTCGGACCGTGAAATGACTTCGGCCTTTTATGCAGCAGGATTTGAGCCCTGGGACGTCTCCATGACTGATCTCCTCGAGGGCAGAGCAACGCTTGAACCGTTTCGCGGAATTGCCGCGGTGGGCGGCTTCTCCTATGCCGATGTTCCGGAATCGGCCAAGGGCTGGGCGGCGACAATCATGTTCAATGATCGTCTCAAGGCCATGTTTGATGCGTTTTATGCCCGTCCCGATACCTTCAGCCTCGGCGTATGCAATGGATGCCAGCTTTTTGCCTTGCTGGGCTGGGTGCCATGGCGTAATCTCGCACCGCAGAGGCAGCCTCGTTTTGTCGGCAATATCTCAAAGAGGTTCGAGTCACGCTGGTCGACGGTGAAGATACATCATTCCAGGGCAATCATGCTGCAGGGCATGGAAGAGCTGGTTTTTGGTATACACGTCGACCATGGTGAGGGACGGCTTATTTTTCCTGATGAAGCGGTGCTGGAAAGTGTTGAACGTAACGGGCTGGCACCCATGGTCTATGTCGATGACCAGTCCAATCCCACCCAGGCCTATCCCTTTAACCCTAATGGCTCAACCAAGGCGATTGCCGGTCTCTGCTCTGAAGATGGCCGCCATCTGGCGATCATGCCGCATCCCGAACGGGCCTTTCTGCCATGGCAGGCCCATTACATTCCTCAGGAAATGCAAAACCTGAAGGTAACCCCATGGATGCGGATGTTTCAGAATGCCTATGAGTGGTGTTCGCACAACAAAAACACCTGACAGTCTCCTTGATTGGTAACTGTTCAGGATGCTGAAGCCGGGATGTCTCCAGCTCCGGCGGTGTTT
>JBHEOR010000093.1:0-11178 GCA_046260685.1 Desulfopila sp.
AGCTAAGCCCCCAGGGATGGGTTTATGGCGTCCCATGAAAACAACACGGCGGACTCCTGGGTCGATCAGCTGAGTTTCGTTGGTAATCAAAAAAACATAGAGTAAGTGTTTCCAGTCAGGTAATGAGTTTGTTACTTAGAAGCAGCAAAGAGCAAAAAAACAGCGTGGTGTTACGACCTTGCCGGCCAAACAGGACACTCAGTATACAGCCGGTAACCATACCGTAAATACATAAAAAAAGGGAGTGTGAAAAAAAATTTTCACACTCCCTCGATCCTGCAGGAGAAAAAGTCTATTTCACTTCTTCAAAATCGGCATCGACAACATCATCGTCGCCATCGTTCTTCTTACCGCCGGCGGCATTGCCTGAACCCCCGGCTGCTCCGCCACCACCCTGATCCGGGTTGTCTTTGGAAGCCTGGGCATACATCAGCTCCGCCAGTTTATGCGAGGCGTTATTCAAGGCCTCAATGGCGGCATTTATTTTTACAATGTCATCGGAATCAAGCACTTCTTTGACATTCTCAATTTCCTTTTCAACGTTGGAACGGGTCTCGGCATCAACCTTGTCACCGAGATCATCAAGGCTCTTCTGTGTTGCATGAACCAGCGCATCAGCCTGATTGCGCGCCTCGACAAGCTCCTTACGCTTCTTGTCCTCATCGGCATGCAACTCGGCATCCTTGGTCATTTTCTCGATCTCTTCCTCGGTCAATCCGGAAGAGGCGGTGATTTTGATGGACTGCTCTTTACCAGTACCGAGGTCCTTGGCGGACACATTGAGAATACCGTTGGCATCAAGATCAAAAGTGACCTCAATCTGCGGAACCCCCCGCGGCGCCGGCGGAATATCGGCCAGCTCAAAACGGCCAATGGTTTTATTATGCTCGGCCATCTCGCGCTCACCCTGGATTACATGGATGGAGACAGCCGGCTGGTTATCCGCCGCGGTGGAAAACACCTGACTTTTCTTGGTGGGAACCGTGGTGTTTTTCTCAATCAGCTTGGTTGTCACGCCACCAAGTGTTTCAATGCCTAGTGACAGCGGAGTGACATCGAGCAGCAGAACATCTTTGACATCACCCTGCAGAACACCGCCCTGAATGGCTGCACCAATGGCAACAACCTCATCGGGGTTCACACTCCGGTTGGCTTTCTTGCCGAATATCTCTTCAACCTTCTGATGTACTTTGGGCATCCTGGTCATACCGCCGACGAGGATAACCTCATTGATTTCCGAGGCATCGAGTCCGGCATCCTTGAGGGCTATGCGGCAGGGCTCCACGGTTCGCTCTACCAGATCATCGACGAGGGTCTCCAGCTTGGCACGGCTCAACTTGATATTGAGGTGTTTGGGCCCGGAAGAATCGGCGGTAATAAACGGCAGATTGATATTGGTCTCCTTGGTGCTGGAAAGCTCCATTTTGGCTTTCTCCGCCTCTTCCTTGAGACGCTGCAAGGCCATCTTGTCACCACGCAGATCAATACCCTGCTCCCGCTTGAACTCATCGGCAAGCCAATTGACTATGCGCATATCGAAATCTTCACCGCCCAGAAAGGTGTCGCCATGAGTGGATTTTACCTCGAATACACCATCACCGATTTCCAGAATGGAAACATCGAAGGTTCCACCGCCAAGATCAAAAACGGCGATCTTTTCTTCGCCCTTCTTGTCAAGGCCGTAGGCTAGCGACGCCGCCGTGGGCTCGTTAATGATGCGCTGGACATTCAAGCCGGCGATCTTCCCGGCATCCTTGGTGGCCTGACGCTGGGAGTCATTAAAATAGGCCGGAACGGTGACGACGGCATCCGTCACCTCTTCACCAAGATACTCTTCAGCGGTCTGCTTCATCTTGCCAAGCACCATGGCAGAAATCTCCGCCGGCCTGTAGACCTTACCCTCGACCTCGACGGAAACGCTTCCGTTTGTACCTTCGACTATCTTAAAGGGACTTATCTCAATGGATTTTTTGACTTCGGCATCAGCAAATTTTCGCCCGATGAGACGCTTGATTGCGTAGAGCGTACGCTCCGGATTGGTGACCGCCTGCCGTTTTGCAACCTGACCGACCATTCGCTCACCATCATCCGAGAATGCGACAATAGACGGTGTCGTCCTATTGCCTTCCGCATTTGCAATAACCTTGGGGTCGCCCGCTTCCATAATGGACACACATGAATTTGTGGTTCCAAGATCGATTCCTATAATTTTACCCATATTGTTCTCTCCTTAACCGCTATTCGGATTTTTCCAAATCCATTCTTCTCAGTAACATGAAAATCAAACTATTATCGAGTATAAATTTGTCATCCTGCACCATTTGTCAAGATGACAAAATTACAATCAAAACATAAAAAAAGCCCTACTCGCTCGCCTTCCCTGAAGAAACTATGACCTTGGCGGCACGCAGCAGTCTGTCCTTGTAGAAATAGCCTTTTTCAAATTCCGTCACCACATGATTGGCCGGAACCGTATCACTTTCCTGCATGGTCAAAGCTTCCTGTTTATTCGGATCAAAGGGCTGGCCTTCGCTTTCAATGGCCTCGACCTCAAATTTGTTGAGACTTGCATAAAGCGACTGCAATGTCAGCTCAACCCCTTCCATGAGACCGGCAAGTTTTTTTTCAGCATCCGCCGTTTCGACTTTTCCCTGATTTACGGCGCGCTCGAGGTTGTCAACCACCGGCAAGAACTCTCGAAAAATCTTTTCGCCGGCATATTTCATTGCAGCTGCCCGTTCTCGCTCAGTACGCTTTTTATAATTTTCGTAATCCGCCGCAAGTCTCAACATCCTGTCTTTGAGCTCCGCTGCCTCACTCTGTGCCTCGGCAAGCTGCTCCTCTATATCGCTGTTATTTTCCAGAAAATCTCCCTTTGGCGCCTGTTCCGGCGTTTCCTGCTGCTCGTCACCATTCAGCTCCTTTTCAGCATCAATAGTCTCTTCTCCGAGATTCTCCTTCTGCTGTTTTTTGCTCACCTGTTCCTCCATTTTTCTATTACACACACAGTCTTCAACCCAACCTTGGCGGAGCTGAACGAGTATTTTGCAGAAATAGAGCTGCAAAATCTTTTCAATATATCTTTGTACGGCGTGAAAGACCCACAAATTGATGGAATGTACAACGACCCGTCTCAAACATGTGGCAACATTAAGTAGCCGGATTTTCATTGTCAAGAAGATACGGGATAAAAGTTTCCTCTGACTCTCTCCTTTTTAGGCGTTTTTAACTCTATGGAATCACAACGCAATACTTTTTACCAAAGACACATTGCAACAACCGCCATGAACTGATGTTCAACATCTTACCTCCTCAATGTAGCTTTTTGTTAAAATGGCCGTCAAAATGCGTTAGAATGGATCAGGCCGTAAACCCATAACCCCAATCAGCCCTGTATATTATGAATAGACTCGATTTACGAAGTGATACCGTCACCCGACCGACCAAGGCAATGCTGGCAGCCATGAACAGTGCCGAAGTCGGCGATGATGTGTATGGCGAAGATGCCACAACCAACAGGCTGGAGGAAAAAGCGGCTCACATTCTCGGCAAGGAAGCCGCACTCTTCTGCCCCTCTGGCACACAATCGAATCTTGCCGCACTTTTGACGCATTGCGGCAGAGGCGATGAATACATTGTCGGACAGCACGCCCATACTTACAAATATGAAGGCGGCGGTGCAGCGGTATTTGGCTCCATTCAACCGCAGCCACTTGATCTGCAAAAGGACGGCACCTTCGACCTCAACATGGTGGAGCAGCACATAAAAGCCGATGATTTTCACTTTGCCAGAAGCCGTCTTCTCTGCCTTGAAAATACCCATGGCGGACTTGCCCTGCCTCATCAATACCTCATAGACTGTCACACCTGTGCCCGAAAAAACAACCTTGGACTCCACCTCGACGGTGCACGGCTTTTCAATGCCGCTCGAAAATGGGATGTCGCACCCCGCACAATCGCCCAGGTATTTGATTCTGTCTCAATTTGCCTCTCCAAGGGACTTGGCGCTCCCATCGGCTCCTTGCTTTGCGGCGGCAGTGATTTCATAGCCGAGGCCAGGCGTTGGCGCAAAGTCCTGGGCGGCGGCATGCGGCAGACAGGCTGCATTGCAGCCGCCGGTGTATATGCCCTCGACAACAACATCACCAGACTCTCCGAAGACCAGCATAACGCCGAGGCTCTGGCCCGCAGCCTGGCCCGAATTGACGAGTTAGAGGTATGCTACGACACAAACCAGACAAACATGATCTTCATCGGCATACCGCAGGCACACCTCGCCGCTCTCCATGTTTTTCTGCGGCAGCGCGGGATCATCATGGCACAGGGGGAAAACGTGCGCCTGGTCACACATCTTGAAATCAGCAGACGGGACATCGATACCATAGCCCAGGCCTTCCATACATTTTTTTCCCGGCAGCACTGAGGTATTATTGAGGGATGGGTTTATGGCGTCCCATGAAAACAACACGGCGGACTCCTGGGTCGATCAGCTGCGTTTCGTTGGGAATCAAAAAAAAGACGCCACATCCCTTTCAGGTGGAGGCATTGTATTTATTGAGTTTGTTCTGGAGTGTTTTGCGGCTGACACCAAGCCGTCGAGCAGCCTCGCTCTTGTTGCCCTTGGTGTCCTCAAGTGCCTGAAGTATTAGCATTTTCTCAGCTTCCTGGAGCGAAGACGGCAACGCACCCTCTATGGGATGGCGGCCATTTTGGCTTGCGGATTTCTGTATAGTCAGCGGCAGACTTTTCTCGGTCAGCTGGTCACCTCGCATCAAAATAATTCCCCGCTCAATGGCATTTTCCAGTTCCCTGACATTGCCGGGCCACGTATAATTTTCCAGGAGGTGCAAACATTGAGGAGTGACCGCGGCAACCTCGCGCCTGTTTTTGCGGGCGAATTTTTCCACAAAAAAATGAACCAGGTCAACAATGTCATCCGTTCTCCGGCGCAGCGGCGGTACGGCAATCATAACCACATTGAGCCTGTAATACAGGTCTTCGCGGAAGGTACCACACGCAACCTCCTCCTCGAGTTTACGGTTTGTCGCGGCAATAACCCGCACATCCAGGTGCAGCGTCTCCTCGCCTCCCACCCTTTCCAGCTCCTGCTCCTGAAGAACCCGGAGAAGCTTGGCCTGCATTGCCTGGCTGGTTTCACCAATTTCATCAAGAAAGAGCGTCCCCCCGTCGGCCTGGACAAACTTACCCTCCTTTTTTCTGTCGGCACCGGTAAAAGCTCCCTTTTCATGGCCAAAAAGCTCGGATTCCAGCAGCGTCTCCGCCAGAGCAGCACAGTTGACCTTGATGAACGGGCCGTCCCTGCGCATGCTGTTGTTATGGAGCGACTCGGCCACTAGCTCCTTGCCGGTCCCCGACTCCCCCGTTATCAAAACCGTGGCCTCGGTTGGAGCAACATAGCGTACCATTTCGAGGAGCTCCTGCATCGGAGCGGATGTGCCGATAATGGCGGTTTCCAAGGTGCTGCCGTCGGCGGTCAGCTTCTGCTCTTCTATCTCCTGTTTTTTGCTGTCAACACGCTTTCGGTCCAGAGCCCGCTGAAGCGCCAGACGCAATCTGTCAAAATCAAGCGGCTTGGTAAGGTAATCGTACGCCCCATGCTGTATCGCCTCGACGGCATCATTGACAGAGGAATAGGCCGTCATAATAATAACCGGCAGCTCCGGGCGTCTGGCATGAATTTGCGAAAAGGCCTCCATTCCATCCATCTTTGCCATACGCACATCCATCAGTACGGCATCATAGCTGTTATTTGTGACAGCCTCGACGGCGGTGGTGCCGTCATCAGCCTCGACGCATCTCCAGCCCCACTCTTTGAACATGGAACAAAGCATGAAACGGTGCACCTGCTCATCATCAACAACAAGTATCGTTACTTCTCCCTTGGGTTGCGTCACCACATACTCCTTGAAAATTTGTCCGTCTTAAGGCCTGTCAACACATAACATGCCTGGATCTCGTTTTCGTAACAACCTGATCAATGCCCGATTAACAGAATAAGAGCTGCAACGGCAAGGGGAAACATCGCACTATAGACCACATCGATCCTCTTCAGCTCATGTTGCAGATCATGTCCGGCAAAAAGGAAAACAACAAAAAAACCTGCAATAAATACCATTGCCGGCATAAAAACACCTGCCAGCTGTGCCAGCACCACTGCGCAATACAGACCCAGAGCAGAGATCGGAACATACAGCCGGCTGCGCCGGTTCATTACCCCAGGGAAAATGTTGTCTGTTTTTTTCATACGGAGCAAGGCCGCAGAAAGTAAAACGACAAGAACCCAGTCCGTCACGCCAAAAAGGGGAAACGATCCGGCGCTGCCGAACATTACCGTTTTCACGACGATTAAATCAACCAGTGGCGGCGGCCCTTCCATGCCCTTATGATAATAGGCAACAAGATCTTCGGCCATGGACCGGGTTGGTCCAATTGTCACACTCATGGCATCGGCAACCGCCGCGGTAAGACAAACCGGCACCAACTCTCCGACCCGCTTGACGGCCGAGGAAAGTACCCCGCCCAGAAGCGTCGCTCCAAAAAGAAGATTGGCCGACCAGACCACATCAACAACCGTGGAGGAACCACCTCCCAGATACACAGCAGTATACAGACAGGCAAACAGGGCCCCGACCAGAAGGAAACATCCCCATGTTTGTTGAGATGTCAACAGAAACGATTCACAAACAACACGATATGCCATCGATGAGGCAATGATCAGATACACTGCCACACTCAAATAGATAACCACATTGTAGTGCACAGAAGGAAGTGATTGAGGAAACGGTATCAAGGCAACAATCACACCAGGTACAATCCAGCACAGATAAAACCAGCCGGCAACGGACTTCATGGTATTCGAGACCGGAATTCAGCTTTTTGCGAGGTCATCAGGATTCATGATAAACTTTGGAGAACGAAGTTCACCCTTCCACAGAGGTAATTTTGACAAGAACAGCCTTACTGATGGGTTTTTGGAATTTAATGTGAACACAATAGTCGTTATGCATGAAAAAGGATACCTTGACTATCTTGCCCACTGCATCAAAGGCGATTTTCTCCCCGTTGATACTGAAGGAGAACTGGAGCAACAGGTGTCTGGCCAATAGCGCCCTTGCCGTGGCCTTTTTCGACAGCTTGATTTCAAAGGCGCAGCCATCACGCGATATATCGGTGAGTTCACCACGAAAGTAGGTCTCCGTGACCTTCCCCTCCTTATTGATGAGATACCCCCTCAGGGGGCCGGTTACGGAATACCGGGGTTTATCTCTTTTCTCCAATGCCTTCCAGCGGGATATATCTTCGAGGCTCCCGTGCTGCACACAAAAATCAATGATTTTCTCATACAGGCCGGGGCACTGGTCATGCCAGCCATCCGTTGCACTGTTTTCCAGGTAATACAGCTGGACATCCGAGTACGTCACGGCTGTTGCCGAACATAGAGATATGGAGGTAAAGCTGTATTCACCAAGCAGATTGCCCGGACCGAGCTGGGCCAGAACAGTATTCTTGCCCTTGCGCGGAAACACAATCGTCACCTTGCCGGAATCGATAAAAAACAGCCTGGTATTGTATGCGCCATGGGAAAGGACGATCTTTTTAGGCGGCAATACCACCTTTTTCATGGAATAAAACAGCGTATTCTTTTCCTCCGGTGATAGACCTGAATAAAGCTGATCCCAGATGGCAAGGTGGTCGGCATCCAGTCCGGCCGTTTTTTCTTTCTCGATGATCTCGGCAGCCGCTATGATCTCGGTCAAAGCTTCGGGGGCCTGCTGCAAAAGCTCGCCGCGCAGAGCTTCGGCTGTGGAAAAATCTTTTTTCCCGGCGGCTGTTTCTATTTGAGCAAACAGCGCCGGGACATCCACACTTTTATGTCCATCATTCGATGGTTTTTCCGGAGAAGTTGCCAATTGTTGCCCTCCTGCAGTTGTGATGTTGCCAAACAATACAATTTAGAGCGCCATTATCACCCAACATATCAACATATAGCACCATTACAATTCTAACATCTTTATGCTACATACTTCCATGACTTTTTTTTCCACATCCTCACGCAACACTCCCATAACCATTTTCGGGCGACAGTGGCGCCGCACATCACCTCCGGCCATCGCTGCATCCGGCATCGTCACTCACGCTTTCTCGGTAATATCGCGACTCCACGACAGAGCGGCCATCACTCTGGGGAAACCAACGGTTGATATCAAGGCAAGCAGGGCGTGCTGTATCTCATCGGCGGAGGCGCCCGCGGCCAGGGCTCTTCGACTATGAGAGTGGACAGCTCCCTCGGAACCGACAGCTCCTGACGCCGCCAACTGGATAAGCTGCATCGTTTTTTCGTCCAGGGGGCCGGCTTTTTTGAGCTCGGTACCCAGTGCTTCGTGCGCTTCAAAAACTCCGGGATAGCGGGTCACCAATTCATTGAAATGTTTGCTCGGTACCTTTGATTTTGCCATATCATCCTCCATATTGTATTTTTTTACGCTGTCGCCCCAATGAACAGACCCTCTGTCCCAACATTGCCAAGGGCTCTAATGATTGAATGACCAACGTATTGAATGACCACCGGAACGTAGCTCGAAACACCAAAGGTGAGGAGTCCGCCCCGGCTCCATCAGCTCAGCTTTGTCGCTTGCCGGCATACCCTGACCAGCACACCCTGACTAGCATACACTAAGGATTATTTTTTTATTGTATAGATAATATCCCCGCTGGTAACCTCCGCCGAACTTTTTGTTTCCAGAGAGAAGTTATATCCCAGGTCATAGCGAGCCTTGAACTCCCCGGTGGAATTAAAAAAATTATGGTCATAGCCGACAAAGAGGTCTTCCGTGATATTTGTGCCGAGTACTATGGATATATCCTCTGCTCCAGATCCGCCATCTATATATATCTCATCCACCGGGATATATTTTTCCAGCGCGTTGGTGACGGTATTGACCCCCCGCAGGCCAAGCGCTTTGGCGGCAGCCTCAACCATACTGGTATCCCCCCCGCCGTTTGAACCATACATCGAGCGGCCCGCCAGAATATAGGAGAGGATATTGGATTGATCCATTGCCGGGTCTGAAAAAAACTGGAACTCCAGGTTCTGCGCGGTACCGGTGACATCGACCCCCACAACCTTGTCCTCAATCTTACGCTGAGCACGAAAATCGACGCCGGGATTGTCCACCGTTCCTCCGGCAAAAAGAAGGCGCCCCCGGGTAATGTCAAGTTCCGCGCTATACAGGACGAATTTGCCCTGCTGTACCGTCAGCTCACCCTGTGCCGCCAAATTCTTGCCCGGCTCATCGAGTAACCCGATTTCTCCTGTGACATTGCTCTTCAAACCATAGGCAACGACCTTGACATCATCCCCCAGACTGATCGTGATATCGGTGACAAACGGTCTTGCGTCCGCCGCCTGCCGCCCGACATCATCAACCACCACGACATCCTTCGAAGCGGTCACTCCACCGGAAGTCCCAAACTCAGGGGCGATGCGACCGTAGGGAACATGCACCTGCCCTGTGATCCTGCCCCCCTCTCCATCAAATTCGATCTGCACCTCCGGTGAGATACGTACTGTATACTCATCGGTTGCCATTACATCAAAGTCGGTTCCCTCAAGGCTGCTTTTTACAGCAATGCCCCGTGCGGCATCAAAGCTGAGCACACCATCAGCTGTAACGCTGCCGGGCCCGGAACCGGCGCTGATGCTATATTGAAGAGATTTGTTGGTGGTTTCCAGCCGAGCAGCAATATCTTCCAGTGTGATGCCAAGATCGGCAATGAGCACTTTTCCCTCCCGCAGATCTATATTCCCCCGGGCAACCGGTGCTGCCGGCGTCCCCTGAAAATCAAAATTGCCAACCAGTTTTCCCGTGGGTTCAAAACGGGAACCGGTAAAAATTGTAATAAAAGTAAGATCCTGCAGATCAAAGTCGAGCTGTCCGGCAAACGGCAGCGATTGGGGTTCAACAAGATGGTCGTTGAAATTTTCCAATGCAAGATTTCCGACAAGCCGTCCTTGTTTTGCAAACCTGCTGTTCAGGACAATGTTGAGCGACTGGTCCTCTATTGCAGTCAGCAGCGAAATATCGGAAAACCGGTACTGCTGCCCGCTCTCCCTGGGATCCTTGACCTCCAGCCGCGGTATTTTCAGCCATGCATCGAGCCCGAGCAGCCTTACCCCATCACCTTCGGCTTCAATAGTACTCTGCAGTTTACCTTCAAGGGGAACCGGGGAAAGCCCCGCTTGGCTGAGGACGTTCAGAGAAAAAGCATCTATATTGCCATGCACTGCCCACTTCCGTGCTTGATCCAGTGTTCCATCGATACATACAGAGGCTTCACCGTCCACCAGGCAGAGGGACTCAAGCCGGCTTTGTTGTCCTCCCACCGCAAAGGCGGCAGGTGTATCCAGTTCCCAGTTGCCGTATTTCTCCAGGAAAAGCTCAACATTGTTCAAAGCACCCTGCCAGAAAGCACCATAGCTCCCCTCCCCCCGCACCGCAAGAGTACCCAGGCTTGTTGCGGCATCGAAGGAAAAGACATGCTTGATCCTGGTGCCATGGGCGGAAAGGCTCATTTCGGACACATCGACTGTGCCGGCGGCGATGTTATCTCCACGAATGTCTGCTTTTACTGCACCGCTGCCAAGCAAATCAACATCTATTTGTCCCTGCAGACCGGCCCAGGAAATGCTTTGGCCAGCACCATTTTCAGTGGTGAAAGCAAGCTCCAGCGCCGGTGACTTACGACTGCCGTAGAGCTGCCCCGATGCCTCAAACATCCCCTGCATCTGCGGCACCAGCTCCTTTATCCGCGGGATATCGATATCAAATTCGACATCAAACGTTTCCTCAATTATTCCATGGAGGGCAACGACGGCATCCCCATACTCCAGATTGATATCGGAAAAACGCAACAGTGTACCATTTTGCTCTATTGTGCCACCGCCATCCAACGAAAGGCCCTTCACCTCTCCGGAAAGCTCTGCGATTTCCAAAAAATACTCAAGCTGTTGAGAAGACACATCGCCCCGTCCCCGTAACGTTACATTGACCCGTCCGGGCCAGTCGGCAAAGAAAAATGAAGGATCCGCCTCCTCCATGGCCACGGATGCCTGCCACCGACCATCGGCTAAACGGCCATCCAGGCAAAGACGGGCCG
>JBHEOR010000094.1:0-11049 GCA_046260685.1 Desulfopila sp.
TTTTCTCAATTGGATCGTCCAAATATAACCCAAATCAAAGCGCCTAATCGTTATTCGTATTTCATGACAGACCCTTAAAATATTTACTCAAGATCTGGGAATAAGGCAATGGCGGAGTTGCTCGTACTGTGGTTGGCCGAGTTGAATGTGCCTGTTTGGATACTATTTTGAAGAGACAAACGAATGAGTAGAAGGAGAAAAAAATGCAATTGATCTTTGTGTACAATGCCGATAGCGGCATGGTGAATACAGTCAAGGATATGGGACATAAACTCTTCAGCCCGCAGACCTACGACTGTTTCCTCTGTAGCCTTACCCACGGCGCCTTCCGAGAAAATCAGCAATGGCGAGCCTTTAGAGAAGGGGCGCGCATGGAAATGGATTTTTTACATCGCGACGAATTTGAACAAAAATATCAGACAACCATGGAATATCCCCTGGTGCTGAGGAAGGGTGAGGAGCTTGATGTGGTTATCCCGCGCCAAAAGCTTGAGAGTATGTCTTCAATCGATGAACTCATTGACGCTGTGAGCAAGGTTGAGAAAAACAGCTGAAGCAGAGCAGCATGAGACGAGAGAGGGGGGATGAGTTGCAAAGCACCACTTGTTTTTTGAGCAGGAAAATTATATCATCTTCCTGGGAGATTGGACCTGCCTCAGTAGTGTTGTTAAAGGAACTTGAGGTGTACTTTCAGGGAGGAGAGAGATGAGTGCTTCGCAGCAGGAACCGTTGTGGGATAGAACCTTGCGCAGAGTGCAGAATATTTGGCCGCGGGGAGAGTCGAGTGTGCTGAAGAACGGTTTTGTTGCCGATCTTCCCGAAAGCGAGCTTTCGCGTTTGCGCAAAATTATCAACAGATGCCTTGAGGAAAAAGGCGGGGAGGTCTCGGCCCGTTTTCGGGCGGCGGAGCTGGGCAAGGCGTATCTGGCTCTCAGTGCGACCGGCCGGCGCAGGTTCCTCGATGTGCTTGCCCGCGAATATGATGTTGACAGTGATGCCGTCGAAAAGGGCATTGAAAACAGGAGAAATGCCGTTGGCCTTGATGCGTTGCAGCAGTCCACCATCGCCCTGCGAAATATTTTGGAGCCGCCCCGCGCCAAACTGCTGCGTCAATTCAACACCCTTGAAGAAGGTGTAAAGTTTCTTGTCGATCTTCGCTCCGAGCTTATCTCCTGGGCCCGGGAGAGTAACAGCTTAAAGGCGCTGGACCAGGATCTCTACAGTTTGCTCGATTCCTGGTTTGATGTCGGGTTTCTCGATTTGCAGCAGATTACCTGGAAGACGCCTGCTGCTGTTTTGGAGAAGCTTATCAACTATGAGGCCGTTCATAAAATCGACTCGTGGCAGGATTTGAAACACCGGCTTGAGGATGACCGGCTCTGTTATGCCTTTTTTCATCCGCGAATGCCCGATGAACCGCTTATTTTTGTGGAGATTGCACTGGTCAACGGCATAAGCGGCAATATCGGTGGATTGCTGGACAGGACGGCACCTCCACGTGACCCGACAAAGGCCGACACCGCAATCTTTTACTCAATATCAAACTGTCAGAAGGGGCTTGCCGGGGTAAGTTTCGGCAACTTTCTTATCAAGCGGGTGGTGGCCGATATGGCGGCAAAGATGCCGAACCTGAAACAGTTCTGCACCCTTTCTCCCGTTCCCGGTTTTATGCAATGGCTGCAACAGTACAGTGATTCCCGGGAACTGGGGAAAAATGAGGCCGCTGTTCTTCATTTTATGCAGGAGGAGGGCCTGGACGTTGATGTTTTGCGAATGATCATTACCGAGGAGGCCTCGGTAGCGGACAAAACTCTTCACAAAGAGTTCAAGCAGTCCCTGCTGCGCTTGTGCAGCCGCTACCTGGTGCGGGACAAGCGGAGCGGCAGGGCGCGCGATCCCGTTGCCAACTTTCATCTGACAAACGGAGCCCGGCTTGAGAAAATTAACTGGGCGGCCGACCTCTCCGTTAATGGCCTGCGCAATTCTGCGGGAATAATGGTGAATTACCTCTATGATCTGCCTGATATTGAACAAAATCATGAGTTTTATCGGTCCAGTGGCGACGTGGTGATTTCGTCCTCGGTGCGCAAGATACTGCGCTAGGCCTGCCCTTTACCCATGGGCTCTGTCGAACAGCCCTTCGGGGTTTGGTCGACGTGGCTTGACAGGATGGGGCGTCTATGTTAGTGAAAGGTGAAGCACCGTTTGGTGTGCTGCAGCGTGCAACGCTCCAGTAAACGTTTTATTGCAAATCATACATACCTCCGAGCCAAAGCACCTACGTCCAGGGGATAGGGTGCCCGGCCGATAGGGTCCGGTTGGAAACAGCCCGGCCTCCCGACATTGGAAAGGAGAAATCATGCCGTATAACGCATCATCCGTATCATCTTTCAAGGAAGGTGATGTGGCCACCCCCTTGATAGATAATTTTTCCAGAAGGATCACGTACCTGCGACTGTCGGTGACCGATCGTTGCGATCTGCGCTGCCGGTATTGCTGCCCGGAATCCGGTATCCCTCTTGTTCCCCATGACCAGATTCTTTCCTATGAAGAATTTGAGCGCCTGGTTGGAATCTTTGCATCATTTGGAGTCAGCAAGGTTCGGCTGACCGGCGGAGAGCCTTTCGCCCGCCGCGGTCTTCTCGATTTCGTGAGACGCTTGAAGGCAATTCAGGGAGTAGAGCACCTCTTTTTGACCACCAACGGAGTGCAGGCCGGCAAATATCTTGATACCCTTGTCGAAGCCGGGGTCGACGGCATCAATCTTAGCCTCGATACCCTGGATGCGGCGCGATACAAGTCGATTACCAGGCGCGATCGCTTACCCGATGTGCTGCGCACCCTCCATGGAGCCATCCAGAGAAATATTCCCATCAAGGTAAACAGCGTTGTTACCGACGATACCATGGATGAGGAGCTGGTTGCACTTGTCGGCTTGAGTGTGGACAACCCGATAACGGTCCGTTTTATCGAGCAGATGCCGTTTTCCGGAGCGGACCGGATTGTGCAACATGACAATGGCTCCCTGCTGGAACGGCTTGGTACTCTGCTTCCCCCCATGACCGAGGTAAAGGCATCGACGCCTTCGACCTCCAGGGTATTCACTCTTGCAGGCCATACCGGCAGCGTTGGAATAATCGAGGGGAACTCCCGTCACTTCTGCAAAACCTGTAACAAGGTGCGGGTGACTGCCACCGGCATGCTGAAGACCTGCCTCTATGACAATGGCTCGCTGGATCTCAGGCACCTGCTGCGCAGTGGCTCTGATGACAGCGAGATTGCAGCGGGAATCATCGACAGCGTACAGAACAGCAGTGCCGATGGCCACGCCGCCGAAACAGCTTCCAGAAGGGTGTCCGAACCATCCATGGCCGGAATCGGCGGCTGAGGTGGCGGTTTTTGACAAAACATATGTGGTAACCAGCGTATGAAAAATGACCATCCGTATCAACACCAGCAAAAGGCCCTCATCTCCATAGATGAGGGCCTCGCCATTATCCGGGACAATATCCCCGTTTCCCGCCCGGTGGAGTGCTCTCTTGAAGAGGGGATCAACCGCTATCTTGCAACGGATATCGTGGCGCCGGAGCCGTCGCCCCGATATACCAACTCCGCCATGGACGGCTTTGCCGTACGCTGGCAGGATGTGCTCCATGCTTCCGCCGGCAGTCCTGTGGCACTGCGCATCGTCGGTGAGAGTCAGGCGGGTACGTCCTTTGATAATGGCATCGGCTTGGGTGAGGCGATTCGCATCAGCACAGGTGCAGTGGTGCCCAACGACTGCGATACTGTCATCAGGGTGGAGGATACTGAGGAACAGAATGGATCCGTCATGGTCCATGCCGTTAGATCTGCAGGGCAGGATGTCCGCTACAAGGGGGAGGAGTTTGAAGCAGGTGAGCTGCTTCTTCAAAAAGGAACACGTATAACAGCGGCTCGTGTGGCGCTGTTGGCCTCCGTCGGCATTACCCGGGTCACGGTATTCAGACCCTGTGAAGTTGCCGTGCTGGTGACCGGATCCGAGCTTGTCTCCGTGGGTGAGGACATCGCCGAGGATCAGATTCGTGATTCCAATATGATCATGCTTGTTGCCGCCATCGAAGAGGCCGGCGGCAAAGTGGTGCAGACCCTTCGTGTTGCCGATGAGGCAGAAGCCACCCGGCAGGCCATCGCCCAGGCTGAAGCAGATCTTGTGGTCTGCAGCGGCGGTATTTCCGTCGGCCGTCATGACCATGTCAAAAAGGCCGCCGATAGCTGTGGTTTTGTTCCGCTGTTCTGGCGTATTTTGCAAAAACCTGGAAAACCGCTTTACTTCGCCAGGCAGGGGGAACAGATGCTCTTTGGCTTGCCCGGGAACCCGGTGTCGGCGTTTATGTGCTTTACTCATTATGTCAGACCGTTCATAACCGCCATGAACGGTGTGTCCTTCGGCTGGCCCATGGTTTCCGCCGAAGCTGTCCATGATATTGAAAACCGGGGCCGGCGTCCTAATATGATCAGGGTGCAGCTTTCCTGGCGGCGGCACAGTGGTCACTGCATATCCCATGCAGCCAAGCAGGGATCGCATATGCTGACCTCCTTGGCCCATGCCGACGGGTATATCATTTTAGAACCGGGGCAAAAGCTTAGTGCCGGGGAGCGCATTGATGTGTATCGCTACGATTTTTCTAGAGAACCAGTGTAGGAGTAGCAAAATGGCATATGTTGAGGCTGTCTGCATCAGCGAGAAAAAAGGCGTGGTCAAAAAAGAAAAAGCATCGATCACCTTGAAAGCGGACTGGGGCATCGAAGGAGATGCCCATGCCGGCGACTGGCATCGTCAGGTTTCCCTGCTGGCCGGGGAAAGCATCGATGGGGTAAAGGAGGCTATGCCTTCATTGAAAAACGGTGCCTTTGCCGAAAATGTCATTACCAGGGGGGTGGATCTTGGTGCTGTTGTCCTGGGAGATCGCATCAGAATCGGTGATGCGGTTGTGCTGGAGATTACCCAGATCGGCAAAGAGTGCCACAACAGCGGTTGTGCCATCAAAAAGCTCACGGGTGATTGCATCATGCCCAGGGAAGGAATATTTGCCAGGGTAGCTGCGGGAGGGACAATTACTCCTCGGGATACTCTTGAGCTGAACCGCCCCATAGCCTCAACCACCCCATAGTCTGAAGAGGTTCAGGGATGTTCAGGGAGATCTCGAAGTGATTCTGAAAGAGACCAGTGTGTTGCAGGATGGTACTGGATACGCTGCACTTCTCGAAATCCCGATATACCGTCAGAGGTGACGATGAGATCGGCGAGTGCCATGCGCTCGCGTGCCCGTGGCTTAATCGCCGCATCTGTGGTTCTGACCATGATATGCAGGCCCGGTATGACATGTTGGCCCAGGCTGTTGGATTCGCTGATGAGAGCGCAGTTCGAGGGGAGTTGCCGACGAAGGATGGCATACTGGAAGATGATGGCACTGTCTTCACCGCGCAGATAAAAAACCTGCCTGGCACCGGCGCGCAGCATCCTCGAAGTGTCTTTTGGGCTGTCACGCCTGGTTTCTTCAAAGAGCTGATCCCTTGCCCCTTCGTCGGAATGGTTGCCGTGAAAGAGAGTCTCGTCGGGAAAGACGGCTGAAACCTTCAGGGCATAAACCGGGCAGACGGTGCTGATTTGTTCTATCAGTCGGCAGGCAAACTCTGTTTTACCCACATTCCTGCCGGCTCCACCAACGATGAGCAAGTTTTGATCCCGGTGCATTTCATTCTCAAATTTTTTCTTGCAACGCTTGCCGCACCTTAACGGATTCGGCCTCGGCAACAACATGGTTGATATCGATTTCCTGGAGTCGTTCCCGGGCACGGACCAAGGCATCATGGCATTGCTGCAGTCGCGTGTGGAGTTGATCATGGGCCCTTAGGGTCCGCTCAAAATGTGTAAGGCCTCTGGAAGGTTTGCTTCCGAAGGCCTTACGCCGTCACTCCAGCGGGCAGGGGTGTGGCAAGGTTGTCGTGCCGCAGACCGACCTTGTAGTAGATGTCAGCAGGTGTCAGTAGGTGTCGGAGTCCTGCGGGTTGAATTCGGCGTTTTCCACCCACCAGTCGGGCCGTTGTACCATGTCGAGCAGGTTCTGGGTGGTGTGAAGATGGTAGCTTTCCTGGCGCATCAAAACATCGAAGAGCTTCTTGCTTGCCGGATCATCAACATCCCTGAACTTCTCCTGATAGAACTCCAGACCGCGACGCTCGATTTCCACAGCCTTTTCATAGTCAGCAACGGCATCGACGCTGATCTTGCTGAGGGAGTCATCTTTTTTCATTTCGTCAAAGACGGTCTTGATGTCAAGTGCTGAGCCTGCCGCAGGTTCCACATCCATTTTCTTCTGCAGCTGTTCTATGGCGACGCGGTGACGAACTTCATCTTCGGCCAGCATCAACAGTACTTTTTTTATGCCTTCAGCCGGAGCGTTTTCCGCCATTTTACGATAAAGCGCTTCGGCGTCTTTTTCCATTTGAATGGAGAATTCAAAATAATCCATGTATCCCTCCTGTGATGGTTGGTATCTGTAAGTGAAAAAGCAGTGTATAAACTTTTTGTCTCTAAAACAAGTAAATTCAATGGCAGCCCCTTATCAGCTTTCCTTAACATCGAGTGTGGCCAGGTGCTCTTCACTCTTGAAGAGTGCTCTGTTGATTGTCAAAGCGAAGGCGTTGAAGATCATGGCCGCTTGGTTCCTGGAACAGGCGCAGATCGAATTCGGCAATAGCGGCAAGTAAATGATCAAAAACATCTGCCTGTATTGCCTCGTAATTGCGCCATATCTGATCTCTTGAGAAGACATAAATCTCAAGCGGCAATCCGTGATTGGTCGGAGCGAGCTGCCTGACCATGAAGGTCATGTCCTCGTTGATATCGGGATTGTTGCGGAGATAAGCTGCGGCATAGGCACGAAATATCCCGATATTGGTCTGCCGACGGCCGTTGAGCACGTTCTCCGAAATGAGTGGATGCGCACGGTTATGTGCAGTGATGTCACGCTCTTTTTGTTCGAGATAATCCTGCAGTAACTCGATATGTCGAAGTCTTTCCATGAGGTTTTCATCGCAAAACCGTATCGAGGTGATGTCGATGAGCAGGGCTCGTTTGATGCGCCGCCCCTGTGATTCGAGCATGCCGCGCCAGTTGGTGAAGGAGGAGGAGACCAGGGAGTAGGTGGGTATTGTGCTGATAGTTTTGTCAAAGTTCTGGACTTTAACGGTGTGTATCGACATGGAGATGACATCCCCGTTGGCCCCGTACTGATCCATTTCTATCCAGTCGCCAATGCGAATCATGTCGGAGGCGCTGAGCTGCAGTGAGGCGACAAAGCCGAGAATGGAATCCTTGAAAACCAGTAACAGGACTGCGGTGAGACCGCCAAGTACGGAGAAGATACCCCAGGGAGAGCGGCCCGTGAAGATGGAGATGATGAAAATGACGCCCATCACGTAAATGATGATTTTCAGAGCATCGCTATAGCCCTGCACTGCCGATTTTCTTGAGTGGTTGGTAAGAAGATCGATTTCTTTGATTGAGGTGAGCAGGGAAGTGAGGATGAGAATCGATAACAGGGCAAAGCCGGTCATGACCCCTCTATGGGTAAGTATATAGATCGTGGAATTTTTATCAAAAGTGGCATCGATGGCAAGTGCGAAGATGGTCAGCGGAATGAGCAGGCTGACCCGCGCAAAAAAGTTTGTATGAAGAAGCGGCGCTCCCCAGCGGAATCGCTTTTTCTCTATCCATTGGGCGACAAAACGCAGCAGGGTTTTGCGGACAACGGCAGTGGTGACGACCGCCACAAGGGTGACGATTGCCGTAAGCATCAGTATGGAAATGATGTGTGCAGCAACTTGAGGGACTTCAAGTGCAATGAGTCGGTTGGTCAGCCATTCTATCTTCATGGTCGCAAAGGGTTGTGGTGGATTTTTGATGTAGAGTACTTTTTACCAGGCAATGCCATATTATACCATGGAAAATATACCATGGAAAAGAAGCGCGGAAGATGGTTAAAATAGGGTTGTAGAATTGATTGGGTGGGGTAGATTGGGTATGTGCTTCAAAAATACTTCCAAAAACACTACTGCAGGAGCTATGATATGATAGAGCAGGGCAAAGAGAACATATTACTGCAAAGAGCTGACGATGCTAACGGATAACGATAATCAACGGCAAGCAAAGGCAACCGTCTCAACACTCGAAAGTATTGAGCAGTTTTCGGCCCGGCTGGCCTCCACCACTGATCTGGAAACGCTGTATGAAAACTGTGTCAACACTATACAGGAGATATTTTCATTTGACCGCGCCTCATTGCTGCTCTGTGATGACAGCGGCAGGAAGCTGATTTTTAAAGCGGTGGCCGGTTTTCCTGCAGGAGTAAAAGACAGGAGCATTATTGAAGAGGGACAGGGAGTGGCCAGCCTGGTGCTGTTCTCCGGCAGGGGAGAAACGGTGGAAGAGTATGCGACGGAGACACGTTTTACGGTTCATCCTCTTGTTCATGAGCACGGTATTGTTTCTACCCTGGCTGTACCAATGAAGGTTGCAGACAAGGTGACGGGTGTGCTTGCCGGGTATTCTTCGTGCAGGCGGCACTTTACCAGTGAAGAAATGCAGCTTTGCCAGGTACTTGCCAATCATGCCGCCATTGCTATCAATAATGCCTGCCATATAGCATCACTGAGCGCCTCGGAGCGCAAGCGGCAAAAGGAGATCGAAGCGCTGCAGGAGGAAAGGGAAAAAAACCTGGAACTCACCCATGAATTTGAATCGATTTTTGCAACCATTGTTTCCGGTGTCCTGCTGTTCCACGATGGTATGAGAGTGGTGCGCTGCAATGACAAGCTTGCCGAGATATTCGGCTATGACAGTGCAGCGCAGATGCGTAATATGCATATCCGTGACCTGCACCTTTCCGATGCCGCATACCACGAATTTCTCGCCAACTATAACGAGCGTCTTGTGGCGGGAGAGACGGTGCAGACCGAATATGAGTTGAAAAAAAAGGACGGTACACCGGTAACCTGCCGTATTTCCGGACGTGCTGTGGACCAGACAACTCCGCCCGATTTTAAAAAAGGCCTGGTCTGGCTGGTAGAAGATATCAGTTGGAGCAAAGATATGGAAAAAGAGGTGTTGCTGGCGCGCAAGCTTGAATCCGTCGGGGTTCTGGCGGGCGGGATAGGACACGATTTCAATAATATCCTTTCCGCAATCATGGGAAATCTCAATTTGGCGCAGCGCCTTCTTGAGCCCGATCATGCTATTCAGGAAATGCTCGGTTCGGCCGTTGAGGCTTCCAACAGAGCCAAGGATCTGACGTCCAAGCTCCTGCTCTTCACCCGAGGAGAGGGAACAAAGCCAGGTATCGTCAGGTTGGAAGAACTGTTTGCAGAGTATAGTTTCGAACGTCTTCTCGATGACAAAAACGAGCTCCACGTCGAGGTGCCCGGTGATCTCTTTATCATCAAGGTGGCACCCGATAACCTCAAGGCCATCCTGCAGAATCTTTTGCTCAATGCCAATTATTTTATGCCCGATGGCGGGCGAATAACAGTGAAAAGCCGCAATATTGAAGTCGGTAAAGACCATATAGCCGGTCTTGGCGGCGGCAGGTATGTGGAGATAGAAGTGGGTGATAACGGCAGCGGTATAGACCCTGATATTCTAGAAAATATCTTTGATCCCTATTTTACCACTAAATCAAGGGACAGCAGCCGCGGCAGCGGCCTGGGACTGGCCATTGTCCATGCCATTATCAAGAAAAACAATGGCGCCATCACTGTTGCATCAAACACGGAAAAAGGTACCGTATTTAGAGTATATCTGCCTGCGCTGCTTGATTCCGGAGTATTTCAAGGCGCCCGGTAGTCGTAGAACATGGTTTTTCAAAATACTATATACCCATAAAGGAGAGGGAAAGATGGAAGTAACACCGGAAGAGACGGTTGTTGGATTTGTCGGCATCGGAGTCATGGGCAAAAGCATGGTCTCCAATCTTATGAACAGCGGGTATCAGGTTATAATCTCCACCAGGACCAAAGCCAGGGCCGAAGATCTGCTCGAGCATGGGGCGCAGTGGAAGGACACGCCCGGCGAGGTGGCACAGGCCTCGGATGTGGTGATTACCATGGTAGGCTATCCCAGTGATGTCGAGGAGGTTTACTTCGGGGATAACGGTATTCTGGCAAACGCCGACAAGGGCAGTACCGTTGTCGACATGACCACGTCAAGTCCGGTGCTGGCCACAAGGATTTACCAAGAAGGCAAACAAAAAGGCATACAGGTTATGGATGCGCCGGTTTCAGGCGGTGATGTGGGCGCCCGTGAAGCCCGGCTTTCTGTTATGGTGGGCGGTGACAAGGATGTCTTTGACAGGATAATTCCCCTTTTGCAGACCATGGGGAAAAACATTGTCTACCAGGGTGCCGCAGGGAGTGGTGGCAGCATTGTAAAATGGCCAACCAGATAGCCATTGCCTCCACAATGATGGGAGTGTGCGAGTCAGTACGCTATGCCGAAAAAGCCGGTCTTGACCCAGAGACGGTTCTGCAGAGTATAGAAACAGGAGCCGCCGGAAGCTGGTCGCTTTCTAATCTGGCGCCACGCATGATACGTGGCGATTTTGAACCGGGTTTTTATGTCAAACATTTTATCAAGGATATGGGGATTGCGCTGCAGTCGGCAGAGGAGTTGGGGCTTGAAGCACACGGATTGGCGCTTGCCAAGTCGCTCTACGATACGCTTGCCAAACAGGGTAATGAAGATAAGGGGACCCAGGTATTGTACCTCTCCTACACATAAAAGGCTGAGCTGGTAGAAATTAACCTATTTCATTGGAAAATAAACATCAACGTACCTGTTCAGGCTCCAGCTCCGGCGGTGCTGAACAGGTACATGTTCAGGGTCAGGCTTGGCATGTTGATATTATATAAACTCTTTTTTCAAAGAAGGTACTCTCTCATTCAGCATTGGCAAGTCTAGAAACCTTCCACGGATTTATGTTCTTTTTCCTGTACAACAAAAGCAACAAT
>JBHEOR010000095.1:0-10730 GCA_046260685.1 Desulfopila sp.
ATACTCCACTGCAACAATGCCGCAAGTAGGAATATTGCCAAGCTGAGCGCCGGTCAGGAATTCGGCAAGCTCCGTCATGGTGTCATTATGTCCGACCAGAAACAGGACATCGATATCTCCAAACTGTTCCCCGATCAACTGGAGATGATATGAAACTGTTCCGAGATACAGTTCGTCGTAGTAACGAATAGAATCTTTGTCATATCCGGTCCCTTTAGCCATGCAGATCGCCGTCTTTTTCGCTCTCTTGGCCGGACTGGCTGCAATCAGATCCGGGCGTACCCCTGCCCTGCCAAGTCGTGCTGCCATTTCAGAACAATCCTCTTTCCCCCGCTTATTGAGCGGCCTGGAAAAATCATCGAGATCCGGGTTGGACCAACTGGATTTGGCATGACGAATTAAATAAAGTAGCTTCATTATTGGTTGGATTTATTTGAGTTTTGAGCCCGGTATGGGTATATATATTGACAAGCTCGTAAAAACCTGAAATTTCGGATGGCCCAATATTGGAAATAAAGATCTTGTGTATGATTTAGTATTAAGCCTTCTGCTTAACATAAAATACTAATTACCGGCAAGGGTGTTATGGAGTAGTGCTGAAATCATGAGCCTTGATGATTAAAGCCGCCAAAAACGAGTATCAAGTTGAGAAAACAATACCCAGAAGAAATAAGACAATGAGACGAAGACCAACACTAAAAATCGAGCCGGACTCTATGCCTTTTTTGAGACAATTGATTTGACCGTATAAGTATTGCCCACTAAAATGTATGGCCTTACCAATCTCAAACTCAGATAATTGATTCTGCAGGACTCTAAGCACAACAAGAATGGACTGAGGAGATAGTGGCCACAAAAACAAGTCATCTTTTCAAAACCCTTCCCCCGCTGCAGCTGACTGATAAGAGAACAAAAAGGTGCCCGCAGAGTGGATAGGACAAGAGGGCCGAGTGTGGCTGTCGCAAGGAATATCGATAACACCGAAAACGCTGTGCAGGTTTTCAGGTTCCTCCATTCGTCGCTTGTCAAAGACGAGTAGAGACGCATCTTTCAATTGTCTTGGGCCGGTTTACGGATACGACCAGCCTTCCGATAAACTTCTGGGTTCGTGCTATCGCAGTGCACTGCAACTGGCCGAGGAAAATATCACTTCCATCGCCTTTCGGGCTATACCGACCGGCGCATTTGGCTACCCGAAGGAACCGGCGACGCGGATCACTTTCAAATCCGTGCTCGAAGTTATACCGCGTTTATTATTAGTCAACCACATCCGCTTCGTACTGTTCAATGATGAGGCTCGACGGTTTCACGAACGGGTTAACGGGTTTTGGAGGAATTGAGTGTTCCATCCTGAGCATACCTGGAGAAAAACACCTTTTCATCTATGGCAGCTTTATTTCCGACTTGGCTGGTCTGAACGGGTGCGAGGGCTGCATTACTGGCTTGGTTTCGAATACGCGTTAATTTTAGACCGTATGAGGCTTGAGCCGGATAGTCGCGTGTTGGACGTCGGAACCGGCGCCTACAGTGTATTTCCTTATCTGGCAGATCATCTTTTCGATATCCAGATGACAGCCATTGATATCGGTCACGGAATTCGCCGTCTGGCCGGCATCCGCGAAAGTGCGGCGGTGCGGGTAGGGCTGTGCAAGCCGGATCAGGTTCATCTCCTTCGAGCGGATGCCCGCTCCCTTCCCTTTCTTGCGGAAACTTTTGATGCGGTTAACGCTGTCTCGGTACTGAAACTTTTTCCAAACCGAAAAGATGCCGGGCAAACGTTGGCTGAGGCAGCTCGCGTCCTGCGACCCGGAGGACGGTTTGGATAACGCTGCCATACAAACACAGCGGGAGGATCCCCGAAACAGACGAGAACGAGGATTTTTTTCAGTGGCATTTCTCATCTGAATCGCTAGAAAACTTTATCCTGAAGCCCTCAGTCCTTGTGGAGATCGAACGAATCTACTACGGAGAGAGATGGCCCTTCTATGAGTTGACCCGCAAATTTCCCACACCGCTGAATTGGCTTAAACGTCCTCTGAATACTATTTTTACCGCATCTTTGATGAGACCGGTTTCAGAGCCATCCCAAGCCAGCGCTGTTCTTGTAGGTTTGACAAATTCGTAACATGCTTTTATGTTCACTGCGCCGAAGTCACACTATATTCCCGGCTGTTTCCGGCATATCACCCATAGATGTCACAAACAGGAATTTCTTTTTAAGTTTTAGAAAGATAGATTACGTTGGCGGTATTGGCTTTTTGAAGCGAAAAAGAGATACGGGCTTTATGTGCTTAATTACATTGCAATCTCCAATTACATTCATATGATTGTCGTTGATACCGGTAAGGATGTTATCCCCCAAAGCTTTCAGTTGATAGCTAACAGCGGCGCTCGCCACCTTCTTCGTCGGCTGCGACGCCGATAGTAGCGACGCCGAAGTAGTAGGAGGCAAACAACTGGCCGCAGTCCGGGATGAGGTGAGCGCCTTACGCGATGAGATCCGCGCCCTATCCCGACAACCGCCGGAGTTTTGAAACGTATTCAAGGAACGTAAAGGCACGCCGAACAAAACGCTGCAGCAGACACCTTTTCCATTAGGCAGTAGTTGGCGGTGGATCTTTCGTTGGAGCTAGTAAGCAGCAATTAGGTTTTCGTGCAAAAAACCGAAAAAGAAAAGAAGCCAACGAAGATTTCCAACCTAGAGAGGATATCGAAAAACATGAAGTGAGGTGCTAGCGCCTAAAGTAACATTGGGGCTATCCAAACCGATGCAGAAAAATATGCAACCTTCAGCGCCTTTGAAGGGTTGAATATTGTTGATGATGCCGTAATATAATACGACATTTGGGATAAACATCTTCTTTGTATGCGGATGGAAAGGTCGAGGTCGATAGAATTGCTAAAAGGTGCGTACCGTGGCTTTTCCCCATCGTCAACTCCACATAAGGTGATCTATGCCGCTGATGAAGCTCTTCAAATCCGGGCCATCCTGTGAGCTGCTACCGACTCTGGATGCCGAACAGACCTCTCGCTACAAACGCTTTCGCAGGCTTCTCGAACACAACCGTACAGCTCTGACCCTTCAGGCTGATCTGGAACAGATTTATTACGATAATCGTCCCTTTATGCCGCAGATGGTTGAAAAGATGAGTCGGCAGTTTTTGCTGGAAGTCGACGGCATGGTTAATGCCCTTTCCGGCATGACACATCGGGACTATGAGCCAATGCTCAATGTGTTGCGCAGCATCGAAAGATCAGTGCGGGATGAGTGGTCAGGACTGCGTCGCCATCAAACCGAAGATCTGGTATTACCGTTGGACCGCATCAAACTGGAGCAGATGTCTCTGGTCGGCGCCAAGGCCGCCAACCTGGCCCACATTGCCGGAGAATTGCGACTACCGACACCACAGGGATTTGCCGTGACAACTACGGCCTGCGACCGGTTTCTCCAGGAAACCGGATTGGGTGAGACAATAGATACTATTCTGGCGGATCTTGACGATGACGATCCGGCTCGGCTGGAAGCAGTCAGCCTGCAGATCGGAGAACGGATAATGGCTACCGAACTGCCACGGAGTATCCTGGCGGCCCTGCAGGATAGCGCTGCCGTCTTTGCCGCGGACCAGCAGCTGGCGGTCCGCAGTTCCGCCATCGGTGAAGATGGGGAACTCTCTTTTGCCGGTCAATACAGCTCGAAGCTCAATGTCGCCATCGAAGAATTGTCCCAGGCCTATCGCCACGTCATTGCCAGCCTGTACTCCGCCCCCGCGCTGTCCTACCGCATGCACCATGGTCTTGACGACCGGGAAACGCCGATGGGCGTACTGATTCTGGCCATGATCCAGCCGCAATACAGCGGTGTACTGTATACCGCCGATCCCGCCAATGAGGATCCCGACAGCCTCACAATCAGTTGGGTCGCCGGTCTGGGAGACCAGTTGGTCGGCGGTGAAGCTTCAGCGGAGCAGATTTTTCGAGTGGACAAAACAACCCGTGTCCTGCACGCCGATGGAGGAAGCAACCAAGCTGACCGTGAACCGCCCGCTTTTCTTGACGATCTGACGGACTACGCTCTGCGTATCGAAGAGAACTATGGCCATCCTCTCGATATTGAATGGGCCGTTGAGCAAAACGGCGCCGTCACGATTTTACAGGCGCGTCCGTTACTGCTCCATGAGGAGAACCGACAGCAGGACGAATTGCAGACGTTTGAGTACACCGATCACCCGGTGCTGATCGAAGGTGGGAAATGTGCTTCAGGGGGGGTTGCCACCGGTCGCGTTTTGCTCAGGACCACAACTTCAGCAGATAGCTCGACCCCACAGCTTGAGCCGGACACCATTCTTGTGGTTCGGACTGCTGCCACCACCTTCACTCCCTGGGTCAGCAAGGTAAAGGGAATCATCACCGATGTCGGCAGTTCGGCCAGTCATCTGGCCTCGGTGGCCAGGGAATTCGGGGTTCCAGCCCTATTCGATACCCAGGTCGCCACAACGACGCTGAAAAACGGCGCCGAGATCACGCTCTGGGCCGGTCGGCAAAGAGTCTACCAGGGAGTGGTGGAGGAGCTGCTGGATAAAGTAGGCAAGGTCAAACGACCGATCTTTCACAGCCCGGCCCATCAGCGCCTGCAGCGTTTACTTGATCTGATCTCCCCTCTCAATCTGACCGATCCCAATTCGGAGGATTTTTCACCGGAAAAATGTCGCACGGCGCATGATATCATTCGTTTCTGCCATGAAATATCAGTTCGCCAGATGTTCAACCTCGGCGAAACAATCGGGCATACCCGCAACGCAGTCAAGTTGAAGGCCAATCTTCCGCTGATGTTTTTTGCTCTGGACATGGGCGGCGGGTTGCGATCAGGCGTGACCACCTGTGATGAAATCAGCGTCCACGACGTTACCAGTATACCCTTTGTTGCACTTTGGCGCGGTCTCTGCTATCCCGGCATCAACTGGTCCAGTTCCCTCGCGGTCGGTGCCCAGGACTTTCTGGCGCTGATGGCGGCCGGAGCCAGACCGCATGACAACAACCGCCTCGGGGGAGCGAGCTATGCCATCATCTCAGGCGATTATATCAATCTGAGCATTCGCTTCGGATATCACTTCGCCACTGTGGATGCCCTCTGCGGCGAAGAGAGCGATCACAATTATGTCACGCTTAATTTTTCCGGTGGCGCCGGAGCCTACCATGGCCGCTCTCTGCGCATTCAGTTTCTGGCCAATGTCCTCACCAGGTTGGGATTTGGCACCACCATCAAGGGAGACCTGCTCGAAGCCTCGTTCGAACGTTACGACCGGACCGCCATGGAGGAAGTTCTCGAGCAACTGGGACGATTGCTGGGCGTCACCCGTCTGCTTGACATGGCCTTGAAAAATCCCGACCAGATCCTGCCCCTGACCGAGAAGTTTTTTCATGGGCAATATGATTTTCTCGAGACGGAACATGAGGATACGCCAGCAAACTTTTTCCTGATCACCGGTGTCTGGAAAGAGAGCGGACCGGAAAGGGAGAACACCATTCTTCAGGATGGTTCCGGTTTAGTCTCATCGGTCTCCGTCGCCATGACCAAAACCATGACCCGTCTCATGGGTAAGCGTTACCAGGATTTTCTCGATAATATCAAAGCCTATAACTATTTCCCCCTACTTATCGCCAGGGAAAGCAACATGGAGGAAGGAGCGGCGCAGGTCTGGGTCAAGCCCCTTTCGGGGGAAATTGATCAGTGCGGTGGACTGGCCTTTGCGATACGCGACTGGGCCAATTATTTTGTCCTCCGGATCAACTGCCTGAAGAACAACGCTGTTCTCTATGAATTCAAAAACAGTAAGCGATTTGCCAGGGAAAATGTTGATATTCCTGTAGTTCGTGAGCAGTGGCATCTCCTGCGGGTCGAGGTAAAAGACGGACGGATCAGTGCTTTTCTGGGAGAAGATTTGCTTTTTCACCATCAGGCTGAGCGGAGCCTCAAGGGATATCTTGGCCTCTGGACCAAGGCCGATTCGGTCACCCTGTTCAGGGATCTTACCATCAAACCCGAAGGAGGGCTGACATGCGTGCTTGCCTAAAGCACGGAAGACATGCTTGCGGCGTTTCTCGGAGGAACAGGAGTAGAAAATGAAACTTTTCTTGCAATTATTCTGTTGGTTAAAAGCTGTAAAAAATGACTTTTCAAGATCTGCCGCTTGTTTACTGGAAGAGGATTATTAATCATCTTTGGTCTGAAGTCGAAGACCCAGTTCCGTCTCCAGCTGTTCGGCCACCTTGGACATGGTGGCCGATTCACGGACGGGGCCGGAATCATTCCAACCGACCCGGAAGGCCGTCTCCTTTTTCTGCCGGAATTCGGCAACCGAGCCGACGAATACCTTGTAACAAAGCAGTTTCTGCAGGATATGCTTTTCCGCCGAGCTGAGATCCCGCTCGGTATCAATTTCGCTGTTATCGGCAAGAGGGATTATCATATTTCGTCATTTGCTTAGGTGAGGAAGATTAATTATCTTAACCATGGATCGTCGCCGGCGTCAAACACCTATTAAGAAGAAATCAGGTAGAGCGTCTAGAATTCCACTCTTTCCTTTTCCGACTAAACAGGACAGGAGCTCGAAATACGAGAGAATTGTCCTGCAAAACAGAACTCCATGAACATAAAAAATAGCTGTATATATGTTCTCCTGCCAGTAGCCAGGGAACGGCCCCCAACACAAAAATGGCATGATTCTTGATAGTTATACAACAGACAAGGGTGAAGTTTTTTATCAAGAAACCAAGAGGAGGACAAATGTGATGAAAAGATATGCATCAATATACAGCATGGCTGGAATTCTCATATTTTTTTGTTTATCAATGGATGCCTCATACGCGCAACAATCGTCAGCAGCAAAAAAAAATACGGATAACAAACAGACAGACATTTATCGTGCCGCAGAAGGAGAAAAAATAAATGCCTTCATGGTCAACAACATTATCGGTTCCACTGTTCGTAACATGGACGGAGAAGAGCTTGGAACTATAGAAGACATAATCGTTGACATTGACACTGGGCAAGTAATGTATGCCGTCATGGATTTTGGCGGCTTTCTGGGTATTGGCGGAAAGTTGTTTCCGGTCAACTGGCAGGCGCTGGCTCCTCTTCCCTCCGAGGGAATATTTTTTCTCGATATTGAAAAGGACAAACTCAAGAGTGCACCCGCCTACGACATGGCCAGCCTGCCTGATATGGGAGATAGACGTTGGGGGCAAGAGATCGCAGCTTTCTACAAGGCATATCCTGAGGAACAGTATTATGCCTCTGCTAATACCTACGGCTATGGCATCGGCTTATATCCGAACATTGCCAAGCAGGACCCTTTTGCCGAATTATTTGATCCCGAATCGATAAAAGAAATCAGCGGAGAGGTTATAAAAGTAGAACATATTGTCCCCGAAACGGGGGTTATGGCCCAGATGCAGACCAAACTCATCGTCTTCATCAATCAGAACGAACCGGTCCCCGTATATCTCGGACCAAGATGGTATGTCACCGATTTCAATGAAATAACTCCATTCAAGACCGGTGACAAAGTGACAGTTACCGGCTCGTGGATTACATCTCGAACGGAACCTTTCATGATTGCTGCAAAATTATCTAAAAACAATAACACCTTTCGTTTTCGACAAAAGGACGGCATGCCGGTCTGGAACGATCTTACAAAAGAAACTGAAAAATTGAAGCTGAACCAGGACATGTAACTCATATCAAGATAAACGAGCCGTACACCACTAAGGCCCACTCTTTAAGGTTCTCCATTAGGTTGTGTGGTATATCGTCTTCAGTGCAACATCACATTAAACCGTATGATATTTAGCAGTTGGATGATATAGTTGGACGATATCGGCGAAAAAGTTATTACAAATAACAATTCATTACTGGACTAATGTTCAAGTTTTTACGAGTTTATCACAGTTGATGGCGTCGTAAAAATTCTTCATCTGCGTCGTTGCTGCAAAATTTCTATCATTACGACGTACTCTAGTACGCGGAAATGATAGAAATTTTGCGCGCCTCGCATATGAAGTTTTTTACTTAGCCATTTGAAATTTTGGGTTTTTACGAACATATCACAGTTGGGTATGGTGATATTTCTCAGAGTACTCCAGATGGTAGAATACCGGCCATTCTTATTATGTTTTTTGGGATTGGCTTGCCTGGGGTACTCAGCGCCAGTCTTGCTTCGATGTTATTCAGTGTCCGGATCAAGGATATTTGGGGGTAATGCAGCGATATAGGGGAGGGCTTAAGCCGCCCGTGTTCTTTTTAAATTGTTGTTTATTTTTCACTAAGCGTACGCTTAATCTGAAAGAACCAAAATTGGGCATCATAGAAAATAATGACTTCTCAAGACCTGCCTCCTGCACCTGTCACCTTCACCCTATCTTTGTTCCATTTCGTTTGGGTTTTGATAGTTATTTCGATGGTCGCTTGTTCAATGGCTGAGGGAAAGAAGAAATCATTGCCAACAATTGATAAACACTTTTCTGCTAAAGAAATATTGTTGCAATTGCCGTCACTTGATCTTTCACGCCCTCCTCAGGCGGAATCGAAGAGCATCCAGGCTTATAACCAATTCTACGGGCTCGAGTTCCCCGATGTCACTCATTTCATGGGATATTTCGAATCTGAAGATAGAAAAATCTGGAGCCAGGTTTTTCTCCCGGCCAATCCGGCAGGTACACTTTTTCTACTCCATGGTTACTTTGATCACGCGGGAATTTTAAAGCACCTGATCGAATATAGCTTGGAACAGAGATTTGCAATTGCCGTATTCGATCTTCCAGGACATGGACTATCATCCGGCGATAGGGGTGCTATTGGTTCTTTTTCTGAGTATGTTTCAGTTTTGAAAACATTTATCGATAAATATTCCGAAGATCTGCCTCCACCTTTTCATCTTATCGCCCACAGCACCGGTGGTTCTATTGCATATGAATACCTGAACCAGACTAAATGTATTGCTTTTGATAAGATTGTACTTCTGGCGCCTCTGGTCCATAATGCCCATTGGTTCCTGTCAACCGTTGGCTATCACCTGGCCAAACCGATTACGGATACCATCAAGAGGACCTATCGTAGAAACTCATCAGACGAGCAATTTCTCGAATTCAGCCGAAAAGATCCACTCCAGAATAATTACCTGTCCATCAGGTTTCTGGATGCATTACATACATGGAACAAAGAGATTGGAAAATATGATACAATCTCAAAGTCTCTGCTGGTTATACAGGGTACAGATGATATTATCGTTGATTGGGAGTACAATCTCACTTTTCTGAAATCGAAGATTATTGGATTGGAGATCGAACTGGTGGACAAGGCAAATCATCACTTGATTAATGAGAGCAAAGAATTGAGACAACAAGTACTTCATCGCATCTTTGATCATATAGATGATTGAGAGATATGAAAAAAATCAACGTTTTTTGCCGGTGCGGCTGGCGGCGTCTGCGTGATTCGATACTCTGATACGTTCACGAATCCATTTCTCCAGCTCGATGATCGGCATGATGATTATGGCTACGCCTGCGGCCAGAAGCAATTCGTTGCCGTCCAGTGGGCTGCTGGCGAAAACGGTGTGCATGAACGGTGCATAGATGAATACGGCCTGCAGTATAAGAACGATACCTATACCGGCATAAAGCACCCAGTTGGAAAAGACGCCGATACGGAAAACAGAGCCGGAAAGTGAGCGACAGTTGAGGAGATAAAATATCTGCGACAAGACAACTGTGGTTACCGCCATGGTCTGCGACTCCCGCAGCGCCGATATCGGGTCTGTGCCCGCAGCGAGCTGCCTGTTGTAGTGCCAGGTAAAAAGTATCAGGGCGAAAGCGCAAATTAGCCCGGCTGCGAGTATGGTTCGAAAGATCAGGAACCCACTGAAAAAAGGAGCGTCCGGGTCACGCGGTGGGCGTGCCATGAGGTTGGGTTCCTTGGCCTCGAAGGCAAGAGGCAGGGCAAGAGCCACGGCGGCCACAAGGTTGATCCAGAGCAGCTGTGTCGGCTTCATGGGCAACAGCAGTTCCTGCCGGCTCGCTTCGAAAGGAAAGAATAACACGGCATACACAAGAATCAACGCCAGGGCGAGGTTAGTGGGGATGACGAAGGCGATGGCTTTCACCAGGTTGTCGTAGACCCGGCGGCCTTCCTCGATGGCCGCCGCGATGGTTGCGAAATTGTCATCCATGAGCACCAGGTCGGATGCTTCCTGGGTGGCAGATGTGCCGGTTATCCCCATGGCGATGCCGATATTGGCCTGTTTCAGTGCCGGTGCATCATTAACGCCGTCTCCGGTCATCGCCACTACTTCCTTGCGCCCCGATTTATTTTCACGCTGCAGCGCTTGGACAAGCTTGAGTTTGCTCTCCGGTGAAACACGGGCGAAGACATTGCTGCGGCGCGCCGCATGCCATATTTCCTCATCACTCATTGCCACCAGTTCTTTGCCTTCGATCGCGGGATCATCCCCATGATGGAGGCCGAGCTCCTTCCCTATAGCCTTCGCTGTGGCTGCATGATCGCCGGTGATCATTTTTACGGTGAGACCGGCCTGGTGGCAGTGCCCGATGGATTTAATTGCCTCCTGGCGCGGCGGATCAATGATACCGAACAGGGCAAGCAGACTAAAGCCGCCGCCGTCGACGTCTTCTTCACTGATCTGATTCGGTATTGCAAGTCCTTTTGAGTCGCG
>JBHEOR010000095.1:10740-11016 GCA_046260685.1 Desulfopila sp.
GTGCCTCACCAGACGGAGTAAGCACACTGCCCTTTTTGTCATAGCCGACGCCTCCGACCTCGTAGCTGTTTTTCGTGGTCCAGATACGGCGCACTGTCATTTCGTTTTTGGTGAGCGTACCGGTCTTGTCGCTGCAGATTATCGTGGTGCTGCCCAGGGTCTCAACGGACGGAAGTTTGCGGATAATGGCATTACGAGCCGCCATGCGGCGAACCCCTATGGACAGGGTGATTGTTACGATGGCGGGCAGTCCTTCCGGAATCGCCCCCACAGCAA
>JBHEOR010000096.1:0-10990 GCA_046260685.1 Desulfopila sp.
CTTCGAGGCAACCTCACGAACCATCTGGGCACCCATGTTCTCAAACTTGTCCTCGAGCTCGATCTCTTTTGCCACGGTAACACCGTCCTTGGTGATGGTCGGTGCGCCGAAGGATTTTTCGATTAGAACGTTACGTCCCTTGGGACCAAGGGTTACTTTTACAGCGTCGGCAAGAACGTTGACACCTGCAAGAATACTCTCGCGGGCTTTCACTCCGTATTTAATTTCTTTTCCAGCCATTATTCCAGTCTCCTTTGTTAATCTTTCCCGAATGTCATCGGGCGGATATGAGGGTCAGTTCGATTATTCGATGATGCCGAGGATGTCGTCTTCACGCATGATGAGGAAGTCATCACCATCGAGCTTGACGTCGGTTCCTCCATATTTAGAAAAGAGTACACGATCGCCTTCTTTTACCTGAAGGGCAACACGCTCACCCTGGTCATTTACCTTCCCTGGGCCAACTGCTTCAACCTGCCCTTCAGCCGGCTTTTCCTTGGCACTGTCAGGAATGATGATGCCGCCTGCCGTTGTTGCTTCTTCTTCCAATCTTTTGACCAGGAGCCGGTCATTTAATGGACGAATTTTCATTACTTCCTCCTATCTACCTTTAGTTCTACTATGAAAGAGGCCACCGAACACCGGTGCCTCTGTTAAGAATTGACCCGCTTGCGGGTCGCTCGTACCGGACTCGCCAAAATATATGGTTGGTTTTGTAAAAATCAAGGGGGCGACGACAAAAAAATGCCACCGCCCCCGGCAAAAACGTCTGCGCAACACAACGCTCTGTTCTTTCGAGAAATTCACCAACAGGCCCGGTTAACAGACCCGTACAGACCAATTACGTTCATCCTCCTGGACACCAAACTGGATATTTTGCAGAATGTCGAAGAGCTTTCCGGCAACCTCACCTGTTTTTCCGGCATTGATAACATGCCTCTCATTTTTATAGACCAGCTCGCCCACCGGGGAAATAACGGCAGCCGTCCCCGTTGCAAAGGCCTCCTGAAGACTGCCGTCAGCAACAGCGGCAATCACCTCATCTATACTTACCGGTCTCTCCACAACCGTGATGTGCCACTCCGCCGCCAGCTGCATAACTGAATCCCTGGTAATGCCCGGCAGGATCGAACCCTCCAGGGGTGGAGTAACAAGTTCATCGTTTATGCGAAAAAAGATATTGGAGGTGCCGACCTCTTCAATATATTTGTGCTCGCAGGCATCGAGCCAGAGAACCTGAGTACATTTTTTCTGTTTAGCCTCCTCCATAGCCCGCAGCGATGCGGCATAGTTGCCGGCCGTTTTGGCCTCGCCGACTCCTCCTTTGACAGCCCTGACATAGTTGTCCGACACATAAATTCTGGTCGGATTGCATCTTTCCGCGTAATAGGCACCAACCGGAGACATGATAATAAAGAAGTAGTAACTGTCTGCCGGTTTGAGCCCGAGCATAGGCTCCATGGCTATCATTGTGGGCCGTATGTAGAGTGTCGCCCCGGGCGCGGAGGGAACCCAGTCTTTCTCCAGGTAGAGCAGCGCCTTAAGGCTCTTGAGTACTTTATCCACTGGCAGGCGCGGCATACACATGCGCGTTGCCGAACCGTTCATACGCTCGAAATTGTCCCTGGGCCTGAAGAGTAGAATCTCATCTTCTTTGCTTCGATAGGCCTTCAAACCCTCGAAAATGGCCTGCCCGTAATGGAACACCATGGCCGCCGGGCTGACGCTGAAATCATGGAACGGGCAGATCCGGGCATCGTGCCAGCCACCCTGCCGGTCCCATTTCATTAAAAACATATGGTCGGTAAAATGGAGTCCAAAGCCAAGATTATTCGGATCCGGCTTGGCCTTCAACAGACTCTTTTCCACCTTTTGCACTGCAACCTCAAGATCTTCCCACATGAAACATCTCTCCTTCACCCAAGTTTTGATATATCCCTCTGACATCGCCGTGTGTTTTTGCCGCAAGCTGTATCATACCAATCTCCCGATGGCCAGAAGATTCAGTAAAATTTCCGTACCAACCACTCATAAATAGACGGTACATCGTATAATTTTCTCTTTTCTTAATGCAATATACAATATATACTCCGAGAACTCAGTTATTTTCTCTGCACGTGCGCGGTAAATAGTTATACAAATTCTATACGATAGTTCAACCGCCAGGCTTCCCGGCCTTTGCCGGTCAAACGAGCATCACCATCCAAACAACCATGGATAACACCCCACAATCCTCACCTTATGGAATGCCCAGTCCCATGGGGGTAAAATATTTCCTCATTGTCTTTTTTGTCTCCATATTTTTTCTAGGAAAAATACTCTATCCCTTCTGGTCCATCCTGGTTTTGTCCTTTCTTCTCTGCAACCTTTTCAGACCGATATATAGCTTATTACAGCGGAAATTGCTGCCGAGCCTTTCTTCGGCACTGACCTGCCTGCTTATTATTGCAATTGTCTTTATCCCGCTGCTTTTCTTTACCCTGGCCATAACCGACGAGGCTCTGGGGCTTTATCATTGGGGGCGGGACAGCAGAGTAGGGCTCAAGCTCCAGCTTCTGATCCAGGACAGCGCCTTTATCGAAAATATGCAGCAATACCTGCAAGAGGTGGGCTTTGACTTCAAGCCCACTCAGGTCACGGACTCACTGTCCTATCTCGCCAAAATCGGCGGTCTATTCCTCTACAACCAGGCAAGCAGCTGGGCGGCCAACATTCTCCAGTTTGTCATTCTTTTTTGCATTATGATCCTGGTGATCTTTTTCCTTCTCATTGACCAGCCCAGGCTTGTCGAATTTTTGATCAAACTCTCTCCCCTGCCGGATGATGAAGACAGACTGCTGCTCGGCAAGTTCGAAGAGATAGCCAACGCCATCCTTAAAGGCAACGGCATCTGCGGCATCATCCAGGGGGTTCTGGGCGGCGCCGTGTTCTCTTTGCTGGGACTCAACTCACCCATCCTCTGGGGCGGTGTCATGACAATACTGGCGTTTCTTCCCATATTCGGCATCGGCCTGGTGATGGTGCCTGCCGCCATAATACTTGCGGTAAATGATAATATTGGTCAGGGCATCTTTCTCTTTATCTTCTACCTGGTGTTGTCGCTCTCCATCGAATACCTCTTCAAGCCCAAGCTTGTCGGCAATCAGGTCAAGATGCATACCCTGTTGGTTTTTCTCTCAATCATCGGCGGCCTGAACGTTTACGGGATCCTGGGAATCATTTACGGTCCCTTGATTGTCACCGCCTTCCTGACATTGTCGGAGATCTATTTGAAAAAATACGACGGTTATATTCAAAAGAACTGAGACCAGAGCAGCGCACGCAGCCACTCATACGACAAAAGACTTCACCTGGCGCGAACAGGCACTAAAGGAGAAAACAGGCCATGAATCCACTGACAAGCCGTACCATAATCCTCAATACCGGTGACCCGGAAGACAAGCGTGCCGAAATTCTAAAATATTTCCATTGCCCCTTCGATCTTGAAACGCGCCTCTATGATCATCTTATCCGTGACGACGCCTTTTACCTGCGCGCCGAGCCGTTACGCCACCCTCTCCTGTTTTACTTTGGCCACACCGCATCCTTTTATATCAATAAATTTAATATCGCCCGGCTGACGGACCAGAGGATCGCCCCCACATACGAATCGATGTTCGCCATAGGCGTCGATGAGATGTCCTGGGATGATCTTGATGAGAAGAACTACGACTGGCCCCGTGTTGCCGATGTCCGTGAGTATCGCAACCAGGTGCGGAATTTTGTTACCACCATCATAGAGCAATTACCGCTAAGCCTTCCCATCACCTGGGACAACCCCTTCTGGGTTGTCATGATGGGTATTGAACACCAGCGCATTCACCTGGAAACATCCTCCGTGATCATACGACGACTCCCCATCGAGGAGGTCCAGCCTCTGAAGGGATGGGATCTCTGCCCCCATCAAGGTCAAGCCCCCGAAAATGCCCTTATCGAGGTCAGCGGCGGCACGGTGACGCTTGGTAAAACAAAGGACCATCCTCTCTACGGCTGGGACAACGAGTATGGCAGCCGCATTTCTGATATATGGGACTTCAAGGCCTCGCAATTTCTGGTCTCAAACCGACAGTATCTGGAATTTATGGAGGAAGGGGGCTATCACAACGAAGAGCACTGGACCGACGAGGGATGGCGATGGCTGCAGTACAGCCAGGCCCGACAGCCGCTTTTCTGGCTGCGGGAGAAAAACACCTACCGGTTGCGCGCTGTAGCCGAGATCATCGATATGCCGTGGAACTGGCCCGTCGAAGTCAACTACCTCGAAGCAAAGGCCTTTTGCAACTGGCTTGCCGCCAGGGAAAATCGTCCCATCCGGCTTCCCACCGAAAATGAGTGGTACCGCCTCCACGATCTCCATGATATCGAAGATCAACCCTACTGGCACAGGGCGCCCGGCAATATCAATCTCGAACACTGGTGCTCTTCCTGTCCGGTTGATCATTTCCGCTTCGGCGATTTCTATGATATCATCGGCAATGTCTGGCAGTGGACGGAAACGCCCATTACCGGCTTCGACGGTTTTGCCGTGCATCCCTGGTATGACGATTTCTCCACACCCACCTTTGACACCCAACACAATCTGATCAAAGGCGGCTCCTGGATTTCCACCGGCAACGAGGCCACCAGGGATTCACGCTATGCTTTTCGACGGCACTTTTTTCAGCATGCCGGCTTCCGCTATGTAGAGGCGACACAGCCGCTGGAAAAGGCCGAGGCGATGTATGAAAGCGATGCTGCCGTTTCCCAGTACTGCGAAGCCCACTACGGTGATGTCTTCTTCGATGTTGCCAACTTCCCCGCCGAATGCGTTGGAATCTGCCTGGAATACATGACCGGCAAAACAAAGAAACGTGCCCTGGATCTCGGCTGCTCCGTCGGCAGAGCGAGTTTTGAACTGGCCCGGCAGTTCGAGTGTGTCACCGGTCTGGATTTCTCCGCCCGGTTTATCCGCATGGCCCATCAGATGCAGGAAAAAGGCGCCATCCGCTACGAGCTTGTGGAAGAAGGAGAAATCGTCTCCTACCATGAGCGCAAACTCCACGACATGGATCTTGCCGGCCTCGCCCAACGGATCGAATTCCATCAGGCGGACGCCCAGAACCTCAAGGCGCAATTTACCGATTACGATCTTGTGCTTGCAGCCAATCTCTTGGACAGATTATCAAAACCAGGGGATTTTCTCCGTTCCATCCATGAGCGAATAAAGGATGACGGCCTGCTGGTCCTCACCTCTCCCTATACCTGGCTGGAAGATTTTACCGCCAAAGAGGACTGGATCGGTGGATATCGCCGTGACGGCGAACCTTTTACCACACTGGATGGTCTGCAGGAGATACTGTCTCCCCATTTCAGCCTGATCGCCTCGCCCTTGGACCTGCCCTTCATCACCAGGGAAACGGCGCGCAAATTCCAGCACTCCATCGCGCAACTGACTGTGTGGCAGAAAAGCTAGATTGCCTGTTGGAATCCAGTCCTCTGTAACGCATTACAAGAGGTGGTCAGAACCACCTCTTAGCCGGTCACAAAGGACAATGATCACCGGGGCGGCAGAGAGCATTTTGGCATTCAACGGCCGGCATTGTCACGCAGATAGGCAACGATATCATCGCTCTCATACATGGCGACATCGCCGTCAACAAGAAAGGGAACCATGGCCTTACCGCCGGTCTTTTCCACAACCTTCCGGCCCTCCGTTCCCGGCCCCGCCGCAACAACTGTGTACTCCACGCCTTCCTTGAGGCCCAGTTCTCCGGCGGCTCGAACGACTTTCTGACAAAATGGGCAACTTTGCCATAAATACAACTGTATCATATTTCACCTTTTGCTGAGATCATCATTGGCGGGAACACGCATGCAAGTAGGGCGAAAGCCCGCTACGCAGTATTCATATAATTCTTCAAGTACGTATACCCGTTCCTCTTTGCAGCAGAAACAGATTTGCCCCAAACAGCAGCAGCGCAAACATTACCAGCATTGCCGCTCCCGCCCAGACATTGATATCTGTTATCCCGAGAAAGCCATAGCGAAAACCGCTTATCATATAGATTATGGGATTGGCCTTGGACACCCCCTGCCAGAACGGCGGCAGCAGGGAAATGGAATAAAAGATACCGCCGAGATAGGTCAAGGGCGTTATGACAAAGGTAGGGATAATAGAGATATCATCGAATTTTTTTGCAAAAATGCCGTTTATCATACCGGCAAGGGAAAATACAAAACTGGTCAATACAGCAAAAAGCAGGGTAAAGGTGACGCTGTGCAGCGGCAGTCTGACAAACACCTGGCTGACTGCCGCCACCAGAATACCGACGGACAGGCCGCGGCTCATTCCACCGGAGATATAGCCCAGGACGATGACCCAACTGGGTGTGGGGCTGACGAGCAGCTCTTCGATATTGCGTTGAAACTTGGTGCTGAAAAAGCTCGACACCGTATTGGAGTAGGAGTTGGTAATAATCGCCATCATGATGAGGCCGGGGGCAATGAAGGCCATATAATCATAGCCGCCGATATCACGCAGCTGCGAGCCGATGAAGCTGCCGAAGATAATGAAATAGAGCGTCATGGTAATCACAGGCGGGACGAGGGTCTGTACCCAGATACGAAAAATCCGGACCACTTCCTTCCTGGCAAGGCTCCCCAACGAAATCAGATTCTCTCTCATTGCTCCACCATCCCCATAAACAGCTCCTCCAGCCTGTTTGATTTGTTCCGCATGCTGTCGATGACGATATCATGCCGTGCAAAGTGATCAAAAACATCGTTGAGTGAGTGGGCCCTGTCCTTGGTTACTTCCACGGTTGTCTCATCCACCAGGGTAAATCTGAAGTTTTTTAGCGGTGCCAGCGTTGATACCGTATCACGCGTTTCAAAAACGAAGGTTTCCAGATCGAGTTTGCGCAACAGATCACGTTTGCCGGCATTCTCGATGAGTTTGCCATTGGTGATAATACCGATGGTGTTGCAGAGATGCTCGGCCTCCTCGAGATAGTGGGTGGTCAAAATGATGGTTCTGCCATTGTGGTTGAGTTCTTCAAGAAAACTCCACATACCGCGGCGCAGCTCGACATCGACTCCGGCCGTTGGTTCATCGAGAATCAACAGCCTGGGCTCATGGACCAGGCCGCGGGCAATCATCAGCCTGCGCTTCATGCCGCCGGAAAGTTCTTGAGCTACGGTTTTGCGCTTTTCCCACAAGCCCAGCTTGCGCAGGTATTTCTCCGCATTGGCCCGTGCCTGGGCGCGAACCATGCCGTAATAGCCGGCCTGCTGCAGAACAATGTCCTCAACCTTCTCGAAAATGGAAAAATTATACTCCTGCGGCACCACGCCTATACAACGTTTGGCGGCGGGAAAATCCTTGTCGATATCGATGCCGAATATCTTGACTTTTCCAGCCGTCTTGGTGACCAGCGAGGTTGCAATGCCGATGGTGGTTGTCTTACCGGCACCGTTGGGTCCGAGCAGCCCGAAGAACTCACCCTCTTCCACATTCAGGGTGACGCCCTTAAGCGCCTCGAAGCCGCTGGTATAGGTTTTGCGCAGATCTGTAATTGAAAGAGCTTTCATGTTCCTTCCGTGAGCGCGCAGAAATAGTCGACAATTTCCTCATCGAGCATCCTGCCTTCAAGTTCGCCGATTTGTACTATCCCGGTGGGACAGGTAATGTTGATTTCAGTGAGATGCTCGCCGATGAGATCAAGACCGGTAAAGTGAACGCCCTGCCGGACCAGCCAGGGGCCGAGCATCTCTACAATCTCCCTTTCCCGGGGCGTGAGTTTCGTCTTCAGGGCATCGCTGTTGGCAAAATTGCCGTGAAACCCTTTTTTGGGGCGGCGCATGGCTGCACCCAAAAAGGTATCGCCCAGCATGATGACCCGCTTGTCCCCTTTATATACCCTGTCACTGAATTGCTGCAGCATGACCGGCTGACTGAAGCCCAGGGTATATTGGCGGAGCAGCTCGTGATCGGCGGAGGTAATCTTTTTCACCGACTTGCCCTGAAAACTGTCGAGAAGCTTAATCACACATGTACCGTACCGCTTCATGAAGTCCTGGAGAATGGCTTCATCGGAACTCACCAGGGTCGGAAGCATATACCGGCGAAACGGCAGGGCGATCAGCTTCTCATTCCACTCACGCAGTGCCGACGGGCTGTTAATGACCAATGTACCGGACAAAGAGAGCAGCTGGGTGGCATAATGAAAGGCCAGATCGTAGGGCGGTTCCTTGCGCATCAGGATAAGAGCGTAATCACCAAGGGCTCGCTGTTGTTCTCTGCCTTGGCCATCGACGGCCAGCACCGCGGCATGACTTTCAAAGAAGAGCTTGTCGATGGTCGCGGTATCAACGCTGATGCCTTTCTCCCTGGCTTTATTGATCAGTGCAATGGAGGTATCGGTCTTTGACGACAACCCCTCTATGGGATCAAGTACAACCAGCCAATCCATATGTGTTCTCCTCATGTTGTAAACACCTCGTCTGCCGCATCTTGGCATGAACCGGCGACACCGCCTTCTTCCCGACACCGTGTCAAAAAAGAGCCTCTTGCCCGAGCAACACTGGCAGGACTGTATGTATGGTCAGCGTTGCGGTCAAGTTCCGTCCACGCTGCCCAGGGATCCCTGCTGTTATGACCAGGGCAAAGAAAAAAAATCTTGCCTCTTCGTCTCACTCATGTAGAATGAGCGCTTTTCAGAGGTTAGACACGTTCCGGGTTCCCTCACCCCGACAACAAAAAGGACAGATATGCTTTCACTTACTGCAATGCAGGCGCGCCGCGCCCGCATCACCCTTACATCTTTTCATATTTTTATCATTGCTGCAAGCAACTACCTGGTCCAGCTGCCGTTTACCATTTTCGGCATGCATACCAACTGGGGAACATTCAGCTTTCCCTTCATTTTTCTTGCCACCGATCTCACCGTCCGTATTTTTGGAGCGCCGGATGCCAGGAAAATCGTGCTGTCCGCCATGTTCCCGGCACTGCTACTGAGCTATGTCATTTCAGTGATATTTTCCCAGGGCAGCTTCACCGGCATTGCCGGCCTCACCGTATTCAACAGCTTTGTCTTTCGCATCGCCCTGGCAAGCTTTACCGCCTATATTTTGGGCCAGCTGCTCGACATCAAGGTTTTTTCCCGCCTGCGGCACAATAAACGATGGTGGGTGGCCCCCTCGGCGTCAACCATACTCGGAAACCTGCTTGACACCGTCATTTTTTATGGCGTGGCCTTCTGGGCCTGTTCCGATACATTCATGGCCGCCCATTGGCCGGAAATCGCCGCCCTCGACTACGGCTTCAAACTGCTGGTCAGCCTGCTTCTCTTTCTGCCTCTTTACGGTATCCTCCTGCGCTTTCTCATGAACACCATATTGCTTGAGAGAACAAGGCCGCTCACCCTTTTATGAAAAAGCCCCCTCTGCTGCCGCTGCTTCTTTCCGTTTTCATCGCTTTTCTTGGTATAGGCATCATTGTCCCCATTATGCCGGTCTTTGCAACCGACCTCGGTGCCGGCGGTCTGGCGCTGGGGATGATCATTGCCGCCTTTTCCATAACCCGGGGTGTCCTGCTGCCGCTCGTCGGCAGTCTTTCCGACAGGCTGGGCAGAAAGCGTTTTCTGCTGGCCGGACTGCTCATCTACGCCATTGTCGGCCTGCTTATTCCGCTGGCCGGCAATGTTACAGAACTCGTTGTTATTCGGAGCTTTCACGGTGTCGGCTCCGCCATGATTGTTCCCATCGCCATGGCGTATCTCAGCCTTCTCGCCCCCACCGGTAGCGAAGGCCGCTACATGAGCTATCTCAACATTGCCATCTTCTCGGGAATCGGCTGCGGTCCCATAATTGGAGGATTGCTCTATGACAGTTTCGGTGTTGCTGCCGTTTTTCACCTGATGGCGCTGCTAAGCCTGGTTGCTTTTTTCCTTGTCCTGCTTTCCATGCCCTCCCACGTTGCCGCAGAACAGAAGACCTCACTCGGCCTGCTCAAAAACCTTGCCGCCATGCTGCACAGTCGGAAGACCTCCGGCATACTGCTTGCCAGGTTCGGCACCATGATCGTCATGGTACCGACCATGGCCTTTCTGCCGCTGATCATGTCACGCTGGGAGGACAGCAGCGGTTTGGAAATAGGCATTGTCATTGCCGCACGAACGCTTATTAATGCGCTTTTTCAGATTCCCTTCGGCAGGCTCTCCGATAGGTTCAGCAAACCTATCATTCTCCTGGCAAGCAGCGTCTGCCTGGCCGCCACCGTTGCCTGCATTCCCTGGATGGGAAGCTTTACCTCCATGCTGCTGCTCTACCTTCTTCTTGGCATAGAGGAGGCGGCGGTATGGGCTGTTCTGGGTGCCTATGCTTCCATTGAGGCAAAAAAACATTACGGCCATGGCACGATGATGGGCGTGTTCAGTCTGGCCATGAGCCTGGGAGTTTTCAGTGGAGCAGTGCTCACCGGAGTAAGCCTTGACGCGTGGGGAATCAAGTGGGCCTACGGCGTTGCCGCTCTCTTCGTTTTGCTTATCTCGCTTATTGCACTAACATGTATAGCAAAAAGTGGGGGTGACACTTCCAGCACAGCATCCGACACCCCTGCAAAGACAACAGCCTCATCGGGATAACAATCCCTTACTCCTGATTTCCCTTTTTGCTGCGGTACAGTTTTTTCCAGCCAAAATGCGTCGCGGCCATGCCCAAGAGAAAACAAAGACCTGCCGGCACCGGTTGCTGGTGATTGAGCAGCCAGATACTTCCCAGCACAAGATGAAGACCAATTATCAGTAACAGCATATACACTCTCCTTCATATTGGTATTTTCGGAGACCTTCAAAACGCATCTTCTCCAGCACCGCCGAGACTCCCGCCGCTTATTCCAGGGCGACCCTGAAAACCTCCTCGATGGTGGTAGTGCCCGCAAAGACCTTATTAACGCCATCCTGGCGCAGTGTTA
>JBHEOR010000097.1:0-10682 GCA_046260685.1 Desulfopila sp.
CCCTTAGGTGGATGAAGAGAGGAGCGATCTGATGGCAACACGTGAAATTCTTTGGAACATTTCAAAAGTCGGCGAGCTGGCCTTGTATTTGCTAGCCGCGGTCGCTTTGGCAATTTGTGCATGGGGCATATATAGACACGTTCGCCGAATCCTTGAAGGAAAGACGGTGCAATTTTCCAGTGCCGGCATGGTCTCGAGAATCGGTCGCACTCTGTCGACGGTATTGTCCAACCGCACGGTGCTCAAACGCCATAAACTGGGGGGCGTGATGCATCTGTCGGTCATGTGGGGATTTATAGTCCTTTTTGTGGCAACATGCATTGTAGCTGTGGAATACGATCTGTTTCATAAGCTGCTGGGCATGGAACATTTCATCCTTCAGGGGCCATTTTATCTTGGATTTGAGCTTATTACCGACATCTTTGGTATTGTGCTTGTTGTCGGAATAACGCTTGCGCTGATCCGCAGGTATCTTCTTCGACGTCCGCAGCTGCAGCGTCAGCCCGTTGACTGGAAACTTCCCGTTCTGATTCTGGCTATAGCCCTGACAGGTTTTGTCGTGGAAGGGCTGCGTCTGGCCGCCGCCGCCGATTTGGGATACGCGCCGGGCTGGTCCCCGGGGGGGGCGCTCCTGGCAGCAGGAGTTAGCGGCGTCAGTCAGCAGGGCATGCAAATGGCGCATGTTTTTTTCTGGTGGGTGCATGTTATTCTAGCGCTGGCCGCAATAGCCTTACTTCCCTTTGTGCCCAAAGCGATGCATCTGGTTGCGGCGGGAGTCAATATAGTATTTGAAGATTTACGGCCCCAGGGACGCCTGCAAAAACTTGATGTGGAAGGTGCTTTTGAGCGGGACGAGGTATTGGGCTATGAACATTTGAGTGATATGACTAGAAAGGACTATCTTGATGTGATCTCTTGCACCGAATGCGGGCGGTGCGAGCTGAACTGTCCGGCGGCACATTCGGGCAAGAGCCTTTCGCCTAGAGACGTTGTTCTAGGGTTGCGCCGGCAGTTCAATGCCGAGCGGCCGGTAATCGGTGAGGCGGCAGAGCAGCGCACCATTCTGGAAGCTGAGGTGTCAGCCGAGGCGATTCAGTTCTGTACCACCTGCATGGCCTGCGTGGAGGTGTGCCCAGCGATGATTGATCCATTGAGCAAAATTCTGGAAATACGCCGCAATGAGGTTATGATCCATGACAGGTTTCCGGAAACCTATGGAGATGTTTTTGCAGGAATGGAGCGACGCGGCAATCCCTGGAATGAGCATCCCACCGCTCGAATGGAGTGGGCCAAAGACTTGGATGTTCCCATAATGGCCGATGTGGCAGAAAGCGGCAGGGGAGTAGACTATCTTTTCTGGGTTGGGTGCTCGGCGGCCTTTGATCCACGCAACGCCAAGATTGCCAGAAGCATGGTCAAAATTCTCCAGGAGGCCGGAATCGACTTTGCAGTGTTAGGAGAGGAAGAGCGGTGTACTGGGGATCCCGCCCGGAGGATGGGGCATGAATATCTCTTTGCCATGCAGGCTGAGGCCAATGTCGAATTGCTGCAAGAGTATCAATTCAAACATATTCTCACTATATGCCCGCATTGTTTCAACACCTTTGCCAAAGAATATGGTGATTATGGCGGCGATTATTCGGTGATTCACCATAGCCAGCTCATCGACAATCTCATAACCGAAGGCAGGCTGAGCCTGCAAAACTCTGTTGATGCTCTGGTTACCTTCCATGACTCCTGCTATCTTGGCCGCCATAATCGGATATTTGATGCGCCGCGCAACATTCTCGCAAAAATTCCCGGCGTCCGGATGGTTGAGATGGAGAGAAGTCGGGAAATCGCCATGTGCTGCGGTGCCGGCGGTGGATTGACATGGTTTGAGGAGGAAACCGATCAGCGTGTTAATGATCGGCGCGTTGAGCAGGCCGCTGCGGCCACGCAGGGCATGGGTGAAGAAAAGAGTCGTTTAATTGCGACCTCCTGTCCATTTTGCATGACCATGATAGAGGACGGTCTTGCGGCACGGGAGACCGGGCTGGAGGATAAAGATATTGCGGAGCTGGTTGCCGAGGCCATGGAGGAAGGCGGCAGGCGCTGATCGCGGGGTGAAGAACATGCGAGGACGCCCTGCCCGCTGGAGCTTCGAGCTGAGCTTTGGTTGTAATGTGAAAATACTTGGAAACCGATCAAGAGAAAAAGGCAGCTATTATATTGAGTTGTTAGGCAATAATTTTAGGGAATAAGGTGTGGTAATCATGAGAACACGGGCGAAAAAAATCATTGCACTCTTGGATTTAGCGGTAAAGAGCGAACAGCAGTACCAGTTTCAAAACGCCAAGCGTTATTATAAGCAAATTGCCGGGATGTATCCTAAAAGTCCCGAAGCGGAGATTGCCCGGGAAAGAATTGAGGATATGGATGAGCTCTCCAGGGAAAAGAATATCTACAGAAGAATTGACAGAAACGCCAGGCGCGTATTGACGGAAATCGGCCTTGATATCTCCGACAGCCAGGAGCTGATGCAGATCTTGACGGATGCCGATGCTATAGATTTTGATAATGAAAGTGCCATCCATATCCCCTTGAAGGAGGACTTTGTCGAATCATGTCTGGCGGATGTTCCCACCGACATGGCGGAGGACCCCGGTGAAAATGCCTTTGGCACCGGAGCTACACCGCCGTTTCTGCAGCGCCCTGAAAAGCCCGACCTTCTGGCTCCGGCGACTCGTGAGGAGTTTGAGGAGATTAGTCGTATTGCAGCCGAATACACCGACACTTTGGGGATATTCAGTGTTCCCGTGGCGACGGATAAGTCAATCGATGATTTTGGCTGTGCCAAACTCATGGAGAAGCATTTTTCCGATCTCAAAATGACCTATACCAAAAACATGTCCGACCGGGAGGCGGCATATTTTCGCGATCGGGACGACTGGCTGGACGGCACCAGTCTCATAACCTCGCTCACCTACATGCCGTCCATGGTGAAGCCTTTCCTGCGCAGCATACAAAGCGGCAATAACGTACTCCTGCTCGACCTTACCATTGCCGGCTCGACCGGGCCGATAAGCCCCGAGGCCCTGCTCACTCAGATACATGCGCAGGTGCTGTTCATGATGATGCTGACCCAGACGATTAACCCCAGTTGCAACTGTGTGCACGGTGGAATTCCCGATGTTCTCGGTATAGGGGGAGATCTCTGTTACAGCGATCCCAGCCAGCCGCTTATAAATTCGGCCATGGCGCGGCTCAATATGTGGGTGACGGGGTACCCCTCGGCTCAGTCGGGCGGCAGTACAAGCATCATCAATGATATCCCCGCGGCGGTGCGGGAATCCGAGCTCAGCCGCAACACTCTGCGGGGGTACGGTGTCCATATGTTGCGCCATGCCATGGGAGCAATGGGCAGCCTTAACTACTTCAATCTCGATAAGTTTATACAGGATTGTGGGCGTGAGCGGGAGTCGCGCAGGGTGTGGCTCAAAACACGGCATGACTTTATTGTTCCGTTGTATTTTCCAGGTGATAGCTTAGCCCTGCGTGGAATACGGGAAATCGCGCTCAAACGCGGTGCCAAAAATGCCGATCATACTTTGAACAACACCGGTGTTTTTTTGAACTGGCAGAAAAAAATCATACAAATGTCAGAGAAAAAACTCTATTTCCCCGAGCTGCAAACTTCGCTGCAGAAGGAAAAAGGCAATGAGCTGCGAACCACACAAGAGGAAACAGCTCAGCAGCTCCAGGAAACCTTGTTTCCCGATAGCGAGACAATCTTACCCGAGACCTGATTGCTGCACCGCCCACAGTTCACCCTACAGCTTCATCCTACAGTGCATACTACAGTGCATACTACAGGGTGCCATATGGTTGATTTGCCGGGCATCAATGGCCTTTTTGTGCATGTGCGGCCATGACGGCCAATCTGGAACGATAGCGTTCGTCACTTTAAAAGAGCTGAATATATAGCTGCCGGCTTTTAGAGCCGGCTCGCTGAACTGTGGTATTTGAGAAAGCTCCGGGCGTTGTTCAGAATCTGAAGGCATCCTTGAGGTTGCGGCGCTCTAAATCCGACATGTTTTCCGGTTCTATATTGTTTTCCGGTTCAATCTCTGATATAGACATCAAAGCTATAATGGAGTGTGATGTACTTCAATATGTTGCGATGGAGGAGCAAAATGCAATTTGATATGGAAACAATGCAGACCCTGGCAATTACCTACGGCACTCGAATCGTTCTTGCCATCCTTGTTTTTATAGTAGGAAAATGGCTGGCAGGGAAGTTCACCGGTCTTTTGGCAAAGGTCCTGGAAAAGCAGAAAGTTGATATAACTCTTGTTAAATTCCTGAAAAATATCCTGTACTACCTGCTTCTGGCCGCTGTTATTGTTGCCGTTGCCGGCCAGTTAGGGATCAATACTGCTTCGTTTTTGACTATTATCGGTGCCGCTTCTCTGGCTATTGGTCTGGCGCTTAAGGATTCCCTGGCAAATTTCGCTTCAGGAGTCATGCTTATTCTTTTTCGGCCATTTAAAGTAGGTGATTATGTCACTGCCGGTGGTGAATCGGGAACGGTGGACGAGATTTCCATCTTCAATACGATTTTGAATACTCCGGATAACCAGAAAAAAATTGTGCCAAACGGATCTATCTCCAACGCAACCATAACCAACGTTACGGCCTACCCGACCCGAAGAATGGATCTGGTGATCGGTGTCAGCTATGATGATGATCTTCGTAAGACCAGGGAAATACTTACAGAGATCGTCATGGGACGGGATGACCTGCTCAAGGATCCGGCGCCGGTCGTAGCTGTTGCGGAGTTGGGCGACTCCTCCGTCAATTTTGTAGTCCGGCCCTGGGTTACAACGGAAAACTATTGGAATGTCCGCTTTCAATTGATCGAGCAGATCAAAAATGGGCTTGATGACAATGGTATTACAATTCCCTATCCGCAAAGAGATGTACATCTCTACTCTGAAGATAACGTGTAACTGCGCTTACCTCCTGCCGCCCTTGCCGCCACCTCCTCGGCCTTTGCCGCCGCCGGTGCCGTCGCGCCGTCCTTTGCCTCCGCCTCGGCCCAGGCCTCGGCCGCTGCCACCGCCATTCTTCTGCGCATCATCTTTCTCTGTTTCCGGGGGGGTGTTTTTTCCTTCGTCTTTTTGTTTGGGCTGGTCGTTATTCTGTGCCATCATTGTTCCGTGTTTGTTTGTTTCTGTGTGCAGGTGTAGTTTGTGCCATTTCCTTGGTACAATCCGATCACCTGTAAGAGTTTTGTAGTTCCATGATTCATTGTAGTTGTGCTGCCGATTATAGGCAAGCACAATATTTTGCATGGGGCCTGAATCCTGCACCGGCTGTCAGGACTGATCCGCTTTGCCTTGAATCAATTGCTTGCGAAGTATTGCGGAGATTTTATCCATGGTGATGACCAGAAGGAGCGTCAGAATGACCAAATAGAGAGTGTTTTCCCAGTCTCGGGAAGTCTTGATGGTTTCCACCAGCATCAGGCCAATGCCGCCGGCGCCCAGTGCACCGATGATGGTTGCAGAACGAATGTTGGATTCCAGGTAATACAGACTCTGGGAAACAAAAATTGGAAGTATTTGCGGTATGACCCCGAAACGATAATTCTGGATTCGTGAGGCACCGGTAGAACGGACTCCATCAACCTGTTTGCTGTCTATATTCTCAAGTGCTTCGGAGAAAAGCTTACCGAGTTCACCTGTCATGGTGAAGGCAATGGCCAGGGTTCCGGTTAATGGACCAAGCCCGAAGGCACGGATAAAAATCAGCGACCATATCAGCATGTCAATACCGCGCAGCATGTCAAAAAAGCGGCGCACGGCAAAAAGGAGAATTTTGAGACGGGAAAAATTCTTCGCCGCCAGAAATGCCAGAGGCAGGGCGACAAAAGCACCGACAAATGTGCCGAGTACTGCCATGAGCAGGGTTTCCAGCAGCGCCCTGAAGACATTGCCATGCTGCCAGTCGGGATTGTTCCAGAAGGTAGTAAAGACCAGTTTCCAGTTGGCCACATCCGGGTTGAGACGTTCACCACTCACAACCAACGAGATGATCTCACTGAAACTGAAGGCGGAAAGCTGAGAGTTGAAAGGGAAAGAAAAGTTTTCCCATCCGGCAAAGTAACGATACACTTCTATCTTGGCACGCGACATCTGGATTCTTTTGCCGAGGTCGGGCCGAGCATCGAACTTGACATCGGTAGCACGCATCCAATCAGGTGCCTTTTTCCCCTCCGGCAATGTCGTTTGGATACGGTTATTTACAATGGCAACGTAAACCGTCCCGTAGTTGGGCACTTCAAACTCGAGTGCTTTGTCTAGGATTGTAACGTTATAGCCTTCACCCAAAGAGACAGTGGCATGGTGATCTTCTATTTCAACCCATGGAGGGGGAGTAGTGTAGGTCGCGGTACGCTCTCCTTCAATGGCCACCTCCAGTTCACTGGTCCGCATGGATTTGGTGACGTGAACTTTGTGGGCAATGGCATCATTGCCCAGTAATACCGCCCTTTCAGGCTTTGCTGTCTGGATGAGGTCTGTCATGTCAAAGGCAAACCAGGTGTAGGTCAGGTAGATCACCAGAACTGTTACCATGGCGATGGAAATGAACGTTCGCCGGCGAACACTGGCGTATACCTCCAGGCGATCCGATAGTACTTGCGACGAAAAATTGGTAGAAGAATTCAATGGTTCCCCTCCCCTTTTGATGGGGTGATAAGGCGTGTTCGAAAAAATGAGGACGTCTGATCTATGATAAAGATAGTCAGAATCAGCAACAAAAACAGGGCCGCTGTTTCATCTCCTGCGCCCTGCCCCCAGCCGATGGTGCGACGGAGTTCGGCGCCGATTCCGCCGGCGCCGACAAACCCGAGAATGGCCGAGGCACGCACGTTGATTTCAAATCGCATCATGAAATAGCTGAGATAATTGGGCAGCACCTGGGGAATGACAGCGAATTTCATTCTCTGGAGCCATCCGGCGCCGCAGGACTGCAGGCCTTCGACGGCATTCAGATCAATGTTTTCGTTGACTTCGGAAAATTGTTTGCCGAGTGCTCCGGCGGTATGAAAGGCCACGGCGATCATTGCCGGGACAGGACTGGTACCGAGGATGAAAATGAGAAAAAGAGCCAGGATGAGTTCCGGAAAGGCGCGCATTATATCCGTCATCCGCCGTGAAATCGGGATCAAGGGTGGCCAGACATTGAGATTGTTGGCGCCGAGAAAAGCAAATATCATGGCGAACAGTCCTCCCAGCAGAGTGGCAACGGCAGCTATATTCAATGTTTCTATCAATGCCGGCAAAAACCGGTAAAGCAGAACTGGAAATTCGCCGCCGGACCGCCAGGCTTCGAGCATGATTTCGCTTGGATATTCAAAAAACTTTGTCAATCCCTTTTGGAAGTGCCCGGAATTCATGGCATTGGCCTGCATGAAGCCGGACACAAGCACGGCACCGCTGAGCAGGACAATCAGCGCTGTATAGATGCGGCGGCGTTTTTCTGTTTCCATGGTTTGTTGCAGCAGTGCGTTTCTCATGGCAGAGTATTGTATAAAATGGATTCAGGTGAGGGCGGGCCGTGCAGCAGACACGGCCCGCAAAAAGTGCCAGTGGTATCCGGCTATTTTCTATTGATTTTTCTGCTTCCGGGCTTCTATGATAACTTCGTAGTCGGAATGGGAAATCGGCGCAATCGCCTTAATCTCGCCATCCATGAAACCATAGGCGCACTCGGCGTCGGTGGAGGGCAGGCTGGCCATCATGGCAACCATCTTTATTTTGACATCCTCGGGCAGATCCTTGCGCAGCACGATGGGCCCCTCGGGAATGAGCTTGGAACGCCAGATCTCCTGAAGCTGGGTCATATCAACCAGGCCCGCATCCAAGGCTTTGCGGAATGCACCGCTGTCATAGCCGTCTTCCCAGTTGCCCAGACCATCGGCCCAGGTTACTCCTGCCTCGATGTCACCATTTGATACAGCGACAATCGTCTGCTCATGTCCACCGACAAAGACAACGTCTTTAAAATACTTGCCGGGCTCCATGTCATAGCCCTGGGCCGGTATTTCGATGGATGGGATGAGATATCCTGAAGTCGAATTAGGATCACCGAAGCCGAAGACCTTCCCTTCCATGTCATCGAGACTCTCGATTCCGCTATCTTTTCTGGCAAAACCAATGGAATAATATCCAAAGGATCCATCGGAATTAATCTTGGTCAAGACAGGCTCAACCATATCAGGATTGGTCAGATACACCTTGGAATATGCCGAAGCGCCCAGCCATGCCATATCAAGATTTCCGCCAAGCAGCCCCTCGATGACACCGTTGTAATCAGCAGGCGCGAACATCTTGGTTTTTACACCAAGAATTTCTTCAGTTTTCTGGCGCAGGCATTCGTTGCTGCGCAGACGGTCGGAGGCGTTTTCTCCTCCCATGATGCCGATGCGGAATTCCTCAATACTGTCTGCGGCAAAGCTGTTCCCCGCGAACAGTGCTCCTGCAATCGCCAGGGTGATAATTGATTTACGTCTCATTGTGGTCATCTCCTCTTACTATGTATGGTTTTAAAAACTGATCAACATTGATCAGGCTACGGAATAGATATAGTCTTCTGCTATTTCAGCGTACTGCGGTTGTTCGGAATGAATGCTTGTCGAGGTCATGGACTCATCGATTTCGTGCTCGGCACCATAAATATTTTGTACCACGGTGCTGGTGAGTTCTGAGGGTATGCCGTTAAAAACCACTTTCCCCTGCCGCATGCCGACTACCCGGTCACAGTAATTACGCGCCGTATCGAGAGTATGCAGGTTACAGATAACCGGCAGGCCGTCGCGGTCGTTTATTTCCCGAAGAGACTGCATGACCACCTGAGCGCTTAAAGGGTCCAGGGAGGCGATGGGTTCATCCGCCAGGATCATCTTGGGTTCCTGGGTCAAAGCGCGGGCAATGGCAACGCGCTGCTGTTGACCGCCGGAAAGAGTGTCTGCACGATTCAATGCCTGTTCAGCAATGCCCAGGCGATGGAGCGAAGCAAAGGCGCGCTCTATTTCTTCTTTGCCAAAGATATTTAAAAGACTTTTAACGTTGCTCAGACGGTTAAGGCGACCGAGCATGACATTGGTGACCACGTCCAGGCGAGGCACGAGGTTGAACTGTTGGAATATCATGGCACAGTCACGTTGCCAGGATCGTTTTTCGGCACCTTCAAGTTCTAATATATTACGTCCGTCGACGACGACCTTTCCGCTGGTGGCTGGGGTAAGTCGGTTGAGCATCCGCAAAAAGGTTGATTTTCCTGCTCCGGAAGGACCTATTATGCCGATCATCTGAGGTGTCGAGGCATCGAGGTCCACCGTATCAACGGCGGTGAGTTTGCCAAACTTCTTGGTAAGTTTTTCAACGTACATGGTTGCATCCCTTCATTTTGGAGAAGATGGTCCCCCCTGTCCTGCGGTTTTCCGTATACCCGAAGGGAAGTCATCTCTCAGCAGTTGAGTGATAAACCTACAGCTCAATGTTTAGTGTGCTGTTAGCTTTACGTTAATGTTTAGTAACCAAAGCCTGGACAAAAACAAAAAAGGTGTGATTTCAGTGTGCAAGAGAGTTAAGAATGGTTGGGGCGGCTCATTTTATGACAAAATCTGAATAGTTTTCGTGGTACACGGCGTGAATTGTCTTGATCAATGGTCTAAGGCGGCAATAAGTATAAGCTTGGTGCCAAGTAAAATTTCACCCTGCAAAACCATACGTTCATACCTATTATGCCCCGTTGCAGAAGGGACTTGCCATTGCGTCCAGGGATGCGCTTGAACGGCACAGGGGCACACCAGTGAAAACGGCGATAGTGCCGCTGCGCTCTGGTTACGCTTTGGTGGGGGCTCGGGCTATTTCGGCTCTATTATAAGCTGCGTGGAGGTTCCTTTAAATCGTGATACGGCAAGCTCCATCGGTTCTTCGGTCTGCTGGTCTACATTGATGCTTTTGACCAGAAGAATCGGCGAGTTTCCCATTATGGAGAGGGTTTTGATATCTTCTTTTTCCGGCAGCGTCGCCTGTATCATGCTTGTTGTTCGCCTGACTTTGATGGCATAACGCTCCAGTAGAAAGAGGTGCAGCGATCCGCCTTTGTAGAGTCTGATGAGATCATAGGCTTTTTCCAGTGGGATATAATGGGTGACCACTGAAAAGGGCAGATCATCCATTTTGCGCAGCGTTTCTATACAGGCCACCGGTTCGTTGTCCTGCAGTTTGAGAATTTCTACAAGGTCGCCCTGCGCCGGTATGCCGCGTTTTCGAAGAACCACTGTTTCCGCCTTTCTGCCGCATTTTTCCAGGGTATCGGTGAAACGGGTGTTGCTGTGGATGGAATAGTTGATCAATTTTTGTTTGACGATCGTTCCTCTGCCCTGGAGTTTGCCGACAATTCCCTCATTGACCAATTCCTCTATGGCACGCCGCAGAGTGTTCCTGTGCACCTTGTATCGTTTTGCCATTTCCTGTTCCGAGGGGAGGGTATCGCCGGGCTTATGTTTTGCACGTATTTCTTCGGATAATAAAAAGCTGATATGTTTGTAGAGTGGCAGATCATCAGGGTCTGTTGTGAAATTTTTAAATGCCATACTATATCTTCAAATAAAATGTGGTTTTGCG
>JBHEOR010000098.1:0-10239 GCA_046260685.1 Desulfopila sp.
TAGTAGGCTATGTACACTGACAAAATACTGCCGAAGATGGCGCCGCATGGACTGACCTTTGGTGAACATTGTGTTGAGCTTTTGGACTCCAGCGCACGAAACTTGCATCCAAAATATTTTAATAAAGGATGTCACTCAGTCGAGTATCCTCGAGATCTACTCGGTAATTCTCTCTTTTCCAGGAGGTGAAGGATTTACAAGATGGCTGAAGCCAATAAACTTAGACAATCCAGTCAATTCCGTCCATCATTCTGGTGCCAACTGCTCTGCGTGACGGTCTTTGTACTCTTTTCGGCAGCCGGCTGTTCCGAGGATCCGACCGCCACCACCCCTGTACTCAGCTGGTATATCTTCAATGAGCCTTCCGGGGCTTTCATCGATGCCGCAGATACCTGCTCCCGTGAATCAGCCGGTCAATATATCATTAAGGTGGTCCCTCTGCCTGCTGATGCGGATCAACAGCGGGAACAGCTGGTGCGACGGCTTGCGGCCCATGATTCCACCATTGATATTATCGGCATGGATGTCATCTGGACTGCGGAATTTTCCGCTGCAGGATGGATTAAACCATGGCCGGAAAATTTAGCGGAAAAGGTTACCAAAGGACGACTCGAAAGCGCCGTGGAGGGCGCAACCTTTTCCGGCAGCCTTCAGGCAGCACCATTTACCACGAATACACAATTGCTCTGGTACCGGACCGACAGGATTGATTCGCCGCCGCGCACCTGGGAAGAGATGATTGAACTTGCCGAATCGTTAGGTGAAAAAGGTACCATCCAGGTCCAGGGAGAAAGGTATGAAGGGCTGACTGTTTTTTTCAACTCGTTGCTTGCTTCAGCAGGAGGCACTATTATTTCCGACAATCAGCTGCATCTTGCCGAGGCGCCAACCCGTAAGGCCTTGAATGTAATGAAACGCCTCGCCACCTCCTCGGCGGCACCGGCATCTCTTTCCACCAACCGGGAAGACCATGCCCGGCTAGCCTTTGAAGCCGGCAATTCAACCTTCATGATCAATTACACCTTCGTCTGGCCCAGTGCCAGGCAAAATGCTCCTGATATTGCCGAAAATATGGGATGGGCCCGTTGGCCTGCCGTCTCCAATGATCATCCCAGCCGTGTTACCATCGGCGGCATCAACCTGGGAATAGGCACTTATTCCAAACACCCTCAGGTTGCCTTTACCGCTGCCGCCTGTCTGGTTTCGGAAAATAATCAACGGCTGGCGGTTGAAAAAGGAGGCCTTCCTCCCACAATTACCTCACTTTATAAAGATGCCGTTGTTCGCGAAATTTTTCCCTTTGCAGACCTTCTTCTCGAAACTTTAGAAAGCGGGGTGCAACGGCCTCAGACTCCTCTCTACAACGATATTTCTCTGGCCATCAATCATACTCTCCATCCAATGCGGTCTATCGATACCGATGACGATCTGGCTCGATTGCGGGAGGCAATTAATCGAGCCCTGCATTCGGAGGGTCTGCTATGAGATCTTTCAAACTCTCGGATCAAAAACTCGGATGGCTGCTCTGCTCCCCGGCCCTGATCACTATGATCATAGTGACCGCTTACCCCATAATTTACGCATTCCAGCTCAGCTTGTTCCGCTACGATCTGCGTTTTCCAGACAGCCGGGCCTTTATCGGTGCCGACAATTATCTCTCCGTTCTCAGCTCTCCGATCTGGTGGGAGAGTTTGCTCAATACGATGATAATCACCGTCTGTTCAGTCAGCGTAGAGCTCTTGCTGGGTATGGCCTTTGCCCTCATTATGCACCGGGCAATTGTCGGCCGCAGGCTGGTGCGGGCCTCCATTCTTATTCCCTATGGCATAATTACTGTCGTGGCGTCATTGATCTGGAAATTTGCCTTTATGCCGAGCACCGGGTTTATCAACAGCATGTTTGGTATGGAACTCTCCTGGTTCGGGGAACGCTGGAGCGCCTTTCTGGTCATTATTCTTACTGAAATCTGGAAGACAACGCCTTTCATGTCGCTTTTACTGCTTGCCGGGCTCACGCTTGTTCCTGAAGATTTGTTGCGTGCCGCAAGAGTAGATGGTGCATCCGCCTGGCAGAGGTTCACCTTGATAATCCTGCCAATCATGAAACCGACCATTGCCGTCGCCCTCCTCTTTCGAACTCTTGATGCCTTCCGGATTTTTGATACGGTATTCGTCCAGACCCGGGGAGCACAAAACACTGAAACAGTCTCCATCATCGGCTACCATGCTTTAATCTCCCGCCTCAACTTGGGACTTGGTTCGGCGGTTTCAATACTGATATTTTTCTGTGTACTGTTCATTGCAGCAGCTTATCTCAAGGGTTTCGGTATCGCCGGGACCCTGACCGGGGAGGAGGAATAATGAACAGTTCGGAAACAGGTTTAACCCGCGGGCTAGATCGTTTCTGCTGGACTGCCGGCAGTTTTTTGGCTGTTCTTTACGCCCTCACTCCAATCGTCTGGATACTCTCACTTTCCCTCAAACATCCTGCCGACCTGGGTGATAATCGCTTCTGGCCTCAGCGCATAACGTTTGAGCACTATCGTACAATTTTTGCCGACGCACAGTTTCCTGCCGCCCTGTGGAATTCGCTTGGCATTGCCTTTCTCTCGACGATACTGGCAATTTTGATCGCCATGTTTGCCGCCTATGCCGTGGTCCGGCTCAAATTTGCAGGACGCAGGCTGTTTATGGCCTTTGCCTTATCTGTTGCCATGTTTCCACCGGTTTCCATTATCGGGCCACTCTTCAATATATGGCGTTCTATCGGTCTCTATGACACCTGGCCCGGTCTTATTCTGCCCTATATTACCTTGACACTTCCCCTGGCTATCTGGACACTTTCTGCTTTCTTCCGCGAGATTCCATGGGACCTGGACAAGGCTGCCAGAGTGGATGGAGCCACACGCTTCCAGGCCTTCCGGATGATAATTGTGCCCTTGGCCGCACCGGGGGTATTCAGTGCCGCCATACTAGTTTTCATATTTGCCTGGAATGATTTTCTGTTTGCTATTTCGCTTACCTCAACAGATCAGGCACGGACTGTCCCGGCGGCCATAGCATTCTTTACCGGCAGTTCCCGTTTCGAACAGCCGACCGGCTCCATTGCCGCCGCGGCAGTGGTAGTTACTGTTCCCCTCATTATCCTGGTCCTGATTTTCCAGAGGAGAATTGTCGCAGGACTAACCGCCGGAGCTGTTAAAGGATGATGGCGTCGTAAAAAGTCCCGGGGAACGTCATTCCGAAGAGTTAAAGTTTTTACGAACTCATCAAGGATAAGGATGATAAAATGGCTGAAATTCAATTGGATAACATCAGTAAACGCTTTCCCGACGGCACAGAGGCCGTCAAGGATATTTCTCTTACTATCGCGGATGGCGAGTTTTTTATTTTGCTCGGGCCGTCCGGCTGCGGCAAATCTACACTTCTTAATATGATTGTCGGACTGGATTCGATCTCAGAAGGAGAAATTCGGGTTGACGGCAGGCTGGTCAATAACCTTGATCCACGGGAGAGAAATATGGCCATGGTTTTTCAGAGTTATGCCATTTACCCCCATATGACTGTGCAGAAAAACCTGGCCTTTCCGTTAAAAATTGCAGGAATGCAGCAAGAAGAAATCAAACGCAGGGTGACAAGGGCTGCAGATGCTCTGGAACTGGGCGAGTTGCTGAAGCGAATGCCCCGAAGCCTTTCAGGTGGACAGCGGCAAAGGGTGGCCATGGGCAGGGCTATGGTTCGTGAACCGGATGTCTTTCTGCTCGATGAACCTTTATCCAATCTTGATGCCAAACTGAGAAGCCAGATGCGCAATGAAATCGCCCGTCTTCAGGAGCAGCTGAAAACCACCATGATCTACGTTACCCATGACCAGACCGAAGCAATAACTCTGGGACACCGACTGGCCGTTCTTCGCCGGGGAAAATTGCAGCAGGTAGGCACGCCCCGCGAACTCTATAATGATCCGGCCAATCTTTTTGTCGCCGGTTTCATTGGCTCTCCGGCTATGAATTTTCTTCCCGGGCGGCTCAAAAAAGGCAGGCTGCTGCTCCCTGGTACCAAAGTAGCTATTGATCTGCCGACAATGAAGCATAACGATTCAGATAAAAAAGTTATTGTCGGGCTGCGCCCTGAACATCTGGCGGTAGTTGACGATGATGCGTCACTGCTGTCGGCCAGCACAACCATGGTTGAATGGCTGGGAGCCGACGCCTTTGTTCATTTTGAACTGGATGTAACAGATGAAGACGAGTCATTTTCTCTTCCCGAGGATTTGGATCGAAGAATATCAAAAAACGGCAAGATCCAGGGCATAGTCAGACTTGATCCGTCATATCAGATTGATCGGGGCGATCCTCTTTACTTAAAACCGGATACGAACAACCTGCATCTTTTTGATCCGGAAAATGGTACCTGCCTCAGTCTATAAGTAGCCCACGGGGAGGCTCCCCTACGGTGAACCGATGATGATGGGAATTCCCTGCAAGGGGCGGGTCCCTGTGCCCGCCCGCAGAATATTCTACAAGTAACCGCCAGGCACAAGACTGGCAGCAAGCATAACCCTATTGATATCAAGATGGGAGGTCCAGGTTGCACTTCGCTGGGCTCTGCTCTCTTCCTCATCAAGGCCGCTGATCCATCCGGACCGGGAGTCGTCACCGCGATGCCGACCAAGTACCTGATGAGCCTGATCGACCAGCTGAAGTGCACGAACCTGATAAACATCTTCTCCCGTCTGTTGTTTCATGGCAAACTCCCAACATCATTATGAATATTTTTTGGTTCAATCGCGAAACGCGTACCTGACAGCGTCCCTTCAGAACTACAGTTACAGAGGGAATCCGTTACCGGTGACTAAAGTCACCGGCTTTACGACACCACCCCTTCGCGGTACCAGGTTCCCGAAGGGGAACAGTATTAGAGCCGGTGAGAATTAGAGTAATTCTTCCTCGTCATAGATGGCTCGTTCAAAGAAAAGGCCGGCCGGCGGTGCCGTGTGATTGAACGGTACCGTTGAAGGGGCATGAAGGAAACTTCGCACATCTTCTTCCGTTAATCGGTGACACCCGACCTCGACAAGGACTCCGACCATCCGGCGTACCATTCGCCAGAGAAAATGAGAGCCGACCACTCTGACGGTTATTAAATCCTTATCTTCCACCAGCTGCACCATGTGCACCAATACTTTAGTCGTTTTTTTTAGCTCCTGCTTTTCAGCAAAGGACGCGAAATCATGCATCCCGACCATCACTTGTGCGGCGCGCTGCATGGCTGCAACGTCAAGTTTTTCACGTATCCACCAGTTATAGCGCTTTGCAAAAGCAGATTTTCGGGTTTTCAATTGGTAAATATAGCTTCTGGCAACACAGCTGTGCCGGGCGTGAAAGCGGGGATCGACCGCTTCCATAGACAGAACAGCGATGTCTTTTGGTAGAGTATCATTGAGCATCTCAGCCGCCTTGTCCGGTTCCAGCTCACTTACCACCTCCAGATGAGCCGCGTATAAAAGGGCATGGACCCCGCCATCGGTACGGCCGCATCCCTGTATATCCATGGGTACGCTGCCAAAGACGCGTTCGGCACCTTTCAGCAGGTCACCCTGCACGGTACGGGCATCGTTTTGCTTCTGCCAGCCGCTGAAATTGGTGCCGTCGTATTCCAATATGAATTTATAACGTCTGGGCACAGTTCTTCCTACCATTGTGTAAATTCCTTACTTTATGTATTTCAGATTGTGAAGAAGGTCGGGTTGAGAGATCTTCCGTATTTTTTACATTATCATTTTTTCCCTGCAAATTTCAGAAAAGTGTACGGCGGACTTAAATCAGAAACAATACGCAGCATGATCGGCAAAAGGAGAAGTAAAACGAAACTGGCAAAAAGCAGACCGAATGCAAGGCTGATAGCCATGGGGATAAGAAAACGTGCCTGCAGGCTGCTTTCCAGAAGCATCGGCAGCAGAGCTAAACTGGTAGTCATCGTAGTCAGCAGAATAGGACGCAGGCGACGCCGAACAGCTTTGCAAATTGCGTCCGCCTGCTCCAGCCCCTCTTCCCGATGTTGTTTATTATAATAATCTATGAGAACCACCGAATCATTGATGACAACCCCGGTCAAAGCCACAATGCCAAAAGCCGATATAAAGGAAAGATCGTATCCAAGCAGCAGGTGGCCGAGTAAAGCACCGACTACGCCAAAGGGAATGACAGCCATCACAATCAGCGGTTGAACATAGCTTCTAAGCTGAGCGCCCAGCATAACGAAAATTATCAGCAACGCTATCAGCATATTGCCGGCAAGAGAAGCCATATCTTCGTTTCTGTCTTCACTTTCTCCGGCGACACGCGCCGAGAGCCCTGGGAATTCTTCGCGGATGGTCGGAATGATCTCTGTCATAATAAAATCAAGCACCTCCTGCGGGGTAGTGAGTTGTTCATCGACATCAGCTGTAACATTGGCTACCCTCTGAGCATTCACCCGTATTATTTGTTCATAACTGCGCTGTTCACGAATTTTCGTCATTTGCGTGATTGGCGCCTGTCCACCGTCAGGAAGATTAATCCTGAAATCATAAATGTTGTGAATCTGTTCCCGCTCATCTTTAGGATAACGCACCATCACCTTTAACTCCTCGCGGGCTCTTTGAATACGCTGGACTTCATATCCAAAGAAGGCATTACGGAGCTGACGGCCAATATCGCCCGGCTTCAAACCTGCGGCTAGACCTTCCGGAGTGAGTTCAAAGACATATTCCAGCTTACCTGCCTTCAGAGTATCTGCGATTTCAGTGACCCCATCCAAATTTCCCATTTTTTCTTTCAACCGACTGACAGCTCCACTCAGAAGATCGACATCATCATTAGCCAGTTCGATTTTGATATCTTCTCCACCGGATACCAGACTGCTGTTATATGACAGCTCATCGACATTTGGAATATTGCCAACTGCTTCCTGAAGCCGATACTCCACATCCCTGGCCGAAACGGTTCGTAAAGGTGCATCAATCAGCTGAATCCGAAGATCCGCTCGATTGCTGGTGGTGGCACTTACACCCTGTGCACCTGCAGGACCCTGTTCGCTGAAAAGTGCACCGATGATAAGTGATGTGCTTTTGAACAGGTTTTTTCCTTCTTCACTCTGCAAATCGGCCTGTACCTGTGCTGCGGCGTTTAAAATCCCCTCTGCATTTTTTTCAGTTACCTCAAAAGGAGTGCCGACCGGCATCACCAGTGTGGCGGTCACCTGATCACCTTCGATCTGGGGAAAGAATATGAAGCGGATAATGCCACCCTGCACCATGCCGAACATGATGAGTAAGATGGCGGCAAACAATGCAAGAACTGCGTAGCGCAGCTCAATTGCTTTTCTCAGAAGAGGTAAAAAAAATGAGTCGACGAAATGATTCAGCATCCGGTTAAAATTTTCACTTATATCGGCAACGATGCCGCGACTCCATCGACTCGACGAGGAAAGATGGGCGGGAAGAATGATAAACGCCTCCACTAGTGAGATCAAAAGAATGCTAATGACAAAAATAGGGATCGGCCGCATGATCTGACCAAGTGTTCCTGTAGTGAAAGCAAGTGGAGCAAAAGCAGCTACTGTTGTCAGAACACCGATGGTGACGGGAGCGCGGACTGCCATTACACCTTTAGCCGCCGCTGCAGCACCTTTACTGCCTGCCTCCTGTTCGGTAAAAATGGACTCACCGATGACAATAGCATCATCGACAACAATACCCAGAACAACAATCAGGGCAAAAAGGGTGATCATGTTAAAACTCATCCCTATCAGGTTTACCACCAGAAGGCCGCCGAGAAACGAGATAGGAATGCCAAGACTGGTCCAGAAGGCAAGTTTCAGGTCCAGAAAAAGCAGAAGGACGAGAAAAACAAGGGTATAGCCTATCAGGCCGTTACGAAGCAGAAGATTCATCCGCTGCTTTAACAGGACAGTTCGATCTTCCAGAATATCTATGCGGATTCCCGCAGGTAACCGCACCTCCTCCAAAAAATCGAGGACCGCCTGCTCGACTGCCAGGGCGTCCTGCGATTCACTGCGGGAAACTTTAATAAAAATTGCCGATTGCCCATTATAACGGGTGATCAGATTGTCATCTTTAAAGCCATCGACGATAGTGGCGATATTTCCAAGGCGCAGAAGACTGCCGTCCGGCCCGCTCCTGAGAAGACTGCCGTCCGGCCCGCTCCTGACGACAATTTGTTCAAATGCTTCTCCTGTATAGCCCTTTTCCTGAACACGCAACAGTATATCCCCAGATTCCGACTCCACGGTACCGGCGGGAAGATCGAGAGACCAGGCGGCAACGATGCCGCCAACTTCTTCCAGGGTCAGATTGTAACGGCGCAGATTATTTTCCGATATCTCGATCGATATTTCATAATCCCGGTCCCCCGTCAGACTGACCAGGGATATTCCCTTACTCCTCACCATTTCATCCTTGATCCGCTCAGCCCAGCCTTTCAAAGTCAGCTCAGGCACATCACCATAGAGCGCCAGGGTAATAACTTCAGGCTGAGGCTTAACCAGAGTGACAATCATTTCCTCTGCATCCTGCGGTGGAAATTCGACAAGCTGGTCGACCGCATTTTCTACATCGTCGAGGACGTCCGCTGTGTTGATGAATTCTTCCACTTCAAGAGTGACCACCCCGATATTTTCCTGGGCTATGGAAGTTACCTGTTTTACTCCCTCTACGCCAATGACCGCCTCTTCAAGCCGTCTGGTTATACCGTCCTCAACCTCGTTAGGTGTGGCTCCCGGATAAGGAACCTGGATGGTTATAGTACGTGGATCAACGCAAGGAAACAGCTCCATACGCATATTGAAGGTCGCCATTATGCCGCCGCTGATGAGGAAGAGCATCAGCAGATTAACAGCAACACGGTTGCCTATAAACCATTGAACAATACCAGAACCGGAGTTTCCGTGTGAGGGGGTGGAATTCTCATCATTCATCAGGCTGCGCCTCATTCCGTTTTCTTTCACTCAGGCGGACAGACGTATGTTCTGTTGCCTCTGTCAGGTTCCCGAGCACCACCTTAATCGTTGAACCGTCACTTTCCGCAACCACAGCATCCCGAGTAATCTGAATAATCGGCGGCCGCAGAAGAGTGAGCGTATTATTGCCGGTAACAACCCAGATTCCGCCATTTTCCTGCAGGGCATTCAGCGGGAGCACCCAGACGTTTTTTCTTTCAGGGCCGACAACATCGACCTCAACGAAAACATCCGGCAACAGTTCGGTCATCTGTGTCTCGAATCCCAGAATAGCATGGCTCATCCTGGTCTGCGGATCAAGTTTGGCGGCAATGCGTTTGACTGAGGCAGGATACGAACTTCCACTTAAGAAATCGCTCGATACTGTAATTTCCGGAGCTTCAGTTTCAAGCAGCCATTTTAACTGCCGGCTCAGAAGCGGCATATCAACTTCCAGAGCATTCAGCCAATACGCCTGCCCATAGGATTGACCGGCAACAACGTTCTGTCCTCTTTCCAGCTCGAGTTCGGTAATACGCCCGGAAAAAGGCAACATGAAATCCGTGCGCGACAGATCCAGTCGCGCACTTTTCAATTGAGAGATCGCTCCATCAAGTGCTGCCTGTGCAGTTTTAAGCTGGGGCGTCTCGCCAACCAGCGGAGGTACTGGTTTTCCCGGATTCAGGTCACGCCACTCGGCGGCTGCAGTTTCCGATCTTGCCCGCTGCAGTTCAAGCTCTGTTTCCACCCGGCTTACTTCGGCCTTCATCTGTTCAAGTGCCAGGATGTAGTCCTCTTTGTCGATGCTGAACAGAACCGTCTCAGGGGTGAACAGGCCGCCGGCAAAGGCATTATCATCAATCTCGACAATCCGGCCACTGACCTGAGGCACTATATCGGTCATGGCCCTCACCTGGACGGTTCCCGTGGTCTTAAAGCGAAGACGATGAGTTTGAGGGATTACTTCCGCCGTCTCAACCAGCGGTCGAAGTTCTTTGGCCAAAGTTTCAGGCTGTGGCCCCATTTGCAGGGATGAGAGGTGACGGGACAGCAGGAAAGCTCCGGAGATCAACGAAATGACCAGCAATAACTGCAGCCATCCCCAACGTCTCCCGCTTTTCCCCTCTTCCTTATTCTCATCCATGATCAACTCGTAAAAATTTAATTTTTCTGATGGCTAAGTAAAAAACTTCATATGCAAGGCGCGCAAAATTTCTATCATTTCGGCGTACTATAGTAC
>JBHEOR010000098.1:10249-10669 GCA_046260685.1 Desulfopila sp.
ATGAAGAGTTTTTACGACGCCATCATTCATTTATTGTTCTTCCCAGGGTACACGCATGGGTTTCAAGTTAAGCTGCCTGTCAAACCAATCTCCGCCAAGCGCCAGATAAAGGGCGACACGATTATTCCAGGCCGCCTGCGCTGTCATCAGATATTCCTGTTCAGCTTCGTACCGGCGGCGTTCCGTTACCAGCACATCAAGAAGCGACACCAGGCCTCGTTGATACTGATCTTCTATCAGTTGTGCCGCCTTACGTATATTTTCCAGCCGCTCTTCCAGGAGATCAATTTGGGCTGCAAAATAACGATCATTGCTCAAAGCCGTTTCCACTTCCTCAAGAGCATTCAACACATCCCAAGCGTACACTGCGGCCAGCTCCCGAGCTTCTGCCTCTCGCAGATCGATCCCTGCACGCAGTCG
>JBHEOR010000099.1:0-333 GCA_046260685.1 Desulfopila sp.
GCAAGAACCTGGTTGCCATGATGCTGGAAAGTTCAGGCCTGACGGTTTACAACCTTGGCGTCGACATAGCACCCGAAGAATTCATCAACCAGATCAAGCAACACAATGCCGACATTCTCTGCCTCTCCGCCCTGCTGACCACGACCATGCCGATGATGAAAAAAACCATTGACGCAGTGGATAAAGCTGGACTTCGAGACCAGGTCAAAATCATGGTGGGCGGCGCCCCGTTATCCGAGGCCTACGCCGCAGAGATCGGCGCCGACAGCTACGCCGCCGATGCCGGCTCGGCCGTCAAGAAAGCAAAAGCGCTGGTTACAGCCGGCAAAATTC
>JBHEOR010000099.1:428-10548 GCA_046260685.1 Desulfopila sp.
GCCTTGACAGCCCGGATCCAAAAATCCTGGAAATGGCCTTTGCCCTGGTGGACACCCCGCCATTGGTCAACTCCATCAGCCTGGAACAGGAACGTTTCGATACCATGCTCCCCTTTTTAAAGGATAAAGTGGATAAACAGTGTTCCATCATTGCTCTGTGTATGGACGATCACGGCATGCCGGCCTCGTCCTTTGAAATCTACTCACGGGCCAAACGGCTCATCGAAGAACTTGAAGGCATCGGCATGGCACAGGACAACATCTACATCGATCCCCTGGTCCAGCCCATCAGCACGGATGCCGGTAAAGGAGTAATGGTCCTGGAGGCCGTTCGGGGTATCACAACGACATACCCGGCTGTTCACATTACCGGTGGATTATCCAATATATCCTACGGTCTGCCGGAGCGCCGCATGATAAACAGAGTTTTTCTCACCCTCATGATGGGCGCCGGCATGGACTCGGCAATACTCGACCCACTTGACGACACCATCATTGCCGCCATCAAAACCGCTGATATGCTTCTGGGCAAGGATAGTTTCTGCATGGAATATCTCAAAAACGTCCGGGCCGGAAAAATAGTGTCCTGAGCCGGAGCACCACGCCTTGCATACTTGATCAACCATCGACACCGGGACAGCAGAACCTATGTGCGGTATAGTCGCCTATTATGGCAACGCGGAAAACAGACTGACCCGCATATTAAGCGGGATGTGGGCCATTATCTACCGCGCCCCGGACAGCACCGGCCTCGGCCTGATCGGCAGCGAACTCGAGCCCCTGAAAATACGAAAAGAGCTGGGCTCCTTTGATCCTTTCATCGACAGGCTCCTCGATTCACCAGTCTTTGATGAAGATGAAATGCGCAGGGTCTGGTTGCTCACCGATGACCTGCACGGCTTTTTTGATACCCCCGCCGCAAACCAGCAGAAGCTTCTTGCCTTTGAAGGATTTGACCAGGGCGAAACAGCCATAAAAAAGATGTCCCCCCCGCGCTGGTCGGAGCTGACAACACCCCTGTCCGGCGTGAAGATTGCCCCGGGAACACCTGGAACGCCGGATATTCGACAACGCTTCCCAATCGATTCCCCCAAAAACTTAAAAAAAACCATAGAGCGGCTCGGCAATGACTGCGACCTGCCCCTGGGACTCGTGGAAAAACTGATCAGCCGTGCTTTTGCCCATGCCATGGAGCAACAGCAAACAGCGCCTCCCCCCTCTCTCAACAGGAATGATCTGGCGGCTGAACTTCAACGTATCTTCTACCATTGCGCCCACGGCGAACCCTTCCAGAAACATCGTGATGACCCTGCCGCACCCCGGCATCATCCACACCTGCGCAAACAGGTATGGCATTTTTTGAAAAACGTCGAGGTCGTTCTGCCCTGCGACTATACCACGGATGGAATCGCAAACCTTTTCAGGAACATCGACAGCAATGTTCTGACACGCACCATGACAAATCCGGCGGTGCAGGACAAAATACAGGATATTTTCGTCAATTTTTGGGCCATGTACAAATCCACCCCGCCGGTGCATTGGCGCAGCCTCTACAAAAGAGAAAAACTCCATAACGTTTATGGTCTTGCAGCGGCGGCGGCCCTGACATATTTCCAGACGGAAATCTATATGAAGCACATGGGCGATGCATTGGGACCGCTGTCTTCTCCGCCCGGCCACGTTCCCGGGAGTACTCATCCGCTCCTGCTCAAGTTCATGGTCCAGCCGGTTATCGCCCAGGGAAGATGGGCCATCCAGTCCTCCATATCGGTCCGTAACGCCCACCCCTTTGTCGATGAGCACAGGCGGCGCAGCGTGGTGCTCAACGGTATGTTCAGCTCCGCACTCGAATCAAAAGTCCGTGACTACATCACCACAGTAGCAGGTATCCCCCTGCGCAGCGAAAACTCCACGGAGATGTTCGCCATGCTCTGGGGGCATTATTTCGACACGATCTCCGATGCCCGCAAACGTTATCGTATAATTGAGCGGCAGCACCACATGGGTCTTGAGGAGTTTTCCATATCCAGCACCTCCGTTGATTACGGCATCTTCACAAAACTTCAGGGTAAATCAGAGCAGGACCTCGATGAATTAGCATTTATCAAAGCCTGCGAAACGATGTGCGCCGACGGCGGTCAATTTGCCGTTAGCGGCATATCCCTCATCTCCCCCAGCAAGCTTTTTATAGGTGCACATAAACGGCCCGTCTATATCGTCAAACGACGCGACACCTCAGATTTTATGGTGGTCTCCGATGTCAACGCCGCCATCGGCCTCTTCCCCCAAAACCTCATCCTTTCTGTGGGGCACAAGCTGCGCCGGCTCATGGCGGAATATTCTAAAAAATCATTGATCGTCGAACCCGACTACTTTGACGACAGCGCCGACAACAGCGAAGCATGGTTCAAACGTGAAAAGATGGCGCTGCTGGCACCATTTCGCGTCGATATCCACGCTTTGAGTGAAGAGTCCACCTTTGCCAGAGTGGAGACCAAAGCAGAACAGGGAAACGTTCTCAGAGAACTGGAAATTCTCGATTTTTCTGGAAGAGAAAAAAACACCATTCAAGCGGAACAAACATATCTCACACCGATCACCTTTAAAAAGGAATTCGGTAAAACCTTTTATGAGGAGCATTTGCTGGAAATACCGCCACTGTTCCACGAGATACTCAATCGTCACAGCTGTCCCAAAACCGACACCCTGTTTTTCGACATTAAAACACGGCTGCTGCAGAGGCGCTTTGGCAAAAAATTATCGACGCTCAACCGCATTATCCTGGTGGGCACCGGTACCAGCTTTCTGCTCACCGAAATTGTAGAAAAAAACATGGAACAGTTTTTCACCGGGGTCAATCTCATCGAAGCCACTCCCCATGAATTCAACAATATAGACAAAGAGATAGATCCCGACAGAGATCTGGTAGTGCTGGTTTCCTGGTCGGGAACAACTTCGGACATGGTGGACTTCGCCTCCCGCCTTGAGCAGAAGCGCATATTGATGATCGGCATCACCGAAAAACCCTTTTCCGACCTGGCCTTGATTGTCCGCGGCAGCGGCGGTATCATCCCTGTTCTCAGCGGCGAGGAAGTGACATTGGTGGCCACCAAGAGCGCTGTCTCCACCCTGCTGACCCTGTATCTCCTGTGCCTCTATCTTGCCGGTTTACAAAGCGGCAGCACCGCAAAAAGTGCGCAATCCCTTCAAACACTGCGCCAGCTGCCCCCAAAACTGACCCATCTGTTACAGAGTGACGAAATTGTCGATTTCTGCAAGGAAATCTCGGTGGAATGTCAAAAGAGCACCATACATTACCTCGTTGACTCGCTCTACGACATCGGCACTTCGAGACTTTCCGCCATGAACCTGGAGATCAACGCCTGGAACTCCATGGGGATCACCATCGATTACTCCACCCTGGACGATTTTCTGGCACGACAACCGCAGCACGAGGACATGATCGTGGTGAGCGCCACCAGCACCGCCAGACTGGACCAGGCGGTCAGCTTTATGTCATCGCTTGGCAAAAGGAAAATTCCCTTTTATGCGGTAAGTTACAAAAACAGAGAAATCGACACCATTCAAGCACTTGCGGCAAGGGCCATCATCGTCCCCAAAACGGCCGATTATCTGCAGCCCTTTATCGACCTGGTGTTTATGTTTCTTATGGGCTTTTATTACGGCCTTGCTCGAGGCCGACTCTCCGGCCAACTGCCGAGAAACATCACCAAATCGATCACTGCGGGCAGGGCCAGGACACCCCAATCAACCCAGATCGCCGACACCCTGGCAAAATTGAACCGGCAGAACAGTGCCGCGGTCTCACTTTACAAGGGCACAAAGGCGGAAAAGACTCTTTTCCAGGTGGCAGACAGCCTGGAAGATGATGAAAAAAACTATTACCGGGAGATGCGACAACTATGCACGCTCTTCCAGGACGAGCAGGCGTTTTCCACGTTTTTTACGAAAGTTGACGACAACACGATTGACGAGACGGCCAGGCTGATCTTCAGCAATCTTGCCGAAGACGGCATCATCATCTTTGTGCCGACTGACAGGGCAGCAGAGGGAGGGTGCCGTAATTTTGTTCATTCCTGGAGCCAATTTTTCCAGACACCGATGCAGGTTGAGTTTCCCGAAAAGCTGCGGGGGGTGAGTACCCAGGACAGCCTGCTTGTCATTGTGGCCTCGAAGCCGCCGGAACCTGCCACGCTGGACCCGATCTCTACCTTCTTCCCCAAGAACATACTCTGGGTAGGCCCGGACTACGATACTCAAACCAACAAGGTGTTCAGCCAATCCCACGGTAATTTCGTTTTTCGCCATCCTTTGGAGTTCTGCCACCATATACAGATTTATTTCGGCCTGTCCCTGCTATTCCTTCGAATTATTCGGCATCATGTGCCAAAAGTACGCCAACAGCTCACCCAACATTTCAAACTGCTGCTTCCTTCACTCGAGGCCATCCTCTTCAACGAGAACCTGCGCCACACAATTGATCAAGCGGTAGAGGACAATCGCTTTTACAAAAAGCGGCTTTTCATCACCGGACTGCGGGGCAATTGTACGTTCTTCAAGCAGTTATTCCACCGCCGGAAAAACATCAACCTGGAGAGTGAGATATTCGGGGTGAGCGCCCACACTCATCTGGTTTTGATCGATCCGGCATGCCGAGCAAAATATGTCAGACTGACCTCGCGGCAACAACTGTTGCAAATTTCCTCGGAAGAACGGATCAGGCAATGGGAGAAGAGGTATCTGGCGGGGAGCGACATCGATGCTTTTCTCAAAGACCCCGGAAGCATCGCCCAACACAGCCCGACAGGTCCCTTATGGTACGAAGACGCGTGGTACCTGCCGGTCATCCAAAACGACTATGACATGGATGAAGACTGCCTTGTCATCATCGATGCCACAAGTGAAAGCTCTTTTGATGCCGCGCTCGATGAGCTCGCTACCTTCGGCAGCCGCTATGCCCGGCTCCTGGTCATTACACAACAAGCCTTTGGCGCCGATTCCAGATTGGCCGATCTGAAAAAACACCCTCTAAGTGAAATCATCCTGGTCCCTGGAATACCGGATGACACAACGCATGGTTCCACGCTGTCCGATTACATCCTGCCGATGGCTCTCAATGTTATCGGCACCGCTATGTATTACGCCCATGAAAGACTGGAGCAGACTCCAGTTGCCCCCGGTGGAGACAGGGAGTAATCTCATTTCTACCGTCAATCGCATTGATGCTCAATATTTTAGCTTCCTTTCACAGAATGGGTAAGGTAAATAGTATGAGCTGACTGCCAACAAAACTCTGCTCGAAGGACTCAAGGGCAAGGAGTCTATGAAACTTGACACCATACAGATCGCCTCGGCCCCCGAAGCCCTGGTCAAACAGATTATCGCCAAAATCCAAAGCGGAGAACTCGAGCCCGGGTACTGCCTGCCTTCGCAGCGGCAACTGGCAAAGATGTTCAATGTAGGGCTGGGGTCTGTTCGCGAAGCCGTAAAGGTCCTCAACACCCTTGGCTATCTCAAGGTTGTTCGCGGCAAGGGTACATTTGTGGCTGAAACACCGGCAAAGTCCGAGCAAATGGGGCTGCAGCTTCATCAGGCCCTGGAGGCCGTCAGCCTGGCAGACCTGCTCAAGGCCCGCGAACTTGTGGAATGCGAAGTGGCCTTCCTTGCCGCCAGGGATGCCGGCCCCCAGGATATAGAACAACTGCGGCAGATAACCGCACAGATGGAAGCCTCCTTCAGCGACACCCAGACCTTTTATGACCTCGACTTTGATTTCCATCTCCACCTGGCCGAGGCAGGCGGCAACAAAGCATTGCTTGAAATCGTCAAGCTTCTGGTTGACAGGGCGCACAGCCATATCGGCTTCATGGATAACGCTCTAAGCATCTCTATGCCCTTTAACGTCAAAAAAGCTGTCAGCACAGCCCGCACCATCGTCCGGTATATCGAAGCCGGTGACGGTGAAAATGCCAGAGAGGAAATGTACCGCCACCTCAATATCGTCAATCTTGAGCTCAAACGGGACTTTCTTGCCGATGATGAAGCCAGCCACACCGAATAGCTCATCACCGCCTGCCAATCATTCGCGCATTACATCTGCTATCGTGCCATTTATTGTCGGTCACCATAATATTTCCACGATCGGGGGCGAGAGGCTCAAACAGATTCGACGCTCTACCTGGCAAAGCCTGGCATGGTCTTTGGCATTAATTTATTCATCACTGCTCCAGCGGCTACCCTACAGTATCAACAAATTCAGTGCGACTTCAGTACCACTTCAGTGCCACTGCAGTGCCACTGTAGTGCCACTGTAGTGCCACTTTGTGGTTGACTGGTTGACACTTTCCGCTCAATGCCTTAGATTATCTGAAAAAAGGGGTGGCCTAAAAATAGAGCATCAACTCCTATAGCCCGTAGGATCGGTGTTGCGAACTTTGCGCAAAAAACGGTTGAAAAAACGGTTGGTACTCTTTGGTTGGTAATCTTTGGTTGGTAACTTTTATTAACAATAACAAAGGAAAATTTGAGTTTATAACATCACAATGCGAAACGAAAAAATGCAGCAGCGTCAGGAGACCATTCTTCTTGAGGCTTTACAACTTTTCACGGAAAGAGGCTACTTCAACACATCGGTCAGTGACATCCAGACTGCGTCGAATCTCAGTGTCGGCACCCTGTATAATTATTTCAAGAACAAGGAGGCCATAGCCATAACCCTTTTCAGCAATATCGAAAATTGCCTGTATGAGCACCTCTGCGAAATCGAGAGGAATTATGCCGGCGCCCATGACCGCTGCAAGGCTATCGTTGAGCATTTATTTGATACCACGGAAAGAAACGCCGCTTCCATGCAATACCTTTTCTACACTAAACACCGGGAATTCATGCCCGTGGAAAAATCAGTGTTTGCCTCGCTGCCCTTTTTAAAAATGAAAGAGATGGTGACCAAGGGGCAGCAGAACGGCGAAATCCGTGCCCTTGATCCCAATGTGGCGTTGGTGGCAATATTCGGCGGCCCGATTCGCATGGTATCCATGCGAATCGACGGTGTCCTCACAGATCCCTTGCCGGCATATCTTGAACAATGCTGGGACTGCGCCTGGCGCAGCGTGGAAAGTGAAGCGCTCGTTTCCGTGATCTAGGACGTACCCTGTTGTTTCTGCCGCCTCCTTTGCAAGACAAACATCTACACCATCATTTACACCACACGAGCCTCCCCTTACCTGCCAGGTATGGGGGGGCATCATCAGTGATGGCAAAATGATGCAACCAAATTCGTAATATATCGATATAACACAATAAAAACTTTTCCTCATCTTCCAGGTGGAGGATCCCGGGTGCAGTGCATGCAAAATGCTGCTGGAAAAAAAATCAAAAAAGGCTACATTGACAGGACATACAGATAGTATTGAGAGAGAATATCAACATTTAAGACAGGTCTCACATAAAAACGCATACTACTCGAGAGGCAAAATATTGGACGAATTCGCGACCCTCACATACAACGGCAAGGAAGTCAAGCTTCCCGTGATTACTGGAAGTGAAGGAGAAAGAGCTATCGACATCTCAAGGCTAAGGGCCGATAGTGGTTTTATCACCATGGATCCAGGCTATGCCAACACCGGCAGTTGCCTGAGTGCCATTACCTTTATGGACGGCGAGCGTGGAATCCTGCGCTATCGTGGGATCCCCGTTGAACAACTGGCCGAACAGTCCTCGTTCAAGGAAACCGCTTATCTGCTCATTAACGGCAGACTTCCCAACAGGGAAGAACTGACCAGGTTTTCGGTAAGGCTCAATGACAACAGCCTGGTCCACACCGACCTGAAGGCCTTTTTCCAAAATTTCCCCAGAGCATCCCATCCCATGGGTATACTCTCGGCCATGGTCAGCGCCCTGCGAAGCTTTTACCCGGCCCTTGATATCCAGGAAGAGGAAATCAATATAACCATGACCCGATTATTGGCCAAAGTTCGCACCATGGCCGCCATGTCCTATAAAATATCCAGGGGCCATGAACTGGTTCTCCCCCGCCCGGACCTGACCTATTGCGAGAATTTCCTCAACATGATGTTCGACACTCCCGTAACCCCCTACGAGATCAACCCGAAAGTGGTCAATGCCCTGCGGGTATTCTGGATTCTTCACGCCGATCATGAGCAGAACTGCTCAACGTCAACCGTGCGCATGGTCGGCAGTGCCAGAGTTAACCTCTATGCCGCCATCTCCTCCGGTATTGCCGCTCTTTGGGGCCCTCTGCACGGAGGGGCCAATCAGGCCGTCATCGAAATGCTCAAACAGATACAAACTGACGGCGGCAACTGCCAAAAAGCAATCCAGCGGGCCAAAGATAAAAGCGACCCCTTCCGGCTCATGGGCTTTGGCCATCGGGTTTACAAAACCTACGATCCTCGGGCAAAAATCATGAAAAAGATGTGCGATGACCTGCTCCTGTCCATGCAAATCACCGATCCCCTGCTGAAAACCGCACAAGAGCTGGAGGAAATCGCCATCAATGACTCCTATTTCATCGACCACAACCTCTACCCCAATGTTGACTTCTATAGCGGCATTATACTCAGAGCCATGGGTATTCCCACCAATATGTTTACGGTAATGTTTGCAATAGGGCGACTTCCAGGATGGATTGCCCAGTGGAAGGAAAGCCAGGACGATCCCAACTGGAAAATCAGCCGTCCCCGCCAGATCTATACAGGAGAGCAGGAATACAGCTATGTTCCTCTCCACGCCCGCTAATGGCTCTTTTTAGAAGAACGATTCCAGGGCAGCCGGGAGACAAGGACCTTTTCTGAATGGGCGCTTACTACTATTCACGTGGAAATTTCTCGCAAAAAGCCTTTGCCACCTCCCACAGATCCGGTGTCAACAGCTCTTCGACCTTGTCGGCTATTTCTTCGGGGACACCGCCGTAGTAAGCATCGGCAATGCTGCCGGTTATACAGGCCAGGGTATCGCTGTCACCGCCAAGCGAGACGGCATTACGTACGGTGTCTTCATAGCCGGATGAATCCAGAAAGGCGATAATAGCCTCCGGCACCGTACCCTGGCAGGAAATGTCGAAGCTGTAGCCTGGCCGGATCCCGTCGATACTACGTTCCAGATCATACCCGAAATAGTCGACCAGACATGCTTTAATTGCCGCCTTATCGTGCCCGGTCCTGGCCAGAAAAACAGCAAGCGCGCTCGCCTTGGCTCCCTTGATCCCCTCGGGGTGATTATGGGTGATTTCCGCCGTTCGTTCTGCCTGGTCCAGTACCTCCTCTTGTGTTGCAAAGGCGAAGCCGACCGGACTCACCCGCATCGCCGCTCCGTTGCCCCAGCTGTTGTAGGGCCTGGGGTCTTCAGCACGAAGCCACTGAAAAAAAGAGCCTCCATAGCCGGCGTTGGGATAGCTGCGTCCCATGCGCCGGCAACAGGCACGATATGATTGGCCGGTGAGGATGGCCTCGGCCACGGCGATTGTCAGGACTGTATCATCCGTGAAGGTACAGCGCGGGTCAAAAAGCGGAAACGTTTTAGTCTTGATGCCGCGCGCTTCATACACCGAACCGATAATATCTCCCGCGATAGCTCCCAGCATATCAATCTCCCTTGGTTATTCAGGTTACTCAGGTTATTTGTGGGGTCGCATCTTAATTATTAACTATTTGCTCCTCTAAACGATCGATGCGGTCCTTGAGCTTTTTGTCTTCTTGTATTTTTTTTGCTATAACCTTGTAGCGCATGGTAATGGCGGCGCCGGAAATATCACCGAAGTACCGCCCCAACTCATTACCACTCATGTGTGCAAGTTTTCTTGATAAATAGATGGTCACGTCGCGTGCGAGATTCCTCTTTTTGCCTTTGGCCAATACTGTCTCGACCTCGACCTCGAACATATCACACACAGCCGCAACAATGATGCGCAACTCTACACCGGATTGGAACGCGGTAAGCTGCGGTTTCTCCCTGCAGGCCCCCTCGGAAGAGAGAAACTCGTGCGTAACCCAATCAACAAAGTCATGGGCACCAAGGATACAACCTCCCACGAGGGATTTTCCCGGGTTTTCCAGCGTCCCCGGGTCGACGTCCTCAACAA